>NZ_LGYX01000021.1:0-113869 GCF_001264395.1 Pantoea sp. CFSAN033090 | reverse complement strand
CCACAAAAAAGTAGCTAAACCAGCTGCACAGAAAGCTCAGGCTGCTAAAAAAGTTCACCACAAAAAAGTTGTGAAACCAGCAGCTAAAAACTAAGGTCGCCTTCAGCGCACGGCCACGAGATGATGATTAAAAACACCCGGTTCTGCCGGGTGTTTCTTTACTGGAGTGGATGATATGGTGCGTCGCTATCGCTTCGAAATTATTCTGCTGGTGATGATCCTGTGTGGCATTGTTGCAGCAAGCTTTTTTGTTTAACCGCTGTAGCGTACTGATTAACCAATAAAACTCCCTTTTTCAACGCTCACCGACTATAGTTACCGTACTTACGTAATAACAATAACGTTAATTTTTTCTCGCCATTGAGATTTCTATGCGCCTGGCTACCCTGTTAATGGTTGGACTCTTCAGCTTTGCCACCACGGTTCATGCCGATGATGACGATGACTCGCCTACTCCTGCTGAAATTAAGATGCTGTTTTTCGGTAAGGATCATCGCCAGGCAATCACCGATATTACCGCTGCCCCCTGGGATGCCATTGGTCAGCTGGAAACCGAAAGCGGCAACCTCTGTACTGCCACACTCATCTCTCCGCATCTGGCGCTGACCGCCGGACACTGCCTGCTTGCCCCGCCGGGTAATTTCGATAAGCCGGTTGCGCTGCGATTTATGGCCAGCGATAAAGGCTGGCGCTACGAGCTTCATGATATTGATGCGCGGGTTGAACCCTCGCTGGCATCAAAGTTAAAAGCGGACGGTGAAGGCTGGATCGTGCCGAGCAGTGCAGCCCCCTATGATTACGGCATCGTGATTTTACGCAATCCGCCCTCAGCGATTACGCCTATTCCGCTGTTCGATGGCTCACGCAGCGATCTCACTGCGGCGCTGAAGCTGACCGGACGCAAAGTGACGCAGGCAGGCTATCCGGCTGATCATCTGGACACGCTTTACTCCCACAGCGATTGCCTGATTACCGGCTGGGCGCAGCGCGCCGTGTTGTCGCATCAGTGTGACACCCTGCCAGGTGACAGTGGTTCGCCACTGCTGCTCAATAGCGATAAAGGCTGGCAGTTAATCGCGGTACAAAGCTCAGCACCGGCAGCGAAAGATCGCTACCTGGCTGATAACCGCGCGATTTCGGTCACCTCGTTTAAAGATAAGCTGGAATCCCTCGCGCAGTAGTCCGCACTCTCACTCGCCATCATCGGATGCGCGCCGGTTACGGCGCGCATCCCGGCACTTAACCCGCTATCTGCTCCATCATCTGCAGAATACGCTTATCTGAGATGGGATAAGGCGTACCCAGCTGCTGAGCAAAGTAACTGATTCGCAGCTCTTCGATCATCCAGCGGATATTTTGCACCTCTTCATCATCCTGACGCTGCGGCGGCAACTTGTTGCGCCACGCCTGATAAGCCTGCTCCACTGCCTGCACTTTTAACATCCGCGCACGATCGCTGTGCGGATCGGCAGGCAGTTTTTCCAGTCGGCGCTCAATCCCATGCAGATAACGCAGCGTATCGGCCAGTCGCTGCCAGCCGTTGCCGGTGACAAAACCGCGATAAACCAGGCCACTTAACTGCGCTTTGATGTCAGATAACGCCAGCGCCATGGTCATATCGACCCGGCCCTTCAGACGCTTATTAATGTTGAAGACTGCCGTCAGGATCTGCTCGACCTGCTTCGCGATGGTCACCACGGTTTCATTGAGTTCGCCGCGCACTTTGTCACGCAACTGCTCAAACGAGGTTTGATCCCAGGCCGGACCGCCCGCTTCCCCCATCAGCTTGTCGATGCCACAGGCGATGCAGTCGTCAATCAGCTCCAGCACTTTGCCATAAGGGTTAAAGTAGAGTCCGAGCTTGGCTTTGTTCGGCAACTTCTCGTGCAGATACTTAACCGGTGACGGCACATTCAGCAGCAGCAGGCGACGCTGACCGCGCCACATCATTTTTTGCTGCTCCTGCTCGCTGTCAAACAGGCGAATGGCGACGCTCTCTTTCTCGTCCACCAGCGCAGGCCAGGCTTTAACCTGGTAGCTGCCGCGCTTCTGTTCATAACTGCGTGGCAGATCGCCAAAACTCCAGATATGCAGCCCGCTCTGCTCCAGCCCGTCATCCGCCACTTTCGACAGCGTTTCCTGCACTTTGTCTTTCAGCTGTGCCTTAAGCGCAGTGAGATCTTTACCTTCCAGCAGTTTACGGTTGTGCTCGTCGACTACCCGGAACGTCATTTTCAGATGATCGGGCACCTGTTCCCACTGCCAGTTTTCCCGCTCCAGCGTGACGCCGGTCATGCGGCGAAATTCCCGCGCCAGCGCATCAGGCAGCGGCATCTCCATCGCTTTCACTCTTCCTAAGAACGCCTCGGCGTAGTTGGGCGCAGGCACCAGGTTACGGCGCAGCGGCTTTGGCAGCGACTTAATCAGTGCGATGATTAGTTCACGGCGTACACCGGGGATCTGCCACTCAAAACCGCTATCCTCTACCTGGTTCAGCAGCGGCAGCGGAATATGTACCGTCACGCCATCCGCATCTGCGCCAGGCTCAAACTGATAACTCAGCTTCAGTTTGAGGTTGCCCTGATGCCAGAAGTTGGGGTAGTCGAGCTGACTGACTTTATCCGCGCCCTCTTTGATCAGCATCTGCTTGTCGAAATTCAGCAGTTCTGCGTTTTCGCGACTGGCCTGTTTCCACCAGCTGTCGAAATGCTTCGCCGAGACCACCTCTTTGCCAATGCGCTGGTCATAAAAAGCAAACAGCGTTTCGTCATCAACCAGAATGTCGCGGCGACGGGATTTGTGTTCCAGATCTTCCACTTCGCTGCGCAGCTTCTGGTTTGCGCGGAAGAAGGCGTGTCGGGTCTGCCAGTCGCCCTCCACCAGCGCGTGACGAATAAACAGTTCACGGCTCAGGGTGGGATCGATGCTGCCATAGTTAACTTTACGGGCGGCGACAATCGGCAGGCCATAGAGCGTGACTTTTTCGGTGGCCATCACCGCGCCCTGCGATTTCTCCCAGTGCGGTTCACTGTAGCTGCGCTTGATCAGATGCTGTGCCAGCGGCTCAATCCACTCTGGTTCAATACGGCCCGCCGTGCGGCCCCACAGGCGGCTGGTCTCGACCAGTTCCGCCACCATGGTCCACTTCGGCGGCTTTTTAAACAGCCCGGAGCCAGGGAAGATCGCGAAGCGGGTATTGCGCGCGCCGGTATACTCCTGCTTATCGGTGTCTTTCTGCCCGATATGCGACAGCAGACCGCTTAACAGCGCGCAGTGGACGGGCTGCAGCTCAGCCGGTTCACTGTTAACCGGAATGCCCAGTTCACGCACCACCTGCCGCAACTGGGTGTAGATATCCTGCCATTCCCGCACGCGCAGATAGTTAAGGAAATCGCTTTTGCACTGGCGGCGGAAAACATTCCCGGACAGCGCTTTCTGCTGCTCCGCCAGGTAGTTCCAGAGATTCACATAGGCGAGGAAGTCGGAGTCTTTGTCGGCAAAGCGCCGGTGCTTCTCGTCGGACGCCTGCTTTTTATCTGCCGGACGCTCACGCGGGTCCTGAATCGACAGGCCAGCGGTGATAATCATCACTTCGCGCACGCAGCCAAATTTCTGCGCTTCCAGCACCATCCGCGCCAGGCGGGGATCCACCGGCAGCTGCGCCAGCTGACGCCCGGAACCGGTGAGCTTGTAGTGACCGGTCTCTTCGTTCAGGGTCAGCGCGCCCAGCTCTTCCAGCAGGCGGACGCCATCCTGGATATTGCGCTTATCGGGCGCTTCCACAAACGGGAAGGCGGCGATATCGCCGAGGCCCAGCGAGGTCATCTGCAGGATGACTGACGCCAGGTTGGTGCGCAGGATTTCAGGATCGGTAAAGGCCGGACGACTCAGGAAGTCATCTTCCGCGTAAAGGCGGATACAGATACCGTCTGAAACGCGGCCGCAACGCCCTTTACGCTGGTTGGCAGACGCCTGTGATATCGGTTCAATCGGCAGGCGCTGCACTTTGGTACGGAAACTGTAACGACTGATACGCGCCGTACCGGGATCGATCACATATTTAATCCCAGGCACCGTCAGTGAGGTTTCCGCGACGTTGGTCGCCAGCACGATACGACGACCATTGTGCGACTGAAACACCCGGTTCTGTTCAGCGTTCGACAGCCGTGCATAGAGCGGCAGCACTTCGGTGTGTGGCAGATCGCGTTTGTTCAGCGCGTCGGCGGTATCACGTATTTCACGCTCACCACTCATGAAGATCAGGATATCGCCCCGACTTTCCCGGCCCAGCTCATCTACGGCATCAAAAATCGCCTGCAGCTGGTCACGATCGCCATCATCCGCCTCTTCAACCACCGGCCGATAGCGCACTTCAACCGGATAGGTCCGGCCTGAGACCTCAATCACCGGCGCATTATTGAAATGACGCGAGAAACGCTGTGGATCGATGGTGGCGGAAGTGATAATCACTTTCAGATCGGGGCGACGCGGCAGCAGCTCACGCAGATAACCGAGCAGGAAATCGATATTCAGGCTGCGTTCGTGCGCTTCATCAATAATGATGGTGTCATATTGCATCAGCAGACGATCCTGCTGGATCTCCGCCAGCAGAATCCCGTCGGTCATCAGTTTAATCTGCGTCAGGTCACTGACCTGGTCGTTAAACCGTACTTTATAGCCGACGCAGCCGCCCAGCGAAGTGCTGAGCTCATCGGCAATGCGATTCGCCACGGTACGTGCGGCCAGACGGCGCGGCTGCGTATGACCAATCAGACCCGTCACACCACGCCCCAGCGCCAGACAGATTTTCGGCAGCTGCGTGGTTTTACCCGAGCCGGTTTCACCGGCGACAATCACTACCTGGTGATCGCGAATCGCCTCAGCAATATCCTGCTGCTTCTGACTGACCGGCAGATTGTCCGGGAAGGTAATGGCTGGCGTGGCCGCACGGCGCTGGGCCACGCGCTGCTCGGCTGCGATAAAGTCCTGCTCAAGCTCGCTGACAATGCCCTGCTGTGCCTCAGGATTTTTAGCTTTTCTGGCACCCTGTAAACGGCGCTGTAACCGCTGGCGATCGCGCAGCATTACGCCGTCGAGGCGTGACCAGAGCGCTGCCAGTGGGGAAGTATCGGGAGATGACATAATAGTGACGTACCTTACTCAGACGGTGTCGCTGCCTGAAGCAGCGCCCTGCAAGCCGGGATAACCAGCTGATTCAATAAAAATAATTGCGCGCATCATAGCACATTCTGAACTGTTCCGGCGGCTGGCCCCGGTTACGCTTATTCAATAAATTCGAACATGGGTCTCGAAATATTGCGCTTTCACCGCGCCATCGATAACCGTAGAGTGTAAACCATTGAGCGGAAAGTCTTCCGCGTAACAGACAGGAAACCACCATGAGCAAAGTTTTAGTTCTGAAATCAAGCATTCTTGCAGGCTACTCACAATCAAGCCAGCTCGCTGACTTCTACATCGAACAGGCAAAGGCCCAGGGTAAAGAGGTTACCGTACGTGACCTGGCGGCTAACCCGATCCCGGTACTGGATGGCGAGTTAGTGGGTGCAATGCGTCCCTCTGATACCCCGCTGTCACCTCGTCAGCAGGAGGCTCTGGACCTGTCTGATGAACTGATTGCAGAACTGCAGGCTCATGATGAAGTGGTGATTGCCGCGCCAATGTACAACTTCAACATCCCTACGCAGCTGAAAAACTATTTCGACCTGATTGCCCGTGCTGGCGTGACGTTCCGCTACACAGAAGCAGGCCCGGAAGGTCTGGTTAAAGGCAAAACGGCAGTCGTTATCTCCAGCCGTGGCGGCATCCACAAAGATACCCCTACTGACCTGCTGACCCCTTACGTCAAGCTGTTCCTGGGCTTCATCGGCATCACTGACGTTGAGTTCGTGTTTGCTGAAGGCATCGCTTACGGTCCGGAAGTGGCCAGCAAAGCGACCGCTGAAGCGAAAGACGCTATCAAGCAGATCGTGACGGCATAAGTCTCACTCATCTCAGGATGACGCTGTAAAAGACCGGGCCATGCGCCCGGTTTTTTTTCGCCGGTTACTGACTGCTCTCTGCCGTTTTTCTCAGCCACTGACCGTTAATGCCGCGCACATATTCCCCCGCTGCCGCACGGCTCACCAGCTTCTGTCCGGCAATACTGGCGACATCGGCCGTGGAGAGATTATTCTGTTCTGCCAGTCGCTGATACTCCTGCTGACGTCCGGCATTAATACGCTGCACCAGTGCCAGCGTTTCACTATCCTGCGCACGTGCCGCCAGATAGCCGGAGAGCGTTTCACCTGCCCGCCCCGATTGCCGCGCCTGATCCAGCGTCAGTGCCCAGGCAGGCTGCGCCATCGTCAGGGCGAGGAACAACACCGCGCTTATGCGTTTCATCGTTGCTCTCCTCAGAACAGACCGCTCTGGTTTTTCAGTAGCGCTTCCACGTCTTTATCGACTTTGATGTGGATCTCATGTTCGATTTTCACGTTCATGTTGATGGTGATGGGATCTTTAGGTGCCGTGACTTCAATGCGCGGCACGCAGCCGATGCTCAGCAGTCCGGCCGCCAGAACCAGTAGTGCCCTCAGGCTCATGGTGAAGTGTCCTTGTTGGATGGCAAATTCGCATGTTGCTCTAACCAGGATTGCAAATTATCGCCAAAGCGCAGGCTGCGCCAGAGCTGAAACAGGTTTTCCTGATGATGATAGTTGAGATTGACTGTCTGACGACGGTTACTGAACTGGCTGACGCCCTGCACCTGCGCCTCCATGGTGAGGTCGCCAAGATTATCCAGATTGATCGTGGCCCAGCTGCGGGAGACTTCCATATAGCGTAACCAGTCCAGCGCGGCGCCCGTCGCCACGTTATTGCGGGTAATCGCATCCGCCATATCTTTATCCAGCCGGAAGGTCAGCGGACCGCTGTTGGCAATCCACCCTTTCTCCACCAGCCAGTGTGGATTATTGAGCCACAGCGGCAGCTCACCGTTGACCTTGCCCGACATGGCAAACTGTTTAGGTTTCAGCGCCGTCACCAGCTCGCTGAGGCTGATATTGCGCAGCGACACCCGGGCTGGCTCATGCTGCGGCATGCGCAAAGCGGGCAGCGTAATTTGTCCGCCCAGCAGATCAAGGCTGACATCCTGCAACGTCAGCGGCGCCTGTTCGGACCACGGCCAGTTACCCTGCAGGTCAGCGCGAATATTCTGCATCGCAAACTGGTTCTTAACCTCGGCAATGCGCAGTGATACCGGGCCATGCTGACCAAACTGCCATTGCTGCTCATGGAATCTGAACGGCAGCGAGAAGTCGATACCGTTAACCTGGCTGTCAGGCGTCCAGATGCTGCCCTGTTTTACCGTCCAGTGGCCTCCCGCCTGGAAACCCTGTTCACTTGCGGCGGAAAAAGCGACCTGTGCCTGCAAACGGCCGCCCTGGATCTGCATTTTCATGTCGGGGCTGAGCAACGGCTGAAACACCGTCAGCGACTGTGCCGGCCACCAGGCCTGGCCGCGCAGCCGTTCGCCATCCCAGCGGCCGTTAACCCGCAGCGGGCCAACCTTGCCCGCTTGTAAACTGCCTCGCCAGATAAAATAGCCGGGATCACGACCTTTAGCCTCAAAGTCGAGCGTGGAATCTGCCAGATGTCCGCCATAGCTGAAGCGGGTCTCTCCTGCCTGCAGGCGGAAATGCCCATTGAACGCCGGATGCGCCGCATCACGCTGCCAGTTTACCGGTTTAGTCAGTGTCAGACGCGGTTTTGCAACGTTGACACTGCCATACGCCAGCTGATTAAAACCGGTGGACAAGGTATCCAGATGGATCAGGGTGTCGTGCCAGCCGCCCGTGCCTTTAACATCCCAGCGCGCCTGCAGCGGCAGCATCTCGCCACCTCCCCAGTAGCGCCAGTTCCATTCGCCCTTATCGGGCCAGAAATCATTGGCGCGGCCATCGAGATGCAACCGGAAGCGGCCAAAACTGGCATCGTGCGCATTCAGAATGGCCTGCAGGCGGCCATCAATACCCTGCGAGGAGAGTCGTACGCCCGCCAGCGGCCAGCGCGCTTCGTCCACTTCCAGCGTTGACAGCAACCGGCCCCGCAGGCGCAGCAGCGATTTAGGTTGCAGCACCAGTTGAGGATCGAGCAGCGAGCCGCTGAGCACGCCCGGAATGGAGCCGTAAAGTTGCAGGTCGGCCAGCTTGCTTTCGCCGGTTAGCTGAAACGGCAGGTTGCTGTTGGTCAGGCTGAGGTTGCCGGGCCCGACGCCGAGCACCACGTTGCCCTTGCCGCCGCGTCCCTGGGTCAGCAGGTTAACGCGACCGCTAATCTGGCTACTTTCAAGGCCAGACTGCCAGTTATCCAGCGTCAGGTTAACAAACCCTGATAGCGGCTGAGCCTCCAGCGGCCAGAAGTATTCGCCCTTTTCAATCCGAATCTGATCGCGGCTGATCTGCCACGGCAGTCTGAGAAGCGGTCGGGTCACTTCGGCCATTGCCACGCGTAGCTCGCCCTGCTGCTGCTGCCAGTTAAGCGTCAGCTTCAGGTGATGCGGCAGCGCGTCCAGCGCCAGCTGTCCGGTCACCTCGCCGTTCACCGGCAGATCAGTGGCAAAGGTGGGTAACGCCAGATGACCACTCAGCGTGACGGGTTCAGGAAGTGCAGGATGGGTGAGCGTCAGGCGACTGATAGCGAGCTGCTGACCGGTCAGCGTTGCCGCCAGCTGCAGATTATCGCCCTGATAACTGAGTTGCTGGCGATCTTTTTCCAGCGTCAGATCCAGCGCGCCCGCATACGTCTGCCACGGCGTAACAATTAATTTGCCCAGATGAACGTCGGCGCCAGGCAGCATTGCCTGCCATTCGGCCAGCGTTTTGGGGGCTGCCGTGCTGTCATCACTGGCCGGTAATTTTTGCAGGCAGGTGCTATCCAGCGTCAGCTCTGACGCATTCAGTTTCCAGCGCGACTGATGCCAGCCCAGCGATACCCCCTTTACCGTTGCCAGGGAGCAATCCCCTGCGAGATAACGAAGTTGTGGCAACCACAGGCCACCTTCCCGCCAGCGCGGTGCGCCCGACAGCTCAATGCGGGTATCTTCAGGTAGCCAGATGCCGACCAGCCGCGGCAGCCATTGCGTGACAGTCAAGATCAGGCCGAGCAGCAGCAGAATCAGCGCCAGAATGGCGGCCAGCCGTCGCCGGAACATCCGTGGCATAAAAGCCATAATCCTTTTCCTTACAGTATCCTGACAACGATGATGGCATGTAATCTGCCAGAGGTGAAGGTCTGCGCCGGACACAAGTCAGCTGTTTCAGCAAAGTCAGTCAGAAAACGTTATCCTTGCTCTATCACCTCTGCAGGAGCACAACGATGAAAATCGCGGTTTACAGCACCAAACATTACGATCAGAAATATCTTGAGCAGGTCAATCAGCAGTTCGGCTTTGAACTGGTGTTTTTTGACTTTTTACTCTCTGAAAGCACCGCCAAAACCGCTGTGGGTTGCGATGCTGTCTGTATCTTTGTAAACGATGACGGCAGTCGCCCGGTGCTGGAAGAGCTGGCCGGGCTGGGTGTGAAATATATCGCGCTGCGCTGTGCCGGTTTCAATAATGTTGATCTGGCTGCTGCAAAAGAGCTGGGTCTGGAAGTGGTGCGCGTGCCGGCCTACTCACCGGAAGCGGTCGCTGAACATACTATCGGCCTGATGATGACCCTGAATCGCCGTATTCATCGCGCTTATCAGCGTACCCGTGACGCAAACTTTTCGCTCGACGGCCTGACCGGTTTTAACATGCATAACAAAACCGCGGGTGTTATCGGTACCGGTAAAATCGGGATCGCGACGATGCGGATTCTGAAAGGTTTTGGTATGCGGCTGCTGGCGTATGATCCCTACCCGAGTGAGCAGGCGCTGGAACTGGGCGCGGAATATGTTGATCTGAAGACGCTGTTTGCTGAATCCCACGTCATTACCCTGCACTGCCCGCTGACGCCGGAGAATCATCATCTGCTCAACGCCGATGCGTTTAAACAGATGCGTGATGGGGTGATGGTTATCAACACCAGTCGTGGTGGCCTGATTGATTCACAGGCGGCGATTGACGCGCTGAAACAGCAGAAAATCGGCGCGCTCGGCATGGATGTTTATGAGAATGAACGTGATCTGTTCTTTGAAGATAAGTCGAATGATGTGATTCAGGACGATGTGTTCCGCCGTCTGTCGGCGTGCCATAACGTGTTGTTCACCGGCCATCAGGCGTTTTTAACCGCCGAAGCGCTGACCGCCATTTCTGAAACGACACTGAATAATCTCAGCCAGCTCGACCGCGGTGAAAACTGCCCGAACCGGCTCTCTGCCTGACTGTGCTGGCCGGAGCAATCCGGCCTGATCATCAGCGCGCGCAATTCCCGCCAATTAACGCCTGCTCATCACACCGACGTCCATTGACTAACTGACACATCCCCACTCTTGAGCCATCCAGCTGATGCGAAAATGCCAGCGTTCCACCCGCATTTGAACAGGTGCTTTCTGCCAGGGAAGACATCACCACCCGTGGCTGGATGTGGGCGGCGGTGGCTTGTTGCGGTGGCTCGTTATCATCACTGTTGCTGCTGCAGGCAGAGAGTAATAATGCGGCACCGGCCAGCAAAAAAGTGGCTGCTTTCATCAGTCGGACTCCGGGAAGTGGGGGAAAAGGCTGGCTCAGCATATGTCAGGCAGCACAACGGGTCGAGAGGTGAAACAGCTTTTTACAAAATTCTCCGGCGTCATTTGCAAGCAGAATTATCTTGTTTACCTGTTATCGCTGAACTGTCACCCTTTTTCGGCCCTTATTAATTCGGAGTAAAGCCATGTTAATGGATATGTTAATTCGCATAGCGCTGGCCGGTATTCTCGGCGGCCTGATCGGCATGGAGCGCCAGATGCGGGCCAAAGAAGCGGGACTGCGTACCCATATTCTGGTCGGTATCGGCAGTGCGATGTTTATGCTGGTATCGAAATATGGCTTCGCCGATATGCTCAATAGTGACCATGTGGCACTGGATCCCAGCCGTATTGCTGCCCAGGTAGTCAGCGGCATGGGTTTCCTTGGCGCAGGCACCATTATGATTCAGAAGCAGGTGGTGAAAGGCTTAACCACGGCGGCGGGATTATGGGTGACTGCGGCGATTGGTCTGGTGATTGGCAGCGGCATGTATGAGATCGGCATTTATGGCACGGTGCTGGCGCTGGTGGTGCTGGAAGTCTTCCGCCGCCTGAGCCATTTTCTCATCGGTAAACATCATACGCTGCTGGTTTTTCTTAAACCCAAAAGTGTGCCGCTGGTGCTGCTGGTCATGCAGCGGGAAGGCATTCGATACGGCAATGTGACGGTGATTAACCGGGATGAGGAGAGTGGTCTGTGTGAGCTCAGCGTTCAGGTGACGCTGTCCCGCAAATCAAACGATGCTCACCTCTACGATAAGGTCATGGAGATCAAAGGAGTTCAGTCGCTGGAGATGATGTAAATCCCTCTACATAAAGATCATTCCTGCTGAACACAGGCCGGTCAGCGCCAGGACGTTGCAGAAGGGAGTTATCAGTAAGCACTGCCTTCTGCCCTCTCCATCAGATTCATCTATTATCATCATCATGCAGCCTGACCTGAGATATAGAGCCCGCCGGGAATTAATGTCATAATCCGTGATTGTTTATTAAGGTAACCATTTATCCGGTGAAAAATGCGCCAGAACTCTGACCATCGTGACGAAACCCTGTCCGCTTCTGTACGTAAAAGTAGCTGGCCGGTACTGAGCATGCTTATCTTTACGCTGATTGCGGGCGCTATGGCCATCATGATGATCCTGGATCATCGTAATTCCGTAAATAATGCGCTTGAGACCGGACAGTGTCTGGTGGGGGAAGGCGCTGAAAGTTTGCTGGAAGTGCTCAGACATTTTTTACATCATGCTTATCGCTGGATTTTTAAAGCCTGTGGCTAGCAATAATAAATTCAGTGCAGCAGGAAATGCAGCAATCCGTGTCGGTTTACCAGCAACAAAACGCCGCAATACATGACTGCAACATAGCAGAGTAAAAAGAGTATAAGCGTCAATATAAATCGGACACCATAATTTTTTATATCGTGAGTGTTTACCGGATGTCTCATCGAATTTAAAGTTTGCTCCGTCCTTATTCACATATATAGCCAGCAATTTAACGATTTGTTTCGCTGCCCGCATTACCATGATGTGCGGAACGATGAAGTCACAGCTGGTCTCTCAGGAAAAACAGTTATGAGTGTAAAAATTAAAGCCGCCCTTTTTAACTTTCACATTCACTTTAATGGCTTTAATTTCACCCGTCTGCTTTGAAAAGCAACAGTTTTGGACGTGGCGATATGTGCCAGTAAAATCGATTCAGATTTAATGGGATACAAAAAAACAGTGATGCCTGTGCATCTTACGTATTCCCAATTATAACCCGGCAGTGTCAACGCATATTCAACAGCAGTGTTTTTCAGATTCAGGCGTTAATGAAATTAACAGTACATCAGGGTATTTAACTCCCTGCGAATTTATAGCAACAATTCGAAGGAAAATTTCAAATCAGATAAGCATAAACAGGACTCCGTTTATGCATTATTGATTAATAGCGGTGCATGCTCTTTTTTTTGTTAACGGGTCGCTCTGATGAAATATCTGTTAATTATCTCAATTATTTTTATGACTGCGGGTTGTGCGGCAAAAAAAGAGAATGCGCGGGCTGATGCTTACCAGGCATCACTGGCATCCTGTTCTGCGCACAATGATGAAATCGATTGCCAGTGGAAAGATGTCCCAGCCAGCTGACATCGCATAGTTGAACGCTATCCGTGACACATCAGCCCGCAATTTTTGGGTAATGACCTGGTAAGGCCCGCCCTCATTTTTCATTGAGTACCGCCGCATCGATTTATGTCGCTGCCCCCTTAACGGGTAGTCTCTGCCGGATTCCCCGGGCGGCTATCCGCTGATTACTTCACTCCAGTACTGGCATTCGCGGCAACAATCCGTACCATACGCTGCATATTCGTGACACCGCAGTGAAGTGTCTGGCTGAACGCGCACGGCAATTTGCCCTTCAGCTACGCTTTCTGGATTTTGAGATAGGTAAAAATGCAAGAAAATCAAACGGTTGACAAGAAAGAACAGTACAACCTCAATAAACTGCAAAAACGTCTGCGTCGTAACGTCGGCGAAGCCATTGCAGATTTTAATATGATTGAAGAAGGCGACCGCATCATGGTCTGCCTGTCGGGCGGCAAAGACAGCTACACCATGCTGGAAATTTTGCGCAGTCTGCAAAAAAGTGCGCCGGTCAACTTCAGTCTTATTGCCGTTAACCTCGACCAGAAACAGCCGGGCTTCCCTGAGCATATCCTGCCGGAATATCTTGAGTCGCAGGGCGTTGAGTATCGGATTATCGAAGAAGATACCTACTCCATCGTCAAAGATAAGATCCCGGAAGGCAAAACCACCTGCTCACTCTGCTCGCGCCTGCGCCGTGGCATTCTCTATCGCGTCGCAACTGAGCTGGGCTGTACTAAAATTGCGCTGGGCCACCATCGCGATGACATTCTGCAGACGCTGTTCCTGAACATGTTTTACGGCGGAAAAATGAAAGGCATGCCGCCAAAGCTGATGAGCGACGATGGCAAGCAGATTGTGATCCGTCCGCTGGCTTACTGCCGCGAGAAAGATATCATCCGCTTCTCAGAAGCGCGTCAGTTCCCGATTATTCCGTGTAACCTCTGCGGTTCTCAGCCGAACCTGCAGCGTCAGGTGGTGGCCGATATGCTGCGAGACTGGGATAAGCGCTATCCTGGCCGTATCGAAACCATGTTCAGCGCGATGCAGAATGTGGTGCCGTCACATATGGCGGATATCAACCTGTTCGATTTTAAAGGCATTAAGCATGGCGATGCGGTGGTTGACGGCGGGGATCTCGCCTTTGACCGGGAATCTCTGCCGCTGCAGCCTGTTGGCTGGCGGGCTGATGAAGAGGATGCCCCGGATACCAGCGCGCGTCTGGATGTGATTCAGATTAAATAAGTGCTGGAAAGGTTAAGGGCGTGCTGCTGGCAGCACGCCCTTTTTTTATATATTGCGGTGCGGTGGTGGATCCATTATCGGCGGAAATTCCGGATCTGTCGGCGGATCAGGCTGGGGTTGTGGCTGAGGAATAGGCTCAGGAATCGGGATCGGATCCGTGGGGATCGGCTCGCTGTTAAGAATCGCGCTCATGCCGTACTCCTTTTGTTGCGAATGGACTTTAAGCTTAGGTAAGGAACGGCGTTACAGCCAGGCGGGCAAAAAAAAAGCCGGCACACGGGCCGGCATGTTTCGAATTAAATGTGCTATGCATTAATTCTAAATTAGGAAGTAAGACAATATGGAGCGCAACGCCCATCGCTTGACGTTGCATTCACCTGCGGGAGAGAGTTTGCGTCAGCAGCGACAATGGGTTCTTGATGTCGATCAGCTTTTGCGTCCTTAACTGGATTTTCAGCGCAGATAACCGATACGCTACGCATAACGCTAGAGCCAGCGCCGCTTGCGCAGGTACCCCGCTACCCCCACGGCCAGTGCCACCAGCAGCAGACAGAAGATAGAGAAACCGTATCGCCATTCGCCGCCTGGAATACCCCCCAGGTTGACGCCAAACAGGCCGGTCAGGAAGGTGGCTGGCAGAAAAATCATCGCCATCAGTGACATGGTGTAGGTACGTCGGTTCATCGACTCCGCCATCGCAGAAGCAACCTCATCAGCCAGAATCGCGGTACGCGCCACCCCCGCATCCAGATCATCCAGCCCGCGTCCCAGCCGATCGGCGATTTCCTGCATCCGGCGGCGTTCGGTGTCATCCATCCAGGCCAGTTTTTCACTGGCCAGCCGCGCATAGACATCACGCTGCGGCGCCATATACCGCCGCATCACAATCAGCTGTTTGCGCAGCAGGCCGAGTTCGCCTCGTGCCGGCATCCGCTGGTCAAGCAGCGCATCTTCCAGCTCAATGATTTTGTCATGTAAATCTTCGATAAACTCGCTGGTGTGATCGGTCAGGGCATCACAGATATCGACCAGCCAGCTACCGCAGTCAATCGGGCCGTTACCATTCTGCAAATCCGTGAGGACTTCATCGACGGCAGAAACTTTACGCCGCCGGGTCGAAACGATGAGCTTATCGTTGATAAACACCCGCATCACCACCAGCTGGTCGCGACGCGCATCGCTGTTGTGGTTGACGCTGCGCAGCACGATCATAAAGCCGTCGCCCAGCCGGCTGACGCGTGGACGCATACTGTCGCCCGCTAAAGCGTCTCGCACGGCATCAGGGATTTGTGTCGTCGACTGCAGCCATTCCGCGCTTTTACGGTGGGTATAGTTAAGATGGAGCCAGCAGGGCTGCTCACACTGGATGACTTCATCTTCAGCAATCGGGATCATCCCGCCCTTGCCATCCAGCTGGCAGGAAATTATGGCATCTGAAACCTGTAACGCTTTTCCTTCAATTACGTCCACACCGTCGCCTCACTACTAAAATCAATACGATACAGTCTAGCGTGACGGTGTTGAGTTGCAATCTCCGGGCTGTGTAGAAAGATGTCAGAGGGTGGCCGGTTGACCGGCCACCTGCACTCAGTGCTTTTCAATCCACAGTTCGCGACTGTAGGCGACATCTTCAGGGTTAGTGATGGGATAGCCTTTGACCCAGGGTTTAATCAGGCGGCCATTGGTGTACTGATAGATGGGGGCGATCGGGGCCTGCTCAGCCAGGATCTGCTCGGCACGGTTGTAATCGCTGTTACGTACCTGATCGCTGGTCTCCCGGCTGGCTTTGGCGATAACCGCATCATAATCCGCGTTGTTAAAGCGCGCGATGTTGCTGCTGTTGCCCGACGTCAGCAGATTCAGGAAAGTGGAGGGTTCATTGTAGTCACCGACCCACGAGGCGCGGATCACATCGAAGTTTCCGCTGTTACGGCTGTCGATATAGGTTTTCCACTCCTGGTTCTCCAGCGTGACATCCACACCGAGGTTCTTTTTCCACATTGAGGCCACAGCAATCGCAATCTTCTGGTGGCTCTCAGAGGTGTTGTAGAGCAGTTTGAGTTTCAGCGGCTTGCCGGGACCGTAACCGGCAGCAGCGAGCAGCGATTTGGCCTGTGCATTCAGGCTGTTCTGATCGTGCTGTTGCATGAACGTGGGCAGTGGCTTAAAGCCTGCTGTCACATCTGGCGTAAAGTGCCACGCCGGTTTCTCACCGGTTCCCAGCACTTTTTCAGCAATCACTTTCCGGTCGATAGACCAGGAGAGCGCTTTGCGAACCCGCACATCGGCCGTCGGCCCTTTCTGCGTGTTAAACGCGTAGTAATAGGTGCCTAACTGGTCAGGTGTGTAGACCTCTCCGGGCAGAGTTTTCTTCAGTAGCGCATACATGTTTTTCGGGAAGGATTCGGTGATATCAATATCGTTGGATCGATAACGTTTAGTGGCGCTCGACTCTTCATTAATCGGCACAAAAGTCACTTTCGTCAGCACCGAATGGGCATCATCCCAGTAGTGAGGATTACGTGTCAGTACGATTTTTTCGTTCACTACGCGTTCGCTGAGCTGATAGGCCCCGTTGCCCACCAGTTTGCCGGGTGACGTCCAGCTGTCACCCTGTTGCGCAATGATTTTCTGCGGCACCGGGAAAAGCGCCACGTTAGCCACCAGCGCCGGGAACCACGGCACCGGACGATCCAGCGTCACCTTCAGCTGGTTTTTACTCTGGGCGACCACACCCAGCTTGTCGGGCGTCATTTCGCCTTTGGTTATCGCTGCCGCATTTTGAATACCGCTTAAGCCCGCGAACCAGGCAAAGGCTGAACTGTTTTTTGGATCGACCAGGCGCTGCCAGCTGTAGACAAAATCCTGAGCCGTGACCGGATCACCGTTCGACCAGCGCGCGTTATTACGCAGCGTAAAGACCCAGGTTTTGTTATCGCTGCTGCTCCAGCTCTGCGCCACGCCCGGCACGATTTTGCCCTGCGCATCCTGATTGGTCAGCCCTTCAAACAGATCGCGTATCACCTGAATTTCAGGCAGTCCTACCGCTTTAAGCGGATCGAGCGAAGCGGGTTCATCTTTAATATGGCGAACGATCTGCTGCTGTTCAGCCAGCTGCGCGCCAGCGGGTGGATTCGCCGCGATGGCGGGTGTGATGATGCTGCTCAGGCTGATTGCTGCCAGCGTCATGCGAAAGGTCTTGACCATTATCACTCCTTTACCCCAAAGAAGCGCTGCATCAGTCTGTTGCCGATGCAACTTGTGCAGGGCACTTTAGCGCAAATGGCTGACAGATAAATAGCTATTTTCCGCGCACGGCTTTTCCGCTACTTTTAGTAAAACCCTTTGAGGAAATAACTATGTCGCCACTCCATCCACGTCCCCTGCGCGGCAAACTGGACGTCCCCTATCAGCAGTATGGCCGCTCAGTGCTGGGTGCGCCGCTGCTCTGGTTTCCGGCACCGCTGGGCGATCCCGAGAGCGGATTGATTCTGGCAGGCACTCACGGTGATGAGAATGCGGCCATCGCCACCCTCTCCGCCGCATTACGGACGTTGCCTGATGGAATGCGTCGGCACCACGTGGTGTTAGCAGTCAATCCTGATGGCTGTCAGCTCGGGCTGCGTGCGAACGCAAACGGCGTTGATCTCAACCGCAACTTTCCGGCGGCGAACTGGCAGTCAGGCGAGACGGTGTATCGCTGGAACAGCGCTGCCGATGATCGTGATGTGGCGCTCTCGACCGGCACTCATCCGGCTTCTGAACCGGAAACCCAGGCGCTCTGTGCGCTGATTCATCAGCTGAAACCACGCTGGATCGTCTCATGGCATGAACCGCTGGGCTGTATTGACGACCCGCATCAGGCAGAGATTGGTGGCTGGCTGGCCAGCCACACCGGCCTTCCGCGGGTCAGCAGCGTTGGTTATGACACGCCAGGCTCATTCGGCAGCTGGTGTAAAGATCTCAGCCTGCCCTGCGTCACTGCTGAAATGCCGGTGATTTCAGTGGATGAAGCCACTGAAACCTACCTGGAGATGATGGTTAATCTGCTGCGCTGGCAGCAATGATCAGCTGACCGTTGCGCACTTTAATCGCCGGTTCTGCATCCACCGCCAGCCAGGTCGGCCCGTCGAGATCGGCAAAGCGGGTCTGCGGCACCAGCGGCAGTGCGGCGCGTATCGCCCGCGAGGTGCAGAGCATGCAGCCGAGCATTACCGCAAACCCCTGCTGCTGAGCCGCATCGGCCAGCGCCAGCGCCTCGGTCAGCCCGCCCGCTTTATCCAGCTTGATGTTGACCATCTCATAACGACCTCGCAGTACCGCCAGACTTTCGCGGGTGTGACAGCTCTCATCGGCGCAGATGGGCAATGGATGGATAAAGTTCTCCAGCGCCGCATCCTCACCCGCTGGCAGGGGCTGTTCCAGCATCGCCACATTGATGTCCGCCAGCAGCTGACAGCGCGCCGCCAGACCTTCGGCGTGCCAGGATTCATTGGCATCCACAATCAGGGTCGCGTCCGGCACGGCGGCGCGGATCGCCATCAGCCGTTCGGTAATGAAATTATTATCCAGCTTAATCTTCAGTAGTGTTGCCCCATGCTGCCACAGCGCCAGCGCGCTGCTGGCCATCGCCTCGGGAGTATCAATGCTGACGGTCTGCGCGGTCACGACATCCTCCGGTGCGGTCACACCACTAAGCTGCCAGAGGCTGCTCTGCTGCTGGTGTGCGGCGAGATCCCACAGCGCGCTGTCAATGGCGTTGCGCGCCGCCCCGGCGGGCAGCGCCTGTTGTAACGCCTCGCGCGTCATGCCCTGTTGCAGCGCGGGCAGCAGCGCGGCGATTTGCGCCAGCACCGACGCCTCGCTTTCACTATAGCGCGCATAAGGCGTCGCTTCGCCAACGCCTTTTACTCCGTCTTCCTCAATTTCAACCACCACCACTTTGACTTCAGTCCGGGTTCCACGGGCAATGACAAACGGCGTGTGCAACGGCCAGGCTTCGGGATAACTTTTTACCGTTCTCATTTCCACTCCACGATGTGTGATGCAGTGGCAGACCGCCACGTTAAATTCCACAATTGAACTCGTAAACCCTTAACATTTATGTCATAAACAACGGCTATCTTTAGCCGTTTTGTGTCAGATCTTTTTTATCATTAAAAGGAATCACTATGTCTCAGACTGTTCATTTTCAGGGTAATGCCGTACCGGTTGCTGGTCAGTTTCCTCAGGCTGGCGATAAAGCCAAAGCTTTCACGCTGGTAGCGAAAAACCTGGTCAACGTCGCGCTCTCTGAGTATGCAGGAAAACGCAAAATTCTGAACATTTTCCCGAGTGTTGATACCGGTGTCTGTGCTTCATCGGTGCGCAAGTTCAATCAGGCTGCAAGCGAACTGAATAACACCGTGGTGTTATGCATCTCTGCCGATCTGCCGTTTGCCCAGTCGCGCTTCTGTGGCGCAGAAAACCTGAACAACGTGGTGACGTTGTCGACGCTGCGCGGCTCAGAGTTTAAATATGATTATGGCGTGGAAATTGCCGATGGTGCGCTGGAAGGTCTGACCGCACGTGCCGTGATTGTGCTGGATGAGAACGATAAAGTGATCTACAGCCAGCTGGTTGATGAAATCACCACTGAGCCTGATTATGACGCTGCGCTGACCTCGCTGAAGTAATAAAAAAAGCGGATAACCAGGTTATCCGCTTCTCATCTTCTGTTTGCCGTTTACTCGCTTTCGGTGCGCTTCTGCCCCAGACCATACTCCCGCAATTTATTCGCAATCGCCGTATGCGACACACCAAGCCGTTTTGCCAGTTTTCGGGTGCTGGGATAGGAGAGATAGAGCCGCGTCAGAATCGACCGTTCGAAACGACTGGTGATCTGATCCAGCGTCCCTTCCAGCGCCTCATTACCCAGTGACACATCCAGTGCCTGTTCAGGCAACACGATATCCTGCGGACGCAGTTCGTAACCTTCCAGTTGGGTTAACGCCCGATAAAGCGCATTTTTCAGCTGACGCACGTTACCAGGCCAGGCGTAGCGAGTCAGAAAAGCGTTAAGCTGCGGCGAGAGTCGCGGACGCGCCATCCCCTGCTCATCCGCAAAGCGGGCAACAAACATCTCGGTCAGCGGCAGTATATCCTGCGGACGATCGCGCAGAGGCGGCAGTTGCAGCGTCAGCACATTGAGCCGGTAAAAGAGATCCTCGCGGAATTCTCCGCGCTGCACCAGCTCAATCAGGTTTTTCTGCGTAGCGCAGATTACCCGGACATTGACATGCACTTCATGCTCTTCACCGACGCGGCGGAAGGTGCCATCATTGAGAAAACGCAGCAGCTTGGTCTGCATTCTCGGCGACATCTCACCAATCTCATCCAGCAGCACAGAGCCGCCGTTAGCCTGCTCAAAAAATCCCTTCTTACCTTCCAGCGCATTCGGATAGGCTCCGGCGGCATGACCAAACAGCTCGCTTTCAGCGACGTCATCTGGAAGTGAGGCACAGTTCAGCGCCAGGAAGGGATTCTTACCGCGGGCACTGCGCAGATGGCAGGCGCGTGCCAGCATATCTTTCCCGGTGCCGGTGTCGCCAACAATCAGTAAAGGCGCATCGAGCATCGCCAGTTTACGCGCCTGATCCACCACCTGACGCATCTTCGGCGTGACAGCAATGATATGGTTAAACTCCGATTCATCGGTGACCACCAGATTCTGCAACTGACGACCCATGCGGGCTGTCGACTTCAGCATCACCATCGCCCCCACTGGCCTGTTGATCTGGCCCTCTTCGCCCGGCAGATAAATAGGACGCGCTTCCATCAGAAAATCGCGGCCCTCAATGACCACATGCTGCGCCTGCGCTTCAACCCGATCGCTCTCCAGCCAGCGCATGAAGTTGAAGCCGTTAATCAGGTTACCGGCGCTAAAGTTGCGCATCTTCTCTTCATCGAGATTAAACAGGTTCTGTGCGGCCGGATTAGCCAGTTCAACCTTGCTTTTCAGATCGATGGAGAAAACCGGATCCGGCATCGCCACCAGCAGGGCGCTCAGCGCACGATGCTCGCGTTCAGAGGGCATGTACGCTACCGTGCGCACATCTGTTACGCCCGGTGTACGCCGGATTTCCGCCATCAGATTGCTGAAGGCGTCAAATTCCAGTGCAGAAAAGTTCAGATAGATGCGGCCCAGCGCCGTGATTTCGATACCGCGTAAATCAATGTTGCGTGCCACCAGCAGATCGAGCAGTTCACGCGTCAGACCGAGTCGGTCCTGACAGAACACTTCCAGACGCATTGCGTTCGCCTTAATCAGGTTCAGATAAGACAATAATACGCTAAGTCGCGCACCTGCAGAAAGGGATCTGTCAGGAAAAGTTGACAGCTCCGGCGCGTATGGCGGACTTTTGTACTGCCCGAGAAAATCCTGATGAGTGGTCACAAATGTTTGCCGGGATGGCGCATTTTATCAGGGAGAAAAATGGAATGGCCTACACGCTGCCAGCGGATCCGGTGATCACTGATGAGTCGGGCTGTCCGGGTGAGTGTCTGGTCATCGACTCCCGACAGGTGCTGCGCCAGCCACACTAAAGAATAAAGGCGGCAATGCCGCCTTTAATTTGTCACGAGAGCGTCAGGCTGACTTATTGCCACCCTTCTGCAACGCCTCTTTCAACTGGCCCAGCAGCTCACGACGGAAATCGCCGAGCCGTGGTTTATCCTGCTCCAGCCACGGCAGTGGACGGCACAGCTCCATCGCTTTGATGCCCAGTCTTGCAGTCAGCAAACCCGCGCCAATGCCCTGCGCGGCGCGCGTGGAAAGACGGGCGGCAATATCCTGCGACATCCAGTCCATACCCACTTCCCGCACCAGTTCGGAAGCCCCGGCAAAGGCCATGTTGAGCAGCACCAGACGGAACAGCCGGATGCGGCTGAAGTAGCCCAGCTCAATGCCGTAAATAGCCGCGATGCGATTGACCAGCCGCAGATTACGCCAGGCGATAAACGCCATATCCACCAGCGCCAGCGGGCTGACCGCAATCATCAGCGTGGCTTCCGCAGCATGACGGCTGATTTCGCGCCGCGCCTGCCGATCCAGCACCGGCTGCACCAGTTGCGCATATAAGCGGACAATTTCACTGTCATTGTGGGTTTCGTGCAGCGAAGCATGCCAGCGCTGCAGGGCCGGATGCGCCTGATCCAGCTCTGCCTGCTGCGCCAGTTTTTCGCAGAAGGCCCGGCCTTTGCCGATGCCATGACTGTGCAGCAGCTCACGGCCCACATCCCGCTCCTCGGCGCGCTGACGCAGCTGATAGAGACGACGCCACTCGGTGGTCAGCGCACCCACACCCGCCAGGATGATCAGACCACCCGCCACGCCGCTGCCCAGTGAAAACCAGTCGCGGGTCAGCCAGGCGTCATGTGTCCACTGGACACCCTGCGCAATCACGCTGACGCCAAACAGCAGCGCGCCAGCGGTCACCAGTTTGCGCCACAGGCTGCGCTTAGGTTTCAGCGCAGCCTCCACCGCCCGTTCACCTGCGCCTTCCTCTTCGACAGCGACCTCTTCATCCTGCACCGCCAGAAACGCCGCCTGCGCTTCCGCTTCAAAAGTCTGTGCCGGGCGCAGCGGCGTGGCGCTGCTCTCATCCAGCGGACGGGCAAAATCGATACGCGGCTTCAGCGGATCACTCATCGCAATTTATCTCCCAATAAAAATTCCAGCGCGGCATCCATGCGGATATGTGGCAGCGGGCGATCGACGTCAAGCTGCTGCGGCCGGAACTGTTCAAACTGAAACCCCTGCTGCTGCCAGAAGGCATTACCGGGCAGACGCGGCGGGACTTCACCCGGATAGACGGTGAGCGGCTCACCATCATCCAGCCGGTTTCCGCGCAGGGCCGGGATCTTCTCGCCCCGGTGATCGACCAGCCCGCTCTGCGTCGCCTGCACCGACGCCAGCCCGATGCAATCCATGCTAATCCCCTCAAACGCCGCGTTCTGCCAGGCATCCTGCACCAGCTGCTGCAACAGTGACACCATATTGCCGTGCTGATCGCTGGTGATGTGATCAGCCTTGGTGGCGGCAAACAGCAATTTGTCGATTACCGGTGAAAAGAGCCGACGAAACAGGGTTCGCTGACCGTAATGAAAACTCTGCATCAGCTGCGTCAGTGCCAGCCGCATATCGTTAAACGCCTGGGGTCCGCTGTTAAGCGGTTGCAGGCAGTCAACCAGCACAATCTGGCGGTCAAAGCGCAGGAAATGATTTTTATAGAAACCTTTCACCACATGCTGACAGTAGTAGTTAAACCGCTGCTGCAGCATGCTGAAGTTACTGCCCTTGTCCGCCTGCGCCAGCTTAGTGAGTTGCGCTTCATCAGCCGTCGGCCAGGGGAAGAACTGCAGCGCGGGGGCGCCTGCCATATCGCCAGGCAGCACGAAGCGACCGGGCTGAATAAAGTGTAAGCCTTCAGATTTACAGCGATGCAGATAGTCGGTCCAGGCAGCGGCAATCTCTGCCAGCTGGGTTTCATCGGCGGGTGCAAGCGGGTCGAGTTTTTCGCAGAGGGTTCGCCAGGGCTTTGCCCACTCAGCCCGATCGCCCTGCAGCAGACCGTTCATCTGCCGGGACCAGGCGAGATAATCCTGCGCCAGCATCGGCAGATCCAGCAACCATTCGCCGGGATAGTCGACAATCTCCAGATAGAGTGTCGCAGTCTCTTTCAGGTGACGCAGCAGCGAATCATTGGGACGATAACGCAGCGCCAGTCGCATTTCGCTGACGCCGCGGGTGGGTGTGGGCCAGGCAGGCGGCGTGCTGTAGAGCTGTGCCAGCCCTTCGTCATAGGTGAAACGGGCCGTGCCCATGTCACGCTGGGGTACCCGCTTTACGCCTAACAGGCGCTCATCCCGCACCACGGAAAACAGCGGCAAACGCGCGCCGCTGTGAACGGTTAAAAGCTGATTAACCAGTGAGGTGATGAAGGCGGTTTTGCCGCTGCGGCTTAATCCGGTTACCGCCAGCCGCAGGTGGCGATCAACGCCACGGTTCATCAACGCCATCAATTCAGTTTGCAGTCTTTTCATCTTTCTCCCTGATGAAGCGCGATGCCACCCGGTTCATCACGCGTTTCAGCAATGGCTCAAGCGCCACAGCCAGCAGCAGACGTAACGGGCGTCGCGCTACCGATTTCACTGCCCAGCCAGTGACACCGGCGGGACCGTAGGTAACAGCATTAATAATGATGAATTTAGCGGCCGACTTCAATGCAGGTGCCGCGCGGTGACGAAAAGCAGTGGATCGCGAAAAAGACATCAACACCTCCATTGAGTAAGCGAACGGGCCTGAGACAGGCCCGGCAATAACAGTAGCAGAATCAAATCTGGCGGAAGCGGCTGCGCACGCTGAAGGTTTCAGACGTCACATAGCGTTCCAGGTCGCGCACGCTGCGCTCATCCCGTTGCAGGGTGCTCTCCAGCTGATCCAGCAGTTCACTGGCACTGGGCTGGCGCTCAGTCTGGGAGGCAGAGGCGGGTTTGACATCCAGCACAAAACCCAGCACAAAGTAGGCGATCACCGTAAAGAGAAACAGGCCAAAGAACAGTGATAACACCACGATGACACGCAGCAGACGAACCGGAATATCGAGATACTCTGCCAGGCCTGCGCAGACACCCATAAATTTCCCTTCATCTGGCTTGCGCCACAACTTGCGTCCTTTAATCATGGCTGCCTCCAGTTGGGATGTTCGGCGTCCAGAATCGCTTCCAGCGCGTCAATACGTTCGCGCATCCGCTGCGCGTCCTGGGTCACGCGCTGCAGGCGCTGGATTTCGTTTTGCGACAGTTCCGAACCGCCGTTGCGTTTGTTGTTGTAATGCAGCCATAACCAGATCGGTGCGACAAACAACACGAAGATCGTTAACGGTATGGCGAAAAAAAGTGCGCTCATTGACTCTCCTTAATCACTTATCGCAACGTCGATGATTACTCACTGCGGTTCATTTTGGCTTTCAGCGCATTAAGCTGCTCGCTGATTTCATCGTCCGCTTTCAGGTCAGTAAACTCCTGGTTCAGCGTCTTTGGTTTACCAAAACCGTGGCTTTCTGCTTCCGCTTCCATATGGTCGATGCGACGTTCAAAAGATTCAAACCGTGCCATTGCTTCATCGATCTTACCGCTGTCCAGCTGACGACGAACATCGCGTGATGAAGAGGCCGCCTGATGACGCAGCGTCAACGCCTGCTGGCGGGCGCGTGTCTCACTCAGTTTTTTCTCCAGCTCGCTGATTTCGCCTTTCATGCGCTCCAGCGTCTCTTCAACATGACCCACTTCCTGTTTCAGGGAGGCGATAAGATCGGTGAGTTTCTGTTTTTCAATCAGCGCTGATCGGGCCAGATCATCTTTATCTTTGCGCAGCGCCAGCTCCGCTTTTTCCTGCCACTCAGCCTGCTGAATCTCCGCTTGCTCAATACGGCGTGACAACTGTTTCTTTTCAGCCAGTGCGCGTGCAGAGGTGGAGCGCACTTCAACTAAGGTGTCTTCCATTTCCTGAATCATCAGCCGGACCAGTTTCTGCGGATCTTCCGCACGCTCCAGCAGGGAATTAATGTTGGCATTAACGATGTCGGCGAAACGAGAAAAAATACCCATAATGATGTTCCTCTTTTAATGTTTTAAAACGTGAAGTCCTGCTGAGTTAATACAAAATGCGTGCCAATTTTATAATTTATTGATTTTTATCATATTTTAAATTTTACAGCCTTTCCCGCTTGTTTTAAGATAGTCAAAATGATTAAGGGGTGGCGAAATTCATCATGACAGGCACTAGCGATAATCTCCTGGGGGAGTCGAACAATTTTCTTGAGGTGCTGGAACAGGTTTCCAAACTGGCTCCCCTTGAAAAACCGGTACTGGTGATTGGCGAGCGTGGAACGGGCAAAGAGCTGATCGCCAGCCGACTGCACTATCTCTCTGACCGCTGGCAGGGGCCGTTTATCTCGCTGAACTGTGCCGCGCTGAATGAAAATCTGCTCGATTCTGAACTGTTTGGTCATGAGGCTGGCGCCTTTACCGGCGCGCAGAAGCGCCATCTTGGCCGTTTTGAACGTGCTGACGGCGGCACGCTGTTCCTGGATGAGCTGGCAACGGCACCGATGCTGGTTCAGGAAAAGCTGCTCAGGGTAATTGAATATGGACAGCTGGAGCGGGTCGGCGGCAATCACTCCCTGCAGGTAAATGTGCGACTGGTCTGTGCGACCAACGAAGACCTGCCCGCGCTGGCGGCGGCGGGAAAATTCCGCGCCGATTTGCTGGATCGTCTGGCCTTTGATGTGGTGCAGTTACCGCCACTGCGCGAACGACGCAGCGATATACTGGTGATGGCCGAGCATTTCGCTATCCAGATGTGTCGCGAGCTTGGTCTGTTACTGTTTCCCGGCTTTACCCCACGGGCGCAGCAGGCTCTGCTTGATTACCACTGGCCAGGCAACGTTCGCGAACTTAAAAACGTGGTGGAGCGCTCGGTCTATCGTCATAACAGCAGCGAGCAGCCGCTGGATAATGTCATTATCAACCCGTTTGCTTCACGCCCTGAACCGATTGCTGTCATCCGGACCAGTCATGACGCGGATAGCAGCACGTTGCCTGCCCTGCCGCTGGATCTGCGTCAATGGCAGAATCAGCAGGAGCGGGATCTGGTGGAAGCCAGCCTGCAGCAGGCACGTTATAACCAACGCCGTGCGGCTGGCTTATTAGGTGTCACCTATCATCAGTTGCGCGCAATGATGAAGAAGCACGATATAAAAGCAGAGAGTTAATTAACGCCACCCCAACCTATGATTTTTCCCGGCCTTGTGAATTAACAACCCGGTATAAACCGGGCTGTTTTCACGTTGAGCCGCCTGTCCATTACGCATTGTGCGACTTAGTCCCCATTTTTTCAGGTTGCCGGATAGCAGGAACCAGACCGACGCCAGCAGTAGCCATCACCACGGCCAATGCTGACATCAGCAATACAGCACTCATACCAAAGTGTGTTGCCAGCGGACCCGCGACCAGTTGTCCAAAGGGAATGGCGATAAAGGAACCCATTGCATCATAAGCGTACACGCGAGCCAGCTTATCCGGTGGGATATGTGTCTGTAATGAATGCGCCCAGGTTACGCCGAACAGGCCCAATGACATGCCAGCAATGAAGAACCCCACTATTAGCAGTGCTGCTGACGCATCCTGGCTCAGCATAAATATTGGGAGTGCGTAAAGACCTGCCAGCATCGCGCCAATAAAGAGATCACGACGTGGATGCCATTTCATAGCCAGAAACGAACCTGCAATTAGACCCGCGCTATGGGCGGCCACAATAATCCCCCATCGCGCCCGTCCGAAAGAGACGTCGGCAATCATCGGGCCAAGTACCACCACAATGCCATTGAACGCGACGTTGATAATGGCGAACTGAAGGACTATCGACCAAATCCAGCTTCGTCCGGCGAACTCTGCCCATCCCTCTTTGATATCGCGCAGGATATTGCCTTGCGAAGCCGCGGCTTTACTCGATTTCACACGGATCAGGAAATAGAGCGGCGCGGAAACAGCAAAACCCAGCGCATCAATTGCCAGCCCCCAGCCCGGCCCGACAGCGCTGGTGATAATCCCCCCCAGCGATGCCCCCATTACCGTACCGCCATAAATCCCCAGCTGAATTAATGCGTTAGCCTGACGCAAATCCGTTGCAGGAACCACCTGCGGAACCAGCGCAGACGATGCAGGCAGTGCGATGCCTGCCGCCGCACCATTCAGGGCACCCAGCAAAGTCAGGCTAATGACAGTTGCTGAGCCATCGAGTACAGACCAGGCGACGATAGCCTGTGAAACAGCGGCAACCACTGCCGATGAAACTAATACCCGACTGCGTGAGTAGCGATCGGCGACAACACCGCCCACAAGCAGGAAAAGCACGTTACACAGTGAACGGGACGCAACCACTATCCCTAAATCAGAGGCAGAGCCGCCAATATCCAGTACCGCAAAGGCCAGCGCAATGGGTGCAATCCCATTGCCCAGCACGGTGAACAGGCGTCCAAAAAAGAGATAGCGAAAGGATGTATGCTGAAAAGCCTGAACGTTTTTTTGGAATTTATTCATTGCCAGGAAGTGGGTGACCAGAAGATGAGCTTATAGTACCTGCGTTTTTGTAATAGTTAAGTGCGGTTTAATTCAGGACCCGCTTAGCTAAACGGGAGGCCAGCAGAGATAACATCAGCATTAACTGACTTTTCTCTCCCTTTTTTCATCGCCACACCGCATTTAAAGCGCCGGTTCTTTCAGCAGCTTTCCCTTCCCCGTCCAGGCAGGCATGCCACTCTATAAAAACCAAAAAAAAGCCCGCCAACAGGCGGGCAACGATACTGGAAGCAATGTGAGCAATGTCGTGCTCTTCTACGGCAGAGCTACCGTCGAAGCGCAGATGAATAATAATCATTCTTATTATCATCTGTAAACAAGTTATTGAGAATTTTTCTCATTACCATACCTTCTGTACGCTCTTTTTACCGCCGCGATGATGAAAATCAGTCTGGCAGCGGTTGCAGGTTTTGGGACAATGCCCGCTTTGCGATACACTCTGTTTAATGCCTCAAAATCGTTGAGTTCTATGTCAAAACTAATATGTTCGCTGTTGCTAAGCCTCAGCGTGTTGAGTGCCCCTGCGTGGTCAGCGCCTGCGGGTGATATCCGCCAGACCGGCTTCGTCTATTGCGTCAGCGGCACGCTGAACACCTTTAATCCGCAGATGGCCAGCAGCGGGCTGACTGTCGATACGCTGGCGGCACAACTCTATGACCGCCTGCTGGATGTCGATCCTTACACCTATCGTCTCAAGCCCGATCTGGCGTCCAGCTGGGAAGTGCGCGATAACGGCGCAACGTATCGCTTTCATCTGCGCAGCGGCGTGCAGTTTCAGCAGACGAATCAGTTCCGCCCCACCCGGGCGCTGAACGCCGACGATGTCGTGTTCAGCTTCGCCCGGATGTTTGACCGCAATCACCCCTGGCACAACGTCAACGGCGGCAACTATCCCTACTTTGACAGTCTGCAATTTTCAGACTCCGTGCAGAGCGTGAAGAAAATCGATAACAGGACGGTTGAGTTCAGGTTAAACAGCCCGGATGCGTCGTTCCTGTGGCACATGGCGACCCACTATGCACCAGTGCTGTCGAAAGAGTATGCCGACCAGCTTACCGCGCAGGGCCGGCAGGAAGAGATGGACAGACAACCGGTTGGCACCGGTCCTTATCAGCTCAGCGAATACCGCACCGGTCAGTACATCCGCCTGGCGCGCAATCCTCACTACTGGAAAGGGGTGCCGCGTCTGCAACAGGCGGTGATCGATCTCGGCTCGGGCGGCACCGGGCGGCTTTCCAAGCTTCTGACCGGTGAATGTGACGTGCTTGCCTATCCCGCGGCCAGCCAGCTCACCATCCTGCGCGATGACCCGCGCCTGCGGATGACGCTGCGTCCCGGCATGAACATCGCCTATCTGGCCTTTAATACCCGCAAGCCCCCGCTCGACCGCCCTGAGGTACGGCACGCGCTGGCGCTGGCGATCAACAATGAGCGGTTGATGGAGTCCATCTATTACGGCACCGCCGAAACCGCCGCCTCGATATTACCTCGCGCCTCATGGGCATATGATAATGATGCCCGCATTACCAGCTATGATCCGGCGAAGTCCCGTGCCGCGCTGGCGGCTCTGGGCATCAGCGATCTGCATCTGCGGCTGGTGGTGCCTGCCGCATCGCAGTCGTGGAATCCCAGCCCGCTGAAAACCGCCGAACTGTTGCAGGCGGATCTGGCGCAGGTCGGCGTCCGGCTGACCATAGTGCCGGTAGAGGGCCGTTTTCAGGAGGCGCAGCTGATGGCGATGAATCATGATCTGACACTGTCAGGCTGGGCCACCGACAGTAACGATCCCGACAGTTTCTTCCGGCCGCTGCTCAGTTGTGCAGCGATTCGCTCGCAGACCAATTACGCGCACTGGTGCTCGCCGGCCTTTGACGAAACGCTGCAGAATGCGCTGTTATCACAACAACTCTCTGGTCGCATCGACAGTTATGACAAAGCGCAGCAGATTCTGGCGCAGGAGTTGCCGGTGCTGCCACTGGCATCCTCTCTTCGACTGCAGGCGTTTCGTCATGATATTAAAGGGCTGGTCCTTAGTCCGTTTGGCAACGCCTCGTTTGCCGGGGTTTATCGTGAAAGCGATAAGGAAAAGTAAGTGATTATCTATATTTTGCGGCGCCTGCTGCTACTGATCATTACCCTGTTTCTGCTGTCGCTGGTGAGCTTCAGCCTGAGCTACTTTACGCCTGACGCCCCGCTGGAAGGCGCGGCGCTCTCGGACGCCTGGTGGTTCTGGTTTAAAGGGATGCTGCAGTTTGATTTCGGCGTCTCCAGCACCAACGGTCAGGAGATTGGCCTGCAACTGCGTGAGGTTTTCCCGGCCACCATGGAGTTGTGCATCCTGGCGTTTCTGTTCGCGCTGCTGGTCGGGATCCCGCTGGGGATCTGTGCCGGCGTGATGCGCAATAAATGGCAGGACAAAACCATCAGTGCGCTGGCGCTGATTGGCTTCTCTGCGCCAATTTTCTGGCTGGCGCTACTGCTGACGCTGTTCTTCTCGCTGACGCTGGGCTGGCTGCCGGTGTCCGGTCGTCACGACCTGCTCTATCCGGTGCAGAGTGTCACTGGCTTTGCGCTGATTGATGCCTGGATGAGTCCTTCGCCCTGGCGACATGAGATGATAATCAGCGTCCTGAACCACCTGATTTTACCGGTGCTGGTGCTGGCGATGGCGCCGACGACGGAAGTGATCCGCCTGCTGCGCAACAGCACCAGCGACGTGATGGATAAAAATTATGTCAAAGCGGCGGCCACGCGGGGTCTTTCGCCGTTTACCGTGATCCGCCGCCACGTGCTGCACAATGCGCTGCCGCCGGTGATCCCGCGTCTGGGTCTGCAATTTTCCACCATGCTGACGCTGGCGATGATCACCGAGATGGTCTTTAACTGGCCGGGTCTGGGCCGCTGGTTGATAAACGCGATTCGACAGCAGGATTACGCGGCGATCTCCGCTGGCGTGATGGTGATTGGCGGGCTGGTGATTCTGGTCAATGTGATTTCTGACGTGATTGGTGCGGCCATGAATCCGCTGAAACATAAGGAATGGTATGCCCTGCGCTAACGCTCAGGGCGCTAAGGCAAACATAGAATAAACATATGACTTTTGTCTTTCAGAAGTCGTGCTGCAAGCAGGCATTGATGTACACGAATATTGTTCCTGCAGAAACCGATTTAAGTTCGAAGCGTAAAAATTAATGAGGAGATGAACATTTATGGATGAAATTGATCTGGCACAGGAGCGTGAAGAAGCGCATCTCGCAGCCTCTCTGGCAGCTCGTAAGGCCAAACTTAGAAGCCCGAACGGCTTATGCATCTGGTGTAAAGATGAGCCCGTAGTGGCTGAAACTGCTTTCTGTTCAAGCGAGTGTGATGAGGATTATCACAAGCATCGCCGGGAGCAGAGCCAGCGGATTGTTTAAGAGAGAATAAAGTCACCCGGTCAGGCTATTACGCGGGTGACTCAGATAAACTTGATATAAATGTCAGGCAGCCCTCACAAATATAAAGCAATAAAACGACATCGCTTGATAGATTCTTGATATTTCCTTGCCTTTACGTTGATAAAAAAAATACATAATGCCCTGATTAAAATGTCACAGCAGAGACCATCTGTCCGGAATTAGTGACAGGAAAAGATAGCATAGGGTGGCTGACATTCAGGAGCCATCTTTTTAACTCGCTTTATCAGAACAACTATCAGGTTTAACATTTTATATGAGCCACTTCAAAAGAATACTTTACGGCTGGGAAAAATCCGACGCTGGCATTTATGAGCACTGTTTTAACCGTTTTGGCGGGAGTGTTAATATGCATCCTGACGTGATCAGGTTTTTCTCATCTCACACAGGTCATGAGGCAACGTATTTTCATAAAGAAAAGCAAGGTGGCTATATTGCCGCGTATGCCCTGCTGGGTCACACTCGGATAGGTGTCGATCAATGGAAAAAATTCCCGCTATCTTATGATGAGATCATGGTGCCAGCGGCTAAAAATGCTTCTATGTGTTTCCCTGAAAGAACCAATAAAATGTCACATTTCAACAAGCACAACTTCATAAATTTTAACTTTTCTTTTGCCCGAAAAAATAAAGTGTGCTTTGTAAAAGAGAGCTATTCAGTTAAAACAGAAAAGAATCGCCGCAACGAATACAACCGGTTCATACGTGCGGGTGGCCGCTGCTGTGATATGAATCAATTCAGCCCTGAAGAGCTGGCAGACTATTATATCTTCCTTTTTAAATCCCGTTTTCCTGACAACATAACCTGTTATTCCAGAGAGAACCTGATCACGCTTATCATTGCCATGAAAAGGATGCTCTTCGGCTATATTCTTTTTGTAGGGAACGAGCCGTGCGCGATGGATCTGCTCTTCATGGCTGAGAGTGAACACATTATCTATTTTGATGTGCCAAACGGCGGCGTTAACAAGAAATATTCAGACCTTAGTCCGGGTAGTTTACTTATGTGGAAAAACATTGGTGCGGCAAGGGACTACTGTAAGCAGATGGGCAAGGAGATGAGGCTTTCAATCGGTTCACTTGATAAAGAATGGACGTATAAGCTTCGCTGGGCGGATGTGCACTCCACGGGGAAAACAATTTTTTAATCTTTCTTAGGAATCAGGCTTATTTTCTGCAACAGAGCGGCTGAAAATTAGCACAAAACCGCGCGTTCCTGAATTGCCAGGCACCCATGAAGGGTGTTTAACGAGAAAACGTTTAATCTCAGGGCCGATTTTAATTTTTTATGCATCGCGGTCCTTCCCCGCCGTCCTGTAGATAATAATTTGCTGCGGATGCAATCAGGTAAACCTACGGCATTATGTAAGCTCTCAATCGCTGCCTGAAAATGGCGTCATCGCTGGGAAAGCAGAGAGAGTTTTTATCTGATTTTTTTTGCAGCATCAGTGATTCGCCAGATGCCGGGAGGCATACCAAAATGTCGTGAGAAGGCGCGAGTGAACGTTTGCTGTGAGTCGTAGTTGAACTGATCAGCCACCTCTGCAATAGTGGCTTCAGTAAACCTTAAACTCAGCGAGGCCGCCTGCATTCTGGTGTTATTAATATATTTCCCGAGGCTGACTCCGCAATGCTTTGTGAACATTCTGTTAAGGTACCATTTTGAATATCCACTTTTTTTAGCCACTTTATCCAGGCTTATTTTTTCATCCGTATGATCATCAATCCATTTTATTAATGCATTAAAGAAGTTTTTATCTGTCATGCCATCCCCCTTTTGCGTTTTTTGCGGTCTCTTTTAATTCAAATCCATTGTCACACAAAATTTAATTCTATATTGATCGTTTGCAATTCCCTTGTCTAAGCTCCTTTCATTTTATTCTCGCCACCGATTTATCTCCTTTAGTAAAGAGTTCACTCTCAGGACGCGACTATCCCTCAAAGTCATCAATGAACAATCAGGAAATGATGAAGAATCTGTCAATGTTGCACAAAAAGTGATCTCTGTTGAGGCGAACGTCTTAGGTGTTGGATTATCCGTCTTCCGTGGAAGATTTACGGTGTATTACTCATGCAGCATCATGAACGATTTCCTGTGCGGGTTCCGGCAGGGTTTCAGTAGTGAGCCATTCGCGCATAGCATCTGCACCTGAAATCGCCAGGCGGGCATGCTTCCACAGCGGTCTGAACACCGGGACACCTGAAGCCAGCCGGTAATCGCGCGTAATATCGGAATCAGGTAATTCACTGAGATGCCTGATATTTTCAGGATAGGCTAAAATTCTTTATGTAAGAGTCAGCAACAAACCTCGCGGTAACGACGCGGTTTATCAGAAAGAGGACGAAAAATGAAATTCGCTGTAATTTTTGAAGATACCGGCGTTGAAGAGGAACATGAGTTTGACACCAAACCTGTTGCCGGAGATTTAGTAACATTAACGCGCGATGGGATAGGTAAAGATTATATCGTTATCATTGAGCCGGATCCTGACCACACCCATGACGATGGGCCTGACGGACACCCGACAAAGGCCAGGGTCCGGCCAGCGTAGCCTCCGCTAAGATCTACTCCGCCGCCCAACAGGGCGGTTTTTATTGCCTGTTATCCGGAGGTGAATATGACTTTTATCAGGCTGTTCAGGATGATATGCCGACGCGGATCATAACCCTTTGCAATCCAGAGCCGAAATTGCTGACGCCGTTTCCTTGCCTGTAACAGGGATATCGACGGATAATCCCCTGTAGTCAGTTGACGGGCTAAGCCTCCCAGCGCTAACGGTAGAAAAATGGCACGTTGCCTCAAATGGAGAGCCTGATATTCAGTCCGTACGAGTCGAAGATAACCTCTGCTTTGTCGCGGCGCTTACCCAGCGCTTTCCTGAGCTTAGTGTCTGTCTGCAATGTGTACATCTTTTTTGCGTCTACGCAGAGAAGCACACTAAACACATAAATTAACGCTACTCAGAGTCAGCCATGATAAAGAAACATAAAGCATGTCCTTAGGATAACCCTCTGATATGAATGATTTTTATAAAGAAACGTTGTCCGAACTCAAGCACAATAAAGTGAAAGCGTATGCCCTCCGATAATATCTACGCCGAGAAACGCCTGCCCAGCGCGTTTCGTCAGAGCTGGCACCATTTCTATGGCAACCCGATTTCGATGGTCGGGCTGTATGGCTTTGGCGCACTGCTGCTGCTCTGTCTGTTTGGCGGGCTGATAGCGCCATACGATATCGATCAGCAGTTCCTGGGTTATCAGTTGCTGCCGCCGTCCTGGTCACACTACGGCGATGTCTCCTTCTTTCTCGGCACTGACGATCTGGGCCGGGATGTGCTGAGCCGCCTGCTGAGCGGTGCGGGCCCGACGGTGGGTTCGGCGATTCTGGTGACGCTGTTCGCCACGCTTGGCGCGCTGGTGCTGGGCGTACTGGCGGGCATGACGCATGGCATACGCTCGGCGGTGATGAACCACGTGCTGGACACCCTGCTCTCTATTCCGTCGCTGTTACTGGCGATTATCGTGGTGGCGTTTCTCGGACCGCGACTCGAGCATGCATTGCTGGCAGTCTGGCTGGCGCTGATTCCACGTCTGGTGCGCGAGATTTACAGTGCCGTGCATGATGAGCTGGAAAAAGAGTATGTGGTGGCGGCACGTCTTGACGGTGCCAGAGGCCGCAACATCCTGCGCTACGCCATTTTGCCTAACATTTTACCGTTGCTGATCACCGAAATTACCCGCGCGCTATCGATGGCGATTCTGGATATTGCCGCACTCGGATTTCTCGATCTGGGCGCGCAGCTGCCTTCGCCCGAATGGGGAGCGATGCTGGGTGATTCGCTGGAGCTGATCTACGTCGCCCCCTGGACCGTTATGCTGCCGGGTGTGGCGCTGATGGTCAGCGTATTAATTGTTAACCTGCTCGGTGACGGCATCCGTCGCGCCGTCGAAGCGGGAGTGGAATAAATGCCGTTACTCGATATCCGTAATCTGACCATTGAATTTATGACCGCTGACGGACCGGTCAAAGCGGTCGATCGCGTCAATCTGACGCTGGGCGAAGGTGAAATCCGTGGCCTGGTCGGTGAGTCCGGCTCCGGTAAGAGTCTGGTTGCCAAGGCGATCTGCGGCGTAACTAACGATAACTGGCGTGTCACCGCCGATCGCATGGTATTTGATGATGTCGACCTGCTGCGCCTGTCGTCGCGCGAGCGCCGCCGCATTATCGGACATAACGTCTCGATGATTTTTCAGGAGCCGCAATCCTGTCTGGATCCCTCTGAAAGCATCGGTCGTCAGCTGATGCAGGTGATCCCGCGCTGGACGTATAAAGGTCCGTGGCTGAAACGCTTCTGGTTCTGGCGCAAAACCCGCGCCATCGAACTGCTGCATCGCGTCGGCATTAAAGATCACAAAGATATAATGCGCAGCTTCCCCTATGAGCTGACCGAAGGCGAATGCCAGAAAGTCATGATCGCGATTGCGCTGGCTAATCAGCCGCGTCTGCTGATTGCCGATGAGCCGACGAATGCCATGGAACCCACTACGCAGGCGCAGATTTTCCGCCTGCTGAGCCGTCTCAACCAGAATAACAACACCACCATTCTGTTGATCAGTCATGACCTGCGCACCATGAGCCAGTGGGCGGACCGTATCAACGTGATGTACTGTGGTCAGACGGTAGAAACCGCCCAGAGCGAAGATTTAATGAGTACGCCGCACCATCCTTATACTCAGGCGCTGATTCGGGCGATGCCCGATTTTGGACGATCCCTGCCGCACAAAAGCCGTCTCAATACCCTGTCAGGGGCGATCCCGTCGCTGGAGAGCCTGCCGATTGGCTGTCGTCTGGGGCCACGTTGCCCTTATGCGCAGCGCAAATGTATTGAAACGCCACGGCTCACCGGCAGCAAAACGCATCTTTATGCCTGTCATTTCCCGCTGAATATGGAGGGCCAGTAGCATGGAGACCCTGCTGGAAGTGCGCAACCTGAGTAAAACCTTTCGCTATCGCACGGGCCTGTTCCGCCGTCAGCACGTTGAGGCGGTGAAGTCGGTCAGTTTTACCCTACGCGAGAGGCAGACGCTGGCGATAATCGGCGAAAATGGCTCCGGCAAGTCCACGCTGGCGAAGATGCTCAGCGGCATGGTCGCCCCTACCGAAGGTGAGATTCTGATAGACGATCATCCGCTGACCTTTGGCGATTATGGCTATCGCAGTCAGCGCATCCGCATGATTTTCCAGGATCCCTCAACCTCACTGAATCCGCGTCAGCGTATCAGTCAGATCCTGGAGTTCCCGCTGCGGCTTAATACCGATCTCAGCGCGGAGGATCGCGAAAAGCGCATTATCGCCACCCTGCGTCAGGTGGGATTACTGCGCGATCACGCCGGCTATTATCCGCACATGCTGGCACCCGGTCAGAAGCAGCGACTGGGTCTGGCCCGCGCGTTGATTTTGCAACCCAAAGTGATCGTGGCTGATGAAGCGCTGGCCTCGCTGGATATGACGATGCGTTCCCAACTGGTGAATCTGATGCTGGAACTGCAGGAGAAGCATGGGATCGCTTACATTTATGTTACCCAGCATCTGGGAATGATGAAGCACATCAGCGATAAGGTGCTGGTGATGCATCAGGGCGAAGTGGTCGAGCGGGGCGGCACCGCTGATGTACTGGCCTCCCCGCTACACGATCTGACCCGACGACTGATCAGCAGCCACTTTGGCGAAGCATTGAGTGCCGAAGCCTGGCGGCGCGAGCGTTGATTTTTGCTGCATATCGCGGAAATTGCGGGCCGATTTACCTGATTTATGAGAGACGTGCTAGAATCCGCACGTCGATTAACGTCGGTCGCTTACTTTTTAACCATGCGGCCGCCAACTACAATGACCATAAGGATTACAGCTATGGGTTTTCTTTCCGGTAAGCGCATTCTGATTACTGGCGTTGCCAGTAAACTTTCCATCGCCTACGGTATTGCACAGGCGATGCACAAACAGGGCGCAGAACTGGCTTTCACCTACCAGAACGACAAATTAAAAGGTCGTGTGGAAGAGTTTGCCAAAGATTTGGGTTCAGACATCGTGCTGCCATGTGACGTAGCCGAAGATGAGAGCATCAAATCTCTGTTCACTGAACTGGCAAAAACCTGGCCGAAATTTGACGGTTTCGTTCACTCTATCGGTTTCGCCCCTGGCGAACAGCTGGTTGGCGACTACGTGAACGCCGTTACCCGCGAAGGCTTTAAAATCGCGCATGACATCAGTGCTTACAGCTTCGTCGCGATGGCCAAAGAGTGCCGCGAGATGCTGAATCCACACTCTGCGCTGCTGACCCTCTCTTACCTGGGTGCTGAGCGCGCGATCCCGAACTACAACGTGATGGGTCTGGCGAAAGCGTCGCTGGAAGCCAACGTGCGCTACATGGCAAACGCCATGGGCCCGGAAGGCGTGCGTGTTAACGCCGTTTCTGCCGGTCCAATCCGCACCCTGGCAGCATCAGGCATCAAAGATTTCCGTAAGATGCTGGCACACTGCGAAGCGGTCACCCCGATTCGCCGTACCGTTACCATCGAAGATGTCGGCAACTCAGCAGCATTCCTCTGCTCTGACCTGGCTGGCGGCATCACCGGTGAAGTGGTACACGTTGATGGCGGCTTCAGCATCGCCGCAATGAACGAACTGGAACTGAAATAAGTTCTGCAAGGGCGAGCCTGGCTCGCCCTTCTCTTTGCTCCCGCCTCGCCCTTCCTGCCTGATTTCTCTGCCGTTATACCGTAACGCTATTAATTATCACCGATCAATCTTTTGCCTTGGACTGGCCATCAGCGACGATAAGCCTGCCCTTCGGTTTATGCACATTTTCAGATTCTGCCGCCTGCATACCGAACCCGAATTTGCAAAAGGATTGATCATGGAACAACGCCGCTATCCGGGCCATAACCACTGGTTTTACGAGAGCCAGACCAGTCCACGTACCTCACAGGCCGCACCGCTGGTGCCAGAGGCCGCCCATATCGATGACCGCTTTTTGCTGGGATGTTACGCCGATGACAACGTGGTGCAGTCACTGCTGCGCACCAATCAGCCGGCCCTGCTGGCGGCGCGCGATCTGGCACAGCTGCTGTTCCCCGATCGCGTCGTCACCACTCTCACACACACCTTAACGCTTTACGATCGCCTCAGCACGGCGCTGACTGTGGCGCAGGTGGCGGGTGTACAGCGGCTGTGTAATCACTACTCTGCCCGCCTCAATCCGTTGCCCGGGCCCGACTCCTCACGTGAAAGTAATAATCGCCTGACCCAGATTACGCAGTATGCACGCCAGCTGGCGATGCAGCCTGAGCTGATCAGCGCCAGCGCAATCACCGCCCTGGATGCGGTCGGCCTGACAGAGCCTGATATTGTGACGCTGAATCAGGTGATCGGCTTTGTCAGTTATCAGGCGCGGGTGGTCGCCGGTTTACAGGCGCTGCAGGCCCAGCCGGTACGCTGGCTGCCCGGCAGCACTGCACCACCCGATGCTGAGGCCGCAGGTTTTGATCAGCCTGCCCGCTGGCAGCCGGTGCTGAAACCACTGGAGTTGCGTTATGCCAGTGCTGAGCAGCTCGCTGCTATTACCCGCTGTCAGTCACTGCCGGGAATGCAGGACGCGGTATGGCTGCTGGCCCACGATCCCTCGGTGCTCTATGGCTGGGCGCAACTGCGTCAGCATCTCACTCAGGACAATACCCTGGCAGAAGCGACGGCCGCCCGGATTCTGGGCAGTCGCTGGGCGTTCCGGCTGCTGGCCGGAAATGAGATGTTAATAGAGGGCGTGGATGATGCTGGGGCAAAAGACCAGGAGCAGCAGATTATTGCGCTGGCGGCGCAGCTGACCCGTTCGCCAGAGCGTTTCAGCGCGGCCCATCTGCAACCGCTAATGGAGGCGGGTTGGGAGGCTGATGCACTGTTCGCGCTGATGCAGAGTGTTGCCATAGGCAACTGGAACAGCCGCCTGTTTTACGCACTGGGCGAATCGCAGTAGCCGGCTAAACCGGCAGCAGACCGCGCGCTTCGTCGAAAAAGTGCTGTGCCAGCGGTGTGGCACGGCCAGGCTCAGCGATGACCAGCGCCGCCTGGCGCGCCATCGGCGGCAGCGTGATGGCGCGCTGCTGCAGCCCCTGTAATGAAGCGGCCAGCAGATGACCGACCGGCGACACCAGCAGCCCCAGGCCGACCTGCGCGCACTGCATCAGCTGCATGACAGAGGCGCTCTCCACGATCACCCGGGGCACCAGCGCCGCTTCACGAAACGCCATATCGAGATAACGCCGGAAATAACGCGTCGGCTCCGCCAGGCAGAGCGGCTGTTGTGCCACTTCATCAAGCGTCAGCGCGGTTTCCCCCACCAGCTCAGGAAAATGGTCGGGATGGAATATGGCTTCAACGCCCCGATCTGCCAGCATCTCGGTCTGAAAATGGAGTTCACGCAGGGTTGCCATCTCGAAAAAACCGATCCCGACATCCACGGTGTGGCTGTTGAGTGCTTCCAGCAACTGGTCAGCACTGAGTACCGCAATGCGATAGTCGAGCTGAGGATAACGCGCCTGCACCGCTTTCAGCAGCAGCGGCAGTGCCATACTGCACTGCGGCACCACGCCAACCCGCAGCGTACCGTTCACCCCATGCTTCAGCGATTCCACTTCAAGCTTCAGCCCCTGATAGACCGAAACAATTTCCCGCGCCCACGCCAGCACACGGTCGCCCTCTGGGGTAAATCCGGCAAAGTTATTGCTGCGGTTAATCAGCGGCAGGCCCAGCTCGCGCTCAAGATTTTTCAGGCGCATAGAGAGGGTTGGCTGTGTAACAAAACTGGCTTCCGCGGCCCGCCCGAAATGGCGTTCACGCTCCAGGTTACACAAGTAAATGAGTTGTTTAATGTCGATGTTAATTATCCATCAGCAGGTTGAAGGCTGTTCGCATTACTGTCTCGTTCGCAGGATCAACCAGAGTATAAGGCTGAATGTTACCCCGCGCAGGCTAGGATGTTTTAACCGCACGGTTCATTTGCGCAGGCGGATCGATGAAATCAGGACTCCGCGCCGCCCTGGTTTACGCATCAGTGAGGGTTGCGCACTTAAATCATCGCGCCCTGTTGTTTTGCTGGCTTAGTAAAGATGGCATTCAGCGCCAGACAGATTAAACCAAACCCTACTGGCAGCAGGAAATCGTAGCTAAGCAGCCGGTAAAGCCCGATTCCGGCTATCCCTCCTGCAAGGAAAGAAAGCAGGGTCAGACAGTGCAGTCGCAGCCGGCTCAGATAGAGCGGCGCCTCTTTCGGTGACGCTGTGCGCCGCAGCACCTCAAACAGCATTGCCAGCTCAATCCCGATATCGGTCGCCGTGCCGGAGATATGGGTGGTGCGAACGCGGGCATTGGAGATCCGCGTCACCACCGCATTCTGCAGCCCCATTAAAAAGCTCAGGCTCATGATCAACACTACACCGGGCGACTGCGGCGGAAAGTGATTTTCAATCACCCCCAGTGCAATCAGCGCGCTGCCCTCAATCAGGATGACAAAGGCATAGATGGTGCGGATATTTCTGCGGTGCCCGGCATTAATGATCAGCGTTGAAAACAGGGAACCCGCAATAAACAGAAGAACAATCGACAGAAAAAACAGGCCAGGCCCCAGATTCGCTTTTGCCAGGTGATCGGACAGCAGCGAGACATTCCCGGTCATGTTGGCTGAAAAAAAACCGACGATCTCAAAGGCTGCGGTATTCAGTGCGCCTGCGGCAGCGGCAAGCGTGCAGGCCAGTCGGGTATCCGCGCTGTTGCTGCGGGCACTTTCCGTGCTGATTAGCATGACCACCCCATATTTACTGGAAAGCCTTATAATCCGCCGATTAGCCCTGCGCCACAAGGCACTGAATCAAACTCTCCCTTCTCTGCCGGGCATTACTCAGCATCGGGGCTCCGGACTCCGCGCTGCATAAACTCAGCGCGGAGAGCCCTGATTAACTGTTTGCCAGACGGAAGGTGGAGACCGACTGCGTCAGATACTGCACCTGCTCTTCCAGCGAGGCAGATGCCGCGGCAGACTCCTGCACCAGCGCCGAGTTCTGCTGTGTGACGCTGTCCATCTCGGTAACCGCCTGCTCAATCTGACCGATACCGCGACTCTGTTCATCAGAAGCGGTTGAGATGTGCTCCATCAGCAGATTCACGCGGCTGACAGAGGAGATAATGGCGCTCATCGCCTCACCGGTCCGGCTGACCTGATCGGAACCGGCGTGGATGATCGAAACAGATTCCGCAATCAGCCCCTCAATCTCTTTGGCTGCGGTAGCGCTGCGCTGGGCCAGATTACGGACTTCCCCTGCCACCACCGCAAAACCGCGACCCTGTTCACCCGCCCTGGCGGCTTCCACTGCCGCGTTCAGCGCCAGAATATTGGTCTGGAAGGCGATGCTGTCGATCACGGTGGTGATCTCCTCGATCTTCTTCGAGCTGGCATTAATCAGCGCCATCGATGTCACCACTTCCTGCGAGACCTTTTCGCCGCTTTCCGCGTTTTTCACCGCTTCACTGGTCAGGCGGCAGGCTTCAAAGACGTTTTCAGTGTTCTGTTTCACCGTTGCGCCCAGCTGCTCCATGCTGGCAGCGGTTTCCGTCAGCGCGGCAGCCTGCTGTTCTGTTCGCGAGGCGAGATCGATGTTGCCCGCCGCAATCTCCTGAGAGGCGGTGGAGACTGAGCGGGTTGAATCGCGCACCTGGAGAATAATGGCGGTCAGCGCGCTGCGCATCTGCTCCAGCGAGCCCATCAGCAACTGAATTTCACTGCGCGAACCGGCTTTGACCGGCACCGTGGTATCCAGGACGCCCGCCGCAATCAGCTTGCAGTGTTCCTGCGCATCATTGATCGGCGAAAGCACATAGCGCTTCATGAAGATGTAAATGGCGACGATGATGGCGAAAAACAGCACCCCAAACAGCCCCAGCAGGGTAATGCCGGAGGTGAAGTGACTCTGTGCATCGCTGTTAAGTTTTTTGGCATAGGTTTCATGCTGGGCCAGCACCCGGTCCAGAATGATTTCATATTGACGATCAAGGCGAACCACGGTGGCAATCTGATTTTTAAAGCGCACCTGATCGTGCGCCTCTGCCGCCTCAATCAACGGCTGTAAACCCTGCTGACGATAGGCCTGATAAGCCTGGCTATAGGCGTCGGCTTCCGCCTCTTCGCCCGGCAGACGCGGCGCGTTCATATAGGCCTGAAATGCAGCATCCGCTTTGCTGGCCACGGTCCGAACGCTGTCCAGCGTGGCGGGATTATTTGCGTCACTGCCCTCAATCTCCTTCATGTACTCCATCAGACGCACACGCAGCGTGCGGCTGTGGTTGATTGGGTCAATCACCGAGAGCACCACACGGATCTCTTTATTAACCGCATTCAGCGAGTGATTGCTCTGAATCAGCAGCCAGGTACTGATTGCCACGCTGGTAAGAAACAGCGCCAGCAGGAAGGAGAAGATAATCAGGGAGGATTTTTTTAACGACATCGCGGTGTTCCGAAAAGTAAGAGGATTAGTCGCTATATCGGCAGAAAGGTACGGCCCATTAGGGCTGGGCTTTTTTTAGTTACAATAAGCGGGACGGCAGCGGCGAGAGTGCCCTGGCGAACAGGCGCTAACCGCCCACGGGCGTCGGACGGTTAGCGTTGTGACGAAGAGTGAAACAGGCTGCCGTTAAGCGACGCCCAGCGCCATTTTTACCTCGTTGGCGATCTTCTCGACCTGCGGGCCGTAGATCACCTGAATGTCGTGCTCGCTGACGCGATTGACCCCGTTGGCACCGGTGCTCATCAGCGTCTGATCGACCACCTGATTCATCTCCCTGACCCGCACGCGCAGCCGGGTAAAGCAGCAATCGACATCCTCGATATTGGCCTGCCCGCCCAGCCCGCTGATAATCACCTGAGTTCGTTCATCCGCGGCGACCTGTTGCGGTTTCTCATCCTCCGATTCACGGCCCGGCGTTTCAACATTCATCCGGGTTATCACCAGCCGGAAAGCGTAGTAGTAGATCGGCGCATAGATCACGCCCAGCGCCAGCGTCCACCACCAGTGGGTTTTTGCCCCGCCCAGCATGCCGAACACCACCAGGTCGATAACACCGCCCTGCACGTTGCCAATCATCAGATGCAGCATCGACATCAGCATAAACGACAGGCCGGTCAGGAAAGCGTGCAGCAGATAGAGCACCGGCGAGACAAAGATAAAGCAGAACTCCAGCGGTTCGGTGATGCCGGTGGTGAAGGAGGTCAGCGCCCCCGCCATGACCAGTGCTTTGACCCGCTGTTTATGCTCGGGTCGGGCGGTGTGATAGATCGCCAGCGCCGCGGCGGGCAGGCCGAACATCATCACCGGAATCTTGCCCTGCGCCAGGAACTGCGTGGCGGTGCGCAGCGTCTCATCGGGGATCGATCCCGGATGAGTCAGCGACGCGTTGAAAATGTTCAGTGCACCAACCACGGTCTGGCCATCGACCACCGCCATGCCGCCAATAGGCGTGAAACGCACGGTCTCGTTAAGGATGTGATGCAGGCCGGTGGGGATCAGGATGCGCTCAAAGGCCCCCAGCAGAAAAGCGCCATACTGCCCGCTTTTGCCAATCATCTGTCCAATCCAGGCGATACCGTCACCAATGGTAGGCCAGATCAGCGCCAGCAATACTCCAATCAGTGGCAGACAGACCACGGTCACAATCGGCACAAAACGCCGTCCGCCAAAGAAGCTGATCGCGGTAGGCAATTGCTGGGTATAAAAGCGATTGTGCAGCGCCACCGTTACCAGTCCGGCAATCACCCCGCCCAGTACGCTCATGTTGTAGGTAAAGACGCCCAGCATGTTGATATATTCCGCCGAGGTCATCATGGCGGTGGTCTGATCCATCCCCGCCTGCTGCAGGGCTGCAGGTGTAGTGGTGGCGGCGGTGATCCCCTTGGCCGCCAGCGTCGCGCTGATACCAACGTTCATCACGATATAGCCAATCACCGCGGCAAAGGCGGCGGTAGGTTTTTCCGCTTTCGCCAGTCCGATGGCACTCGCTACCGCAAAGAAGACCGGCAGATTAGCGAATAGCGCTCCGGCAACCTTGCGAATAAAGCCGATAATTAACTGCGGCACCTGCATCTGCGCAAAGGCATCGCCGGTGACCGCCGGGTTCTGCATGGCCGCCGCCAGCCCAAGGAAGATACCTGCGGCAGCGATGACCGAGATTGGCATCATCAACGCTTTGCCAAATGCATGAATCTGGCTGGTCAGCTGTTTCATGGAGTCGTGCCCTCTCTGATTGTGAACAGCAAGTATTAGCCTGTTGTCGGGAGAACTCCCGTTATCAGCAGGTTAAAGGCGGGTAAAATCTGACCAGCATCACATTTCTGGCTTATGCACGATAAACGCCAGCTATCGCACCATTAAGTCAATCAATTAGACAAGGTATGAGGATAGCTGCAGACTTCCTTTCACCATCAGGATATAACCTGATAACAAACACCAAACAATAATTCCTACTATAAAAAGCCTGCACTCAATATGAAATTTAAACGCCAAATCAAACCCTATCGCGCGGCAGCGGGCGGCTGGGGTTCACTGGAAGCCACCACGCGTTTCGTTCTTGACAGCAAAGCGGCCCTGAAAAATATGCGCAACCTGATGCGCATGAACAAAGCACGCGGTTTTGACTGTCCAGGCTGCGCCTGGGGTGATGACAATAAAAGTACCTTCAGCTTCTGCGAGAATGGCGCCAAAGCGGTGACCTGGGAAGCGACACGCCGGATGGTCGACACCGACTTTTTCGCTAAACACAGCGTGACCACGCTCTATACCCAGAGTGACTACTTCCTGGAGTATCAGGGACGCCTGACTCATCCGCTGCGCTACAACGCGGAAACCGATCACTACGAGCCCATCAGCTGGGATGATGCGTTTGCGCTGATCGCGCAGCACATCAAGGCGATGGATCATCCGGATCAGATGGAGCTTTACACCTCCGGTCGCGCCAGCAATGAAGCCTCCTGGCTCTATCAGCTGTTTGGTCGCCTGATGGGGACCAATAACTTCCCTGACTGCTCCAATATGTGCCACGAAGCCAGCGGCACCGGCCTGAAGCGCAGCATTGGCGTCGGTAAAGGCACCATTCGTCTGGATGATTTCGACCACGCAGATGCCATTTTTGTCTTCGGTCAGAATCCCGGCACTAACCATCCGCGTATGCTGCACAGCCTGCGTCACGCTGCCGATCACGGTGCGAAAATCGTCACCTTTAATACCCTGCGTGAACGCGGTCTGGAACGTTTTGCCGATCCGCAGAAACCGCTGGAAGTGGTGACTTCGAAAGCGGGCAACATCAGCTCCTCCTATTACCAGCCGAACCTGGGCGGTGATATGGCAGCGGTGCGCGGCATGGTGAAATCCCTGCTGGAAACCCACCGCGCGCGTCTGGCGGCTGGTGAAAGCGGCCTGTTCGATCAAACCTTTATCAATGCTAAAACCAACGGCATTGAGGCGTATCTCGACGCCGTGGATAACACCAGCTGGATGCAGATTGTGGCGCAGTCGGGCCTGACGCAGGCGCAGATCCGTGAAGCCGCGGCGATCTACCAGAGCGCTGACCGGGTGATCTGTACCTGGGCGATGGGTATCACCCAGCACAAACACTCTGTCGACACGGTGCGCGAGATCACCAACCTGCAGTTGCTGTTTGGCCAGTTGGGTAAAAAAGGCGCAGGCCTCTGCCCGGTTCGTGGTCACAGTAATGTGCAGGGCAACCGCACCATGGGCATCGATGAGAAACCGGCGAAAGCCTTCCTGGATGCGCTGGGGAATCATTTCAATTTCGAGCCCCCGCGTGCGGCAGGCCACAACACCGTGGAAGCGCTGAACGCCATGCTGCGTGATGAAGTGAAAGTGCTGATCGCGCTGGGTGGCAACCTGGCGGCGGCCGCACCCGACTCACCGCGCACCGAAGAGGCGATGTCACGCTGTGGTCTGACCGTGCATATCAGCACCAAACTGAACCGCAGCCATCTGGTGCCGGGTCACGATGGGCTGATTCTGCCGACGCTGGGCCGCACCGAGCGCGATCTGCAGGCCACCGGCAATCAGTTTATTACCGTGGAAGACTCTTTCAGCATGGTGCACGCCTCTGAAGGGATCGGTATTCCGCTGGCGGAAACACAGCGTTCAGAGACCTGGATTGTTGCCGGTATCGCTGAGGCGGTGCTGGGTGATGAAAAAGTGAAATGGCGCGAGCTGGCGGGTGATTATAACCTGATCCGTGAGCATATCGCCGCGACGATCCCGGGCTTTGCCGACTTTAACGCCAAATGTGACATCCCGGGCGGTTTCTATCTGGGCAACGCAGCAGCCGAGTTGCGCTTCAATACCCCGAGCCAGAAAGCGGAATTTAACGCCTCAGCGCTGCCGACCTCACTGTTCCCGAATCTTGATCAGGACGTGCCTTTTACCCTGCAGACACTGCGTTCGCACGACCAGTACAACACCACCATTTACGGCCTCGATGACCGTTACCGTGGCGTGTTTGGTCAGCGTGAAGTGGTGTTCATCAACCCGGACGATATGGCAGACCTGGGCTTTACCGAAGGCCAGAATGTCGATATCGAAACGCTGTGGAATGATGGCATTACCCGTCGCGTCAGCGGATTCAAACTGGTTCCCTACAATATTCCGCGCGGTAACCTGGCGGCCTATTATCCGGAAACCAACCCGCTGGTGCCGCTGAACAGCTTTGGTGATGACAGTGGTACACCGACCTCAAAATCGGTGCCGGTGAAGCTGGAACTTTCTGAGGCACTGGCCGATCAGCGCATCGCCTGACAGCCCTTTCACTCCCCCCTAAAAAGCCGGCTCGTCCGGCTTTTTGCCTTGCCGCGCGACGTCGATTCGCGTAAAACTGTCAGCCGCAATCAGCCAACGAAACGTAAAAATTATGTTCCAGGATAACCCGCTGCTCGCGCAGCTGAAAGAGAAGCTCCATTCGCAAACGCCTCGTGCTGAAGGCGTCGTAAAAGGCACTGAAAAAGGCTTCGGCTTTCTGGAAGTCGATGCGCAAAAAAGTTACTTCATTCCGCCACCGCAGATGAAGAAAGTGATGCACGGCGATCGCATCACCGCCGTGATCCACAGCGATAAAGATCGCGAAAGCGCTGAGCCGGAAACCCTGGTTGAGCCGTTCCTGAGCCGCTTTGTTGGCCGGGTACAGAAGAAAGACGATCGCCTGTCGATTGTGCCGGATCATCCCCTGCTGAAGGATGCGATCCAGTGTCGCCCTGCGCGCGATGTCAGCCATGAGTTTGAAAATGGTGACTGGGCCGTGGCGGAGATGCGTCGCCATCCGCTGAAAGGCGATCGCGGCTTTTATGCCGAACTTACCGATTTTATTGTCAAAGCTGATGACCATCTGGCGCCGTGGTGGGTGACGCTGTCGCGTCATAACCTTGAGCGTGAAGCGCCCGATGTCAGTTTTGGCGAGATGATGGATGAAAATCTGACGCGTGAAGATCTGACCGCGCTGGATTTCGTTACCATCGACAGCGCCAGCACCCAGGATATGGATGATGCGCTCTTTGCGGAAGCACTGGACGATGGCGCCCTGCGTCTGACCATCGCTATCGCCGACCCTACTGCCTATGTGCCGGAAGGCAGTCAGCTCGATAAGCTGGCGGCGCAGCGTGCGTTTACCAACTACCTGCCGGGCTTTAACATCCCGATGCTGCCGCGCGAACTCTCTGATGATGTCTGCTCGCTGCGTCCGAATGTGCGCCGTCCGGCCCTGGCCTGCCGCGTAACCGTGGCAGCCGATGGCAGCTTAGGTGATGACGTTGAGTTCTTTGCCGCCTGGATCGAATCCAAAGCCAAGCTGGCGTATGACGACGTCTCTGACTGGCTGGAAAACAGCGGCTCATGGCAGCCGGAAAGTGAGGAGATTGCTGAACAGATTCGCCTGCTGCATCGCCTCTGCCTGGCGCGCAGCGAATGGCGTCAGACCCACGCGCTGGTGTTTAAAGATCGCCCGGATTACCGCTTCCTGCTGGGTGAAAAAGGTGAAGTGCTGGAGATCGTGGCTGAACCGCGCCGCATCGCTAACCGCATTGTTGAAGAGTCTATGATTCTGGCCAACGTCTGCGCGGCGAAAGTGCTGCGTGACCGTCTCGGTTTTGGTATCTACAACGTCCATGCCGGTTTCGATGCCACCAATGCTGAACAGGCCGCGGCCGTGCTGGCCAACCATGGTATTACCGTGGATGCGCAGGCGATCACTACGCTGGAAGGTTTCCGCGTGCTGCGTCGTGAGCTTGATGCCCAGCCGACCCAGTTCCTCGACAGCCGGATCCGTCGCTTCCAGACCTTCGCTGAGATCAGCACCGAGCCTGGCCCGCACTTTGGCCTGGGACTTGAGGCTTACGCCACATGGACCTCACCGATTCGTAAGTTCGGCGACATGGTCAACCATCGTCTGCTGAAAGCGATTATTCGCGGTGAGCAGATCGCTCGTCCGGATGATGCGCTGACGGTGACGATGAGTGAGCGCCGCCGCCTGAACCGCATGGCGGAACGTGATGTTGGCGACTGGCTCTACGCCCGTTATCTGGCACCGTTTGCAGCAACCGACCGTCGCTTCAGCGCCGAGATTATCGATGTGTCACGTGGTGGCATGCGTGTTCGCCTGCTGGAGTTTGGCGCGGTCGCCTTTATCCCGGCGCCGTTCATTCACGCGGTGCGTGATGAGCTGGTCTGCAGCCAGGAAAATGGCAGCGTTCAGATTAAAGGCGAAGTGGTTTACCGTGTGACCGATGTGATTGATGTCACCATCGCCGAAGTCCGCATGGAAACCCGCAGCGTCGTGGCGCGTCCCGCCGTCTGAGTAGTGATGTTCTGAGCAGTCAATCGGGCGGGATAACTCCGGTTATCCCGTCTGTTTCCACCCCGCCCGCATTGCAAAAAAGTTAAATTTGTACCCCGCTTCACACTTCTCCACTGATTAACTTTCACTTACATTCCATTACATTAAGTTTGACTCGTTGTTTTCGATCGCTTTCCTCTCGGTCCTCACAAGGAGTTAGTCATGAAAAACGTCAAAACCAGTGCGATCTGGTTAGTGGTGGCGTTAATCGGCGCGGGCGCTTTCGCCATGCTGGCCCTCAGCCGCGGCGAACACGTCAACGCAGTCTGGCTGGTGATAGCCGCTGTCGCCTGTTACAGCATCGCTTATCGCTTCTACAGCCTGTTTATCGCCCGCAATATTTTCGAACTGGACGACCGCCGGATGACGCCTGCCGAGCGGCTGAGCGACGGGCTCGATTATGTCCCGACCAATAAATGGGTGCTGTTTGGTCACCACTTTGCGGCTATTGCCGGTGCCGGCCCGCTGGTGGGTCCGATTCTGGCGGCGCAGATGGGCTTTCTGCCGGGCACCATCTGGATCCTGGTCGGGGTGATGCTGGCGGGTGCGGTACAGGATTTCCTGATCCTGTTTATCTCAACCCGTCGTGATGGCCGTTCACTGGGCGAGATGGCGCGGCAGGAGCTGGGTGCGTTTGCCGGTGTGGTGACCATGCTCGGCGCGCTGGGCGTCATGATCATTATCCTGTCGGCGCTGGCGCTGGTGGTGGTCAAGGCGCTGGCGAACAGCCCGTGGGGACTATTTACCATCGCGGCCACCATTCCGATTGCGCTGTTTATGGGCGTCTACATGCGCTTTATCCGGCCCGGTAAAATCGCCGAAGTGTCGTTAATTGGCTTTGTGCTGATGATGGCGGCGATTATCTATGGCGGTGACGTAGCCCAGCATCCTTACTGGGGGCCCTTCTTTACCCTGAAAGGCACCTCACTGACCTGGGTGCTGGTGATCTACGGCTTTATTGCCTCCGTGCTGCCGGTCTGGCTGCTGCTGGCTCCGCGTGACTACCTTTCGACCTTTCTTAAAATCGGCGTGATTGTCGGGCTGGCGGTGGGGATTGTCTTTGCCATGCCAGAGATGAAAATGCCGGCGGTCACCAAATTTATCGACGGCACCGGCCCGGTCTTCTCCGGCGCGATGTTCCCGTTCCTGTTTATTACTATTGCCTGCGGCGCCATCTCCGGCTTCCATGCGCTGGTCTCCAGCGGCACCACGCCAAAACTGGTGGAGCGGGAAAGTCATATCCGCTTTATTGGCTATGGCGCGATGCTGATGGAATCCTTTGTGGCGATCATGGCGCTGATTTGTGCCTCGGTGCTCGATCCGGGCGTCTACTTTGCCATGAACTCCCCGGCTGCGCTGATTGGTACCACCGTTGAAAGCGCCTCTCAGGTGATCAACGGCTGGGGCTTTGTCGTCACGCCGGAAATGCTGAGCGGCATCGCCCGTGACGTGGGTGAAGGCTCGATCCTGTCCCGCGCAGGCGGCGCGCCAACCTTCGCGGTGGGAATGGCCCACATCATTACCGAGATCTTTAACAGCCGGGCGATGATGGCGTTCTGGTATCACTTCGCCATTCTGTTTGAAGCGCTGTTCATTCTGACGGCGGTCGATGCCGGTACCCGCGCCTGCCGCTTTATGGTGCAGGATCTGGCAGGCACCGTGGTGCCTTCTATGGCGAATAACCGCTCCTGGCTGGGCAATATGGCCGGCACGACCGTGGCGGTCGCGGGCTGGGGCTTCTTTGTCTATCAGGGCGTGGTCGATCCGCTCGGCGGCATTAACACTCTGTGGCCGCTGTTTGGTATCGGCAATCAGATGCTGGCGTCCATGGCGCTGATCCTCGGCACCGTGGTGCTGTTTAAAATGAAAAAGCAGCGTTACGCCTGGGTGACTATCCTGCCAACTGTCTGGCTGTTTATCACCTCGATGACTGCAGGCTGGCAGAAAATCTTCCATGAAAAACCGTCGATTGGCTTCCTGGCGCAGGCGAATAAGTTCCGCAAAGGGCTGGATGAAGGCGTGATCATCGCCCCGGCAAAAAGCGTGGCGGATATGCAGACCATCGTCTTCAGCAATCAGATTAACGCGGCCCTGTGCGCCTTCTTTATGCTGGTGGCGGTCACGATGCTCATCTCTGCGTTCTTTGTCATTCGCCGGGCGCTGCGCAGCGATCTTCCTACTACGCATGAGTCCGTTGTGACGCTGCGCAACAAGGAGGTGCGTCATGTCTGATGCTATTCATCAGTCCCGGCGTCCGCAGGGAGAGTGGCAGATTATCCGCTGCCAGCCTGCCGCCGCCCCACAGCCACAGACATTCAGCTGGCGGGGATTCTGGCGCGGCCTGCAACAGTGTTTTCGCTTAATGGTCGGGGTGCAGGATTATCAAAAATATCTGCAGCATATGCGACTCCATCATCCCGATCAGCCGCCGATGAATGAGCGCGATTTCCACCGTTACTGTCTGGATGCCCGCTTCCCCAGCCAGGCAGGCAAACTGGGTAAATGTCCCTGCTGACCGCACTAAACAGCCCCGCACTGTCGGGGCTTTTTTGTGCCATTCTTATCTGGATGGGAAAATATATTCGGTTTGCATCTTGTACTGGCGTCAGATGATGAATACTGTTGCTAAAATAATGAGATAACGCCTGCAGAGCACTTCCCGGAGGAAGTTTCCATGACCGATGAACAAGGGCAAACGTTGTTGTACACCCTTTTCGGTACAACCAGCCCTCATTGGCGTCTGACCGCGGACAGCGATGCGTTGCATTTTGCCGAAGATGAGTCGTCACAAACTAATATCGCCCTGCCGTTAACCCCCGGCCAGGCAGCCATGATACGCGCGATGCCGGTCATCACTTCAAGCATCAATCTGACCATGACGCTGCAGGGCATTGATGTTCCGATGCATTTTGTCGGACGCAAAGTGAACCAGGCGACCTGGGCAGGAACCGCTTCTGCCTGGGGCGATACCTCAGCGGTCGCCCGCGACTTAACCCTGGGTCTTTCATTCGCCGAACAGGTGGTTTCTGAAGCCAACTCGGTGATTGTGATCCTCGATCAGCGCGGCAATATTCAGCGTTTTAACCGTCTTAGTGAAGAATATACCGGTCTGAATGAGCATGAGGTTATTGGCCGTAACGTCTTTCAGCTCTTTATGACCAAACAGGAGGCCTCTCAGTCACGACGCAACATCGCGGGCTTCTTCCGTGACGGCAACTCCTATGAGGTGGAGCGCTGGGTTAAAACCAAAAAAGGTCAGCGACTGTTTCTGTTTCGTAATAAGTTTGTTCACAGCGGCAGTGGCAAAAATGAAATTTTCCTCATCTGTTCTGGCACCGACATAACCGAGGAGCGACGCGCCCAGGAACGCCTCCGGGTGCTGGCAAACACCGATACGGTGACCGGTTTGCCTAATCGCAACGCAATTCATCAACAGATTAGCCTGGCGCTGGAGCGATCTGAGCGCGATGAGACCGGCGTGGTCTACCTCGATCTCGATAATTTCAAAAAAGTGAACGACGCCTACGGTCATATGTTCGGCGATCAGTTACTGCAGGCGGTTTCACTGGCGATTCTTAGCTGTCTGGGTAAAGACCAGACTCTGGGCCGGCTGGGTGGCGATGAGTTTGTGGTGCTGGCTGAGCACACCAGCCAGGCTGCGCTGGAGGCGATGTCCTCCCGCATTCTTGAGCGCCTGCGTCAGCCTTTCCGTATCGGACTAATCGAAGTGTACAGCGGCTGCTCTATCGGGATCGCTTTCGCGCCGCTGCATGGTGAAGATCGCGAGAGCCTTATTCGCAATGCTGACACCGCGATGTATCACGCCAAAGAGAACGGTCGTGGCAAGTTCTGTGTCTTCGCGGCAGAGATGAACCAGCGGGTCTTTGAGTACCTGTGGCTGGACACCAATCTGCGTAAAGCGCTGGAGCTGGATCACCTGCTGGTGCATTACCAGCCGAAAATCGACAGTGATGGTGAAGTCCGCAGCGCCGAAGCGCTGGTACGCTGGAACTCACCCGAGCGCGGCCTGGTCTCCCCTGCTGATTTCATTCCCTATGCCGAAGAGTCGGGACTGATTGTGCCGCTGGGACGCTGGGTCATGCTCAATGTGCTGAAACAGATTATCGTCTGGCGCCAGCAGGGCATTTTTCTGCGCGTCGCCGTCAACGTGTCGGCACGTCAGCTGATTGATCAAAGCATCTATACTGACCTGAAACAGGCGCTGCATGAGGCGAATATCACCGACTGTCCTATCGATATTGAGCTCACAGAAAGCTGCCTGATTGAGAATGAAGCTGAAGCCCTGCGGCTGATGAAGCAGTTTCAGGAGCTGGGCGCACAGGTTCATCTGGATGACTTCGGCACGGGTTACTCATCGCTTTCTCAGCTCGCACGAGTGCCGATCAATGCCATCAAGCTCGACCAAAGCTTTATCCGCGATATTAATAAACAGCCCGTCTCACAATCGCTGGTACGAGCTATTGTCGCCGTCGCCAAGGCGCTCGATTTGCAGGTGATTGCAGAGGGTATTGAGACCCCGGATGAAGAGAAGTTTGTCCTTAACAGTGGTGTCGATGGGCGTCAGGGCTACTACTACGCAAAACCAATGCCCGCGGAACAGTTTGGGCATTGGCTGGCTAAGCATCCTGCCCGCGTTTAACGCTAATTCAGATTAACCCGCTTTACGCAGTGATGCGCTGTGGCGGTTTTGTAACTGAACCAGGCGTTCCATGTAAGCAATGTCTTTAGGTTCGATGGTAAAGGCGTAATCGACCCAATCTTCGGTAATATCCATCAGCTCAGCGCGTGACAATTGCAGCACGCGCTGACGCGCTTTCAGCATAGCCCGCACGCCATTGAGTTTAGGACGTAACGTATCGATAAAGGTGCGGGTGGCGCGGTAACTGTCGCCAGGCTGGAAGACTTTATCCACCAGTCCGCGCGTTTCATACCACTCTGCGCTGTGGGACTCCCCTTCACAAATCAACTCCTCTGCCAGTTTCATGCCGGAACGACGCGCGACCAGTGAGTAGCCGCCCATGCCGGGAAAGAGGTTAAAAGCAATTTCCGGAAAGCCCATCCGCGCGTTGTTCTGCGCCAGAATGAAGTGATGCGCCAGCGCCGCTTCGAATCCGCCGCCTAACGCACTGCCCTCAATCATCGCCAGCGTCACCGCGCCGGTATCAAATCCCCGTGCTGCCGAATGGATGCAGTCAACGCAGGCACGGGCATAGGCCCGCAGCGCCTCACGGCGGTTATTGCGAATGCACTCGACAAAGAAGCGCAGATCGCCACCGGCGTTGAACATCTGTGGCACCAGAGAGCCGGTAACCCAGAAGTCGATCGGCAGACCGGAACGCTGAGCGGCGTAGCTCAGATTCATGATCTCCTCAATCAGTTCATGGTTGAAGCTCGGACGGGGCTGTGCACGCAACATCATCCACATAGTACGACGCCCTTCTTCGTAATAGGCGACTAACTGCGTGGTGTTGCCGACTTCGGTAAATAATCTGCACGTTGCTTGGTTAATAACTGTCATTGTCTCATCCTCTGTTTATATTTGATGCGTTAAATACGCCACATCAGCGTAATGCAGAGTGAGGCCAGACCAAATGAGAGATTGATTTACAACACAAAATCCAGAGAGATCCCCGACTCGCGCGTCGGGGATTGATTAGGCGGGTTACTTAATAGCGGCACGCTGCTCCACGGCAACATGAAGACGCTTAACACGTTTTGAATAGATGGCCGTGATGATCGGCACCAGCACGGAGGTCACAATCACGGACGTTGCCACCAGCGCCGTGGCAGCAGGGGCAATCGGTTTAAACTGCGGCAGCATCTCGGCAATCAGCACCGGTGTCGCCACCGCTGCGCCTGCCGTACTGGATGCAGCTATGCCAGCCGTGCCATCCCCGCCCCCAATCAGCCGATCAGTCAGAATGAGTGGGATACCGGTAATGATGATCACCGACACGCCCAGCATGATGCCCAGCAGTCCGGTTTCCGCAATGACACCCAGGTTAATGGTGTTACCCAGAGCAAAGGCGAAGAAAGGAATCAGCGTATGGACCGCTTTTCCGAAGAAGTCGCGCAGCTCCGGATCAAGATTCCCTAATGCAAACCCCACAATAAACGGCAGGACCGCCCCCACAAACACGTGCGGCTCGAATGAGGCGATGCCGGCGGTGCCCAGGATAACCATGGTCATTAATGGCCCGGACTCCAGAGACATCAGCACAAACGCACCGGCCTCCTCTTTGGAACCATATTGCTGCATGATCGAGGCATAAAGGCCGCCATTGGTCATATCCATGGCAGCCACCAACGCCAGCGTCGATAACCCGGCAAACATCCCTACTTCTACGCCATTCTCCGGCATCACCCGAGAGGCGATGGCAGCTACAACCCAGGCGACGGCAATCTTGGTAAGCACCAGCGTGCCCGATTTACGCAGTACCGTCCCGGTGGCGCTGAGTTTAATCGACGCGCCCATACAGAAAAACCAGACGGCCAGAATGGGTACCGTGCCGGTCATCAGGCCGTTGGTGAAAGAACCGAAATATTTCCCGGCGCCTGGAGAAAACGTATGACAGAGTGCGCCGATAAAGAGCGGAATGAGCATCATACCGCCCGGAATTTTGTCTATTGCACGTTTGATATGCATATGGATGTCACCTTTGCTATGCCAGAGGGTGGAGCAGGAAGTGCCCGAAGGCGATGCAAGCAAAGTAGTGACTTGAGGTAATCAAAACAGTGATCGCCTCGATAAAATGAAACGCTGTTTTATTTTTAATGACCTGTTGTTTTGATAACTATGATGGAGATCGCCATACCAGTCTCAGATGAGACTAAAAAAAACGGGACGCCGTGGCGTCCCGCTCGCTATTTTTGCCCGTACCAGGCGTTCTCGCCATGCTTTCGCAGGTAGTGCAGGTCAAGCAGCGTCTGGTTAATCGGCGGCAGATTAGCGGTCAGCTGCTGGCTGAACAGGCCCATATACGCCACCTCCTCCAGCACAACCGCGCTGTGTACCGCAGCATGAGCGTCTTTCCCCCAGGCAAACGGGCCATGAGAGTTGACCAGTACCGCCGGGATTGCCGAAGGAGACAACCCACGTTGCGCAAAAGTCTCGATAATCACCTCACCGGTGTTCCACTCGTAGTCGTGATGAATCTCTTCATTGCGCATCGACCGGGTACAGGGGATCTCACCATAGAAGTCATCGGCGTGGGTGGTTCCCCAGGCAGGAATCGGTCGTCCTGCCTGGGCCCAGATGGTTGCATGCCGCGAATGGGTATGGACAATGCCACCCACCTCCGGCCAGGCGAGGTAAAGCGCGCGGTGCGTCGCCGTGTCCGAGGAGGGGCGTTTATCCCCTTCCACCACGTCGCCACTCGCCAGATCGACCACGACCATATCGTCGCGCTTCATCACTTCATAGCGCACGCCGGAAGGTTTAATCACCAGCAAACCCTGTTCGCGATCAACAGCGCTGACATTGCCCCAGGTGAAGGTCACCAGGTTGTATTTTGGTAGATCCAGATTCGCTTCCAGAACCTGTTGTTTCAGGTGTTCCAGCATCTATTTTCTCCTGCTGACAATCGTCCCTGAATTTTGCGGAGTCGGACGCGAAAGAGTTATGGAGCAAATGGCTATAAACGCAGAAGGAATGGCTGTGAATGCAAAAATGTGTCGTGATTTCAGAATTTTCTATCTTCGGAATTTAACCAGAACGCTTAGAATCCTCTCAGGCAATGCGTGGCCCTGTCGGGTTTACATTGCGACTCTCCCGCTACAAACGGTTTGTCCATGGTGATCACATTTCCATGCCGACACGGATGCGGCAATGATGCGACACAAGCGGGCTGAGGAAATATCGGAGCTATACTAAGAGTGTTGCCTCTGTGAGCACATCAAAGGAGAAGTGTATGACAACAACAATGAAACGAATCACTGCCGTTGTACTGGCGACTACGTTAGCTGTTGCACTGAGCGGCTGTTCTAACTGGTCTAAACGTGACCGCAACACCGCTATTGGCGCGGGCGCGGGTGCGATTGGGGGTTCAGTATTGACTAATGGTAGCGCACTCGGCACAGTCGGTGGCGCCGCTGTCGGTGGTATTATCGGTCATCAGGTCCACTAAAGACCTTATTAAAAGAATAATCGGCTACGCTAAGCATCTACACAACAATCGGGCTACTTCGGTAGCCCGATTTTTTTTCAGCCACCCGCCAGTTTGACCTTCATGCCTTTGGCTTCCAGCAGGCTTTTCAGTAAATCGCGCTTATCCCCCTGAATCTCGATAACGCCCTCTTTCACTGAACCCCCACAGCCGCACTTCTTTTTGAGTTCGGCCGCCAGCAGCGTCAATGCCGCGTCGTCCAGGTCGATACCGGTGATCAGGCAGACGCCTTTTCCCTTGCGACCACTGGTCTGACGCTGGATGCGCACAATGCCATCCCCTTTTGGCCGCTCCTTCGCTGGCTCCGGCTGGGTAATGCGCCCGCTGTCGGTTGAGTAAACCAGTGGATTATCCTTCGCCATTATTGTGTCTCCAGACTGTGCAGGATCGCCTGCAGAGTGGCGGCGGGATCGGCGGATTGGGTGATCGGACGCCCGATAACCATATAGTCCACGCCCGCCTGCTTCGCCTGCTCAGGTGTCATGATGCGACGCTGATCGCCTGCATCACTGCCTGCCGGGCGAATCCCCGGCGTGACCAGCGCAAAGTCCTGACCTAAAACCTGTTTGAAGCGTACAGCCTCATGGGCGGAACAGACCACACCATCCAGCCCGCACGACCGGGTCAGCTTCGCCAGTCGCTCTGCCTGTTCGGCAGGCGAAAGCGTAATGCCCAGCCCTTTGAGATCCTCTGCATCCATACTGGTCAGTACAGTCACCGCAATCAGCAGGGGCGCCTCTTTTCCAAAGGGAAGCAGCGCCTCACGCGCCGCGTTCATCATCCGAGCCCCACCACTGGCATGGACGTTGACCATCCAGACCCCGAGATCGGCAGCGGCCGCCACGGCATGAGCGGTGGTGTTGGGAATATCGTGGAATTTAAGATCGAGGAAGATTTCAAAGCCGCGCTGCTGCAGAGTGTTAACCAGCGAGGGGCCAAATAGCGTAAACATCTCTTTGCCTACTTTAAGGCGGCAACTGCGGGGATCGATCTGGTCGACGAAACGCAGTGCGCTGTCGAGGTCATGATAATCCAGCGCTACCAGAATCGGCGAAGCGGTCACGTTGTGGGGTGAAGGCATGGCATTTCCTCTGCAACAGGCGCCCGCAGGCGCAATAGACAAACGGCAAGCATTCTACCTGCGGTGTCTGACCATCACAATCGCCATTGCCCTCCTGCCTGGCAAATTATGCACTGTCGCTGAGGTCTGTAAGCTAACCTGCTCTCTAGTATGTTGTAACTATAATGGGCTATTAACAGTGCAGCTGTAACGGCCGGTTTACTGGCCGTCGAGGCCGCGGATGGGCTTAACTGAAGACCAGGTGCGGCAGGATGGGCAGTGCCAGTAGAGTGCGTGGGCGGTAAAGCCACACTTCTGGCAGCGATAGCGCGGCTTGGTGCGGATCTGTTCGCCAACCATGTCGCGCAACACCATCAGGCTCTCTTTCGCGCGGCCATCTTCCGCCTCATGCAGGTTTAAATCCATCAGGCGGTGGAACACCCGCATGGTAGGATGACGCTGCAGCTGACGGCTGATGTAATTCTGGGCCGCTTCGGGCCCCTGCTGCTGCTCAAGGATGTCAGACAGATAGAGCTCCGCAGCCGCGCCGGTGTTCTCTTCAACACAGCGATGAAGAAACTCTGACCAGGCGTCGGGCTGATTGAGCTGCTGGAAACAGGTCTCCAGCATCCCCAGCGTTTCACTCACCAGCTCTTTATCCTGGTCCAGCACCCGCTGCAGATGGCCCACCGCTTTAGCGTAATCGCCTTTTTCCATCAGGATACGGCCCATCATGATCGAGATGCGTGCGCTGTTGCGATCGGCCGACTCCCCTTTCTTCAGCAGGCTCATGGCACGATCGAGATCGTCGCTGCTCATCGCCTGCAGAGCCAGTTCGCAGTAGAAGTGGGCTATTTCGCCTTTCTGCTTCTCTTTGCCAAGCTTAACCAGCCGTTCCGCAACCTCAATCGCCTGCTGCCAGTCGCTGGTTGCCTGGTGGATCAGCAGCAGTTGCTGCAGCGCACCCACCCGAAAGTCAGTTTCATCGGTGAGTTGCTTAAACATGTCTTCCGCGCGGTCATATAAGCCCGCCGCCATATAGTCGCGGCCCAGTTGCTGTACGGCGAGCAGACGCTGCTCATAGCTCAGGGAGGCGCTTTCCATTAAAGCCTGATGGATGCGGATGGCGCGGTCGACCTCCCCGCGCGAACGGAACAGATTGCCCAGCGTCAGGTGTGCTTCAACCGTGCCGCTGTCCTCTTTCAGCATCTCAAGGAAAAGGTCGACCGCTTTGTCCTGCTGATTGGAGAGCAGAAAGTTTACGCCAGCGACATATTCACGTGACAGTCGGTTGGCTTCCTGTTGCTTATCCTGATGCGCGCTGCGACGGCCCATATACCAGCCATACGCTGCCGCCACCGGCAGTAACAGAAACAGCAATTCATGCATCAGGGATTATTCCCGGCCAGCCGGAGATGATGGCGTGGTCGCCAGGGCAGTACTCTGCTCGATTTGGGTCTGCATACGCTTAATTTTCCGGTTGGCATTCGCCAGGGAGACGCGGGTCCGTAACCAGAACAGACCGCAGATGATCCAGCCAAGCACGAAACCTGCGCCAAACAGGGATGCCAGTAAGGTCGAGATGCTGAACTCACCCTGCGCCAGCAGATAGTTAAAAGTAATGACCTGATCGTTATGCGCACCCAGGGTGACGGAAATAATGAAAATGACCAGTACCACTAAAAAAATCAGCAAATATTTCACAGTGCATCCTGTTGTGAGGTTGTCGGGTAGAATTATGCCAAAACTCCAGCAAAAATGCTGCTCCCAGCAGCATCGGGCGGGTCGCTTTTACGCAGGCCCGTCTAATAATATGGGGTCTTACGGGTGAATTACAATCAGGGCTCCCGCTGCGCCACCTCTTTTTGCTCTTCCGGCGGCAGCGTCAGCGGGCCACAGAATCGCTGCGCCAGCCAGGTGGCAATGGTGACCAGTAGCCAGGAGAGTATGGTTGCCATCGCCAGATCCCGTGGCCAGTGCATGCCCAGCAGCAGACGACTCGCCATTACGCCGGTGGCCCACAGAAAGATCACCACCACGGTTTTATAGTGCCGACGCGGCCAGAGCAGACCCAATGCCAGCAGCGCCCAGCTGGCGGCAAACATAGTATGTCCCGACGGGAACGCGAAACCGGTTTCAAACGCCCAGTGCCGTTTCAGCCAGCCTGGGATCTGCGTCTCATCGGCAATCAGTGAGGTTACCATCTCGCCACGCTGTTTGCGCTTCATCTCGTAGAAGGTCTTTTCATCCAGCCCGTGATGCTGTTCCAGCCAGATCACATAGGGACGCGGTTCCTGAATCTGCTCTTTGATATAGGATTTGGTGTATTGCCCGGCCAGAATGGTGGCATTCATGATCAGCAGCAGTAAGATAGCTGGCTTCAGCCGAAAGCGCAGGCACCAGAGCATCCAGGCACTCAGCACGACGCTGGTAACAATGCCCCAGGGGTTGGTGACGGTCTCGGTCATCCAGAAGAGACCTTTCAGCAGCGCATTGCTTTCGCCTGGTTGCCAGCGCCAGCCGCTCAGCCAGACTGCAACCGGCATGATCAGCAGCAGCAGCATTCCAAAGGTGGTACGACGTGAAATCTTAAACATCCTCTTCCCTTATCCCGGCGTCAAAAGAGAGCAATTGCATAACTTTAGCTTAAAAAAGAATAACATAACCGTTGCCGATTGGATAATTGTGCTTTATCACTGCAATTGGTATCAGAGATTACCAGCCCGCTTGCGGGTTGTGGCACAATATTGCACGTTTGTCGGGCCACACTGGCCTGTGCACTATCATGATGATAGTGCATCCTCTGAAGGTTCTGGAGAGTCACATGCAGCTTAAACGGGTGGCAGAAGCCAAACTGCCCACGCCATGGGGAGATTTCCTGATGGTTGGTTTTGAAGAACTGGCAACCGGACATGACCACGTTGCACTGGTTTTTGGCGATATTAATGATAATGAGCCGGTACTGGCGCGCGTTCACTCTGAATGCCTGACCGGCGATGCACTCTTCAGCCTGCGTTGCGACTGTGGTTTTCAGCTGGAAGCCGCCCTCAATGCCATCGCAGAAGAAGGTCGCGGCGCACTGCTCTATCACCGTCAGGAAGGCCGTAACATCGGTCTGTTGAACAAAATCCGTGCCTATGCGTTGCAGGACAAAGGGTACGACACGGTAGAAGCGAACCATCAGCTGGGCTTTGCCGCCGATGAGCGCGACTTCACGCTGTGCGCCGATATGTTCAAACTACTGGGCGTCAATGAAGTGCGACTGCTGACCAATAACCCGCGTAAAGTGGAGATCCTCAGCGAAGCCGGGATCAACATTGTTGAACGCGTGCCGCTGGTCGTGGGACGTAATCCGAAGAATGCGCACTATCTGGATACGAAAGCGGAAAAGATGGGGCATCTGCTGCCGAAGTCATAAATAAGCTGGGATTCACTGGCATCTGACCCTTGAAGAAGCCAAATCTGAGAGAATCCTGAAGCAACGGATTAGCTCAACGCGCAGGGGGCACGGTCAGAAGAAGAAAGCGTCCCGCCGCCCGGATAAAAACGCCGGGAGCGTTTTTGAACAACGCAAAGCGTTGGCCCGGTATGGGCGCACCTCAGGGATGAGGTGCGTAATTGCGCGGGCCGGGCATGTCATGGATGACGGCTTTTGCGTCTTTCCGATCTGACCGTGTTCCGTGTGCAGCCTCGGTCTCACAGCTTCTTATTACAGACGTTGTAAGCCACATAAAAAAGCCGGGTTTTCCCGGCTTTTTTTATCAGTCCAGCATATTGCGGATAACGTAGTGCAGGATGCCGTCATTGCGGTAATAGGTCAGCTCATTACCGGTATCGATGCGACAGCGAGTGTCCAGCTCTTCCTTACTGCCGTCGGCACGGGTCAGCGTCACTTTAACGCTGCAGCCAGGCGTCAGTGCCTGAAGATTTTCCACGTCAATGCGCTCCTCACCGGTCAGCCCCAGGCTTTTGCGGGTCACGCCCTGCGGAAACTCCAGTGGCAGAATGCCCATCCCAATCAGGTTTGAGCGGTGAATACGCTCAAAAGATTCCGCAATTACTACCCTGACCCCCTGCAGACGTGGTCCTTTCGCCGCCCAGTCGCGACTTGAACCAGAGCCATACTCAAGTCCAGCGATGACCGCCAGCGGCACGCCTTCCGCCTGATATTTCATTGCCGCATCATAGATGGCCAGCTGTTCGCCACTTGGGTAGTGTCGGGTATAACCGCCCTCCACGCCGGGCACCATTTCATTGCGGATACGGATGTTGGCGAACGTGCCACGCATCATCACTTCATGGTTACCGCGACGCGAACCATAGGAGTTAAAGTCTGTACGCTCCACGCCGTGTGACAGCAGATACCGTCCGGCCGGACTTTCCGCTTTAATGCTGCCCGCCGGTGAGATATGGTCAGTGGTGACCGAGTCGCCCAGCATGGCCAGCACCCGCGCACCGCGAATATCCTGCACCGGCTTAGGCTCTTTCTCCATATCGTCAAAGAAAGGCGACAGACGAATATAAGTCGATCCCTCATCCCAGTCGTAAGTCGCGGCTTCACTCACCTTAATCTCCTGCCACTCTGGCGTACCGTCGAAGACTTCAGCGTACTCTTTGTGGAACATGTCGCTGGTGACCTGCTGCACGGCCGTAGCGATCTCTTCCGGTGAAGGCCAGATATCTTTCAGGTAGACCGGCTGGCCCTGACGATCGTGGCCCAGCGGCTCGGTCTGCAGGTTGATCTTCATGTTACCCGCCAGCGCATAGGCCACCACCAGCGGCGGCGACGCCAGCCAGTTGGTTTTAATCAGCGGATGAATACGGCCTTCAAAGTTGCGGTTGCCGGACAGCACAGCACCCACCGTAAGGTCGCCTGCTTTGATCGCAGACTCGATCTCATCTTTCAGCGGGCCGGAGTTACCGATACAGGTGGTGCAGCCATAACCAACCAGATTAAAGCCCAGCTCGTCGAGATAAGAGGTCAGTTGCGCGACGGCCAGGTAGTCTGAAACCACTTTAGAACCGGGTGCCAGCGAGGCTTTGACCCACGGCTGACGTTTCAGCCCCCGCTCGACCGCTTTCTTCGCCAGTAAACCGGCCGCCATTAAGACGCTGGGGTTGGAGGTGTTAGTACAGGAGGTAATCGCACTGATCACCACCGCTCCATCGGTCAGCTTATGCGTCAGCCCGGTATCACTGTCGGTATACTCAACGATTTTATGGGGTTTCTGCGCCTGATTCACTTCCAGCTCATTGCTGGCATCAAACGCGGCGGGCACATCGCCCAGCGACACCCGATCCTGCGGACGTTTTGGTCCCGCGAGACTCGATTCCACCTCATTCATATCCAGCGCCAGAGTGCTGGTAAAACGCGGCTCATCGCCAGGGTTGCGCCACAGACCCTGCGCTTTGGCATAGGCTTCCACTAACGCTACCTGTTCGGCATCGCGTCCGGTCAGGGTCATGTAGCTCAGCGTGACGTCATCAACCGGGAAGAATCCGCAGGTTGCGCCATATTCCGGTGCCATGTTGGCGATGGTCGCGCGGTCTGCCAGCGGCAGATCGGCCAGGCCATCACCGTAAAATTCAACGAATTTACCGACAACGCCGTGCTTACGCAGCATCTGGGTAACGGTCAACACGAGGTCAGTTGCCGTAATGCCCGCCCGCAGTTTGCCGGTGAGTTTGAAACCCACCACATCCGGGATAAGCATTGAGACAGGTTGACCGAGCATGGCGGCTTCGGCTTCGATTCCCCCTACTCCCCATCCCAGCACGCCAAGCGCGTTGATCATGGTGGTGTGAGAGTCCGTACCGACCAGGGTATCGGGCCAGGCGTACTCTTCACCATTCACGGTTTCATGCCAGATCGCCTTGCCGAGATATTCCAGGTTCACCTGATGGCAAATACCGGTGCCCGGCGGCACCACGCGGAATTTATCAAACGCCTTCTGGCCCCAGCGGAGAAAGACGTAGCGCTCATGGTTTCGCTCCATCTCCAGCCGGACGTTCTCTTCAAAGGCGTCATCATTGCCAAAATGGTCGACAGTCACCGAGTGGTCGATAACCAGATCAACCGGTGACAGCGGATTGACTTTCGCCACATCGCCGCCTAGCCGATTCACTGCTTCTCGCATCGCAGCAAGGTCGACTACCGCAGGCACGCCAGTAAAGTCCTGCATTAATACACGGGCTGGCCGGTAGGCAATTTCACGATCGGCGTGGGCATCTTTTTGCCAGTCAACCAGCGCCTGGATGTCCTCCGTCGTAACAGAGTCACCATCCTGATAGCGCAGTAAATTTTCCAGCAGGACCTTGAGGGATTTTGGCAGGCGATCGATATTGCCAAGGTGTTGAGCAGCATGGGGAAGACTGAAGATGTGATATTTTTTGGTGTCGACCTGCAGTACTTCCTGACTCTGCTCGCGTAGGGTAGACGACATAGCTCCTCCTTTCATTCATGGTCTTTAAACCTCAGAGAGACAAAGGTTTATGTTAAAGATAGACCACAATTTCGTTAACGTTTTGATTACAACACAAATTGCTACAATCGATCGCAAACGAAAATGCCCCGTGAAGTCACGAGGCATCATGAAAAGGTGATTTCAATTCAAATTACAGGGTTATCCACACCGCCGCAGACCAGAACGCAAAGGAGAATGCATACGCGCTGAGCCAGGACATTTTAATAATATTCATTTGGTTCACTCCTTCGCCGGAATCGGGCGTAAAAGTTTTTGCGGTCACCTTATAGAAAGAGGCGACACCCTTTGGTCATACAGGATGTGGTAAGGGCATTTATAGGCCCACCGGAAATTCCGGTTTTAAAAGAACAGTGACGAAGAAATGGTCTGACAACGTTATTTGTTTTTAGGGTCCAGAAACGACTCAATAAAAAGTCTCTGGTTATCACTCAAATCCCATGAATCGGGGATAGACACTTTTTCGTCCTTTGCAAGGGGTTCTTTTCCTTTACAGGAGACCGTCTTGTGCTGACCCGAGGTCAGGGAACGTTTATGGCTGAGTGTATTTGCCCACATGGCTTTAGCCCCAGATACGCCAAATCATTAACGCGACAACTACCCAAAACAGCGCAGAGGCAGCGAATACGGTTAACCAGGCTTTGCGACGAGTGTTGCCGGTACGCTCAACCTTGGTGCTTTTTGCCGGGAAACCCGGTTGTACAGTCAGTCGTGTATTCATAGTTTTTGATAATCACTCTCAACAAAATGATTGATAACATCGATTAAGATTTAGGAGGAATCCTAAACGCGTTAAGGCCAAAAATCCAGTTATTTTTATTGAGTACAACGATTAACGGTATTAATCAATGAGCTCAGGTAACGTAAGAAATCATTAATACCGGAACTAATATTTAATTAAAAAACCCGCTAAAAAATTTGAGTTAATTTAAAAACAGATCCACTCAAAACTATAGATAACACTTAAGAACCTTATGTTTACTGGCTTCCCACGTTAGCTCTTAACTGGAGTATGGGAATATTCCTGGCAAGCCGCAAAGTGACATAGTTAAAAATGTGTTGTAATTCGCATTTAAGAAAGCCCGATGAGGAAACATGTGATCAATGTTTCATTTACAAAAAAATCATAAAAACTTTTGAGTCTCATTTGGCGCTAAAGCCTGGAGACAAAAAAGGCTGCACCAGGCAGCCTTATGTTTACGCGGGGAGGTTAAATTCTATTTAAACGGCAGTTTGATATCTTTAAACATCGCTTCAATGTCTTCATTGGAGCGCAACGCAACCGCAGTATCTACCACATCGCGCGTCAGGTGCGGCGCAAAACGTTGGATAAAATCATACATATAGCTGCGCAGGAAGGTGCTGCGGCGGAATCCAATCTTAGTGGTGCTGTTGGTAAAGATATCGGCGGCTTCAATGCGAATCAGGTCAGGATCGGCCACCGGATCTACTGCCATGCTGGCGATAACACCAACCCCCAGACCTAAGCGGACATAAGTTTTGATTACGTCGGCGTCGGTCGCGGTAAAGACGATGCGTGGCGTTAAACCTGCACGATTGAAAGCCGTATCCAGTTCTGAGCGCCCGGTAAAGCCAAAGGTGTAGGTCACCAGCGGATATTCGGCCAGCTCCTCAATGGTGACCTGCCCTTTTCCGGCTAGCGGATGATCGGCAGTCACCACAATTGCGCGATTCCAGTGGTAGCACGGCAGCATGATTAAATCGTCATAGAGATGCAGGGCTTCGGTGGCGATGGCAAAATCCGCATTACCTTTGGAGACGGCTTCGGCGATCTGGGTCGGAGAACCCTGATGCATGTGCAAAGAGACGCGAGGATAGCGCTCAATAAATCCTTTGATCACACCAGGCAGCGCGTAGCGAGCCTGGGTGTGCGTGGTTGCGACATAGAGCGAGCCTTTATCAGGCCAGGTGTGTTCACCGGCTACCGATTTAATTGCATCCACTTTGGAGAGAACTTCACGCGCTATACGGATGATCTCTTCCCCTGCAGGCGTGACCTGGGTGAGATGTTTACCGCTGCGGGCAAAGATTTGCACGCCCAGTTCATCTTCCAGCATACGCACCTGTTTACTGATGCCGGGTTGAGAGGTGTAGAGACCTTCCGCCGTCGAAGAGACGTTGAGATTGTGATTGACCACTTCAACGATATAGCGCAACTGCTGTAATTTCATATCTATTCCATCCCGGTAAGTTACAGAGTCGCATCCCCGGTTGACGTATAGTCGCGAGGGTAAAGAGATGCTATGCATCAGGAAAGGTCGGAAATGCTATAACAACTATATCAGTTTAAGTGAGAGAGTAGAACGGATTGATATAAGGCTCAGAAAAAGGCCAGCGAGCGCTGGCCTTCAGGTATTACTTTTTCGCTTCCTGCCATTTGCCATCTATATAGAAGGCGGACCAGCCGGTTGCCTTGCCCTCTTTTTCTGAGGAGACATACTGCTGTTTGGTCTTGCGGCTGAACCGCACCAGCGTTTTGTTGCCTTCCGGATCGGCTGCTGGCGCGTCGGCCAGATATTTCAGCTTCTCAGGCAGACGATCTTTGAAGCGCTGAAGCTCTTCCACCAGCGGCGCACGCGTCTCGCGTGATTTCGGGAAGGTGTTGGCCGCGAGGAAGACGCCCGCCGCACCGTCACGCAACACGAAGTAAGCATCTGACTTCTCACACGCCAGCTCTGGCAGCGGAACCGGATCCTCTTTCGGCGGAGCAACTTCACCACTACGCAGGATCTTGCGGGTGTTTTTGCACTCTTCATTGGTACACGCCATGTACTTACCAAAGCGTCCCATCTTCAGGTGCATCTCCGAACCACACTTCTCGCACTCCACCACCGGGCCGTCATAGCCTTTGATGCGGAATTCGCCCTTCTCAATCTCGTAACCATCACACTCCGGGTTATTACCACAGACATGCAGTTTACGTTCGTTATCGATCAGGTAGCTGTCCATGGCCGTGCCACACTTCTGGCAGCGACGACGGGCACGCAGGGCGTTGGTTTCAGCATCATCCCCTTCCAGAATATTGAGAACTTCATTTTCCGGGATCAGGTTGATGGTCTGTTTGCAGCGCTCTTTAGGCGGCAGCGCATAGCCGGAACAGCCCAGGAAGACGCCGGTACTGGCAGTTCGAATCCCCATCGGACGGCTACAGGTCGGGCAGTCAATCGAGGTCAGCACCATCTGGTTCGGCTGCATCCCGCCCTCTTCAGGATCTTTCTCAGCCAGTTCAAGCTGCTGGGTAAAATCTGTGAAGAAGTGGTCGAGTACCGCTTTCCATTGCGCCTGGTTATTGGCAACCTGGTCAAGGTTGCTCTCCATGCGGGCGGTGAAATCATAATTCATCAGTTCGCGGAAGTTCTCTTCCAGACGATCGGTGACGATTTCACCCATTTTTTCCGCATAAAAACGGCGGTTTTCAACCCGTACGTAGCCACGATCCTGAATCGTCGAGGTAATGGCGGCGTAGGTGGATGGACGACCAATTCCGCGCTTCTCCAGCTCGCGCACCAGTGACGCTTCGCTGAAGCGCGCCGGTGGCTTGGTGAAGTGCTGACCGGGCAGCAGTTGTTGCAGGTCCAGAACATCACCCACGCTTACCGCAGGCAGCGTACGATCTTCATCATTCTTACGCAGCGCAGGCATCACTTTGGTCCAGCCGTCGAAACGCAGAATACGGCCTTTCGCTTTGAGCCGGAAATCACCGGCGGCGGCAGTAATGGTGCTGGAGTCATATTTTGCTGGTGTCATCTGACAGGCAACAAACTGACGCCAGATCAGCTGATAGAGTTTCTGCGCATCCGCTTCCATATCTTTCAGCTTTTCCGCCACCACTTCCACATCAGAAGGACGAATCGCTTCGTGCGCTTCCTGGGAGTTCTCTTTGCTGGCGTAAGTTATGGCGTTTTCAGGCAGATACTTTTTACCGAAATTACTTTCGATATAGCCACGCGCCATGGCGACCGCATCCTGACTCAGGTTGGTCGAATCGGTACGCATATAAGTAATGTGGCCCGCTTCGTACAGCCGCTGAGCCATCATCATGGTCTTCTTGACGCCAAAGCCGAGACGGGTGCTGGCAGCCTGCTGCAGTGTCGAGGTGATATAAGGCGCGCCCGGCTTGCTGCTGGTCGGCTTATCTTCACGATCCACGATCTCATAGCGCGCTTTTTCCAGCAGCGCGACGGCGGCATACGTCTCGTCGCGGTTGACCGGACGGAAGGCTTTATCGCCTTTGTGCGTCACGTCCATCGACAGCTCATCGCCTTTCGGCGTGGTCAGCGCGGCATTAACTTCCCAGTACTCTTCGGGAACAAAAGCTTTAATCTCACGTTCACGTTCCACCACCAGGCGAACGGCAACGGATTGCACACGTCCGGCAGAGAGACCACGAGCGATCTTTTTCCACAGCAGTGGCGAGACCATGTAGCCCACCACGCGGTCCATAAAGCGACGCGCCTGCTGAGCATTAACCCGATCAATATTCAGTTCGCCCGGCTTTTCAAACGCCTGACGAATCGCATTCTTGGTTATTTCGTTAAACACGACGCGGCTGAAGCGCGAGTCATCACCACCAATCACTTCCCGCAGGTGCCAGGCAATGGCTTCCCCTTCGCGGTCAAGGTCGGTTGCGAGATAGATGTGGTCAGCATTGGCGGCTAACGCCTTCAGTTCGGCGACCACTTTCTCTTTGCCGGGCAGAATCTGATAGTCCGCTTCCCAGCCGTGATAGGGGTCAACACCCATGCGGCTGACGAGTGCGGCCTTCTCATCTTTTTTAACTTTTTTGACTTTCTTGTCAGTCGAAGCGTCTTTGACTTTCTTATCTGTCGAGGCGTCAGCACTTTTCTTCGCGGTTGAACCACTGGTCGGCAGATCCCGGATATGACCCACGCTGGATTTAACCACGTAATCACTACCCAGGTATTTATTGATTGTTTTAGCCTTTGCCGGGGACTCAACAATAACGAGTGCTTTACCCATATTTACCTTTACCTAATGAAAACATCCTGCTTAACGGGAGAGGATTGGATGCCCAAAAACCCAATGGGTTCAATATTGCTGCGCCTGTTTAACATTTCAAGGCGGAGGGGTCAATCTCAGATCAGATGATGTGGCGTTATGCAACTGCATGATAAAGAGTGCTTTTTCTATCTGAACTCATCGCACATCCTGGTGCAAAATCCCTGAAATCGGAATCGCCCACACTCTACCTGATAAAATCTGTTACGCAACTTAATTAGCACTCAGCCCGGACTTACGCCAGGTTTTCATCGATTACACCGATTTGTCACAGCGTGTGACTCGCCAGTAATATAGAAAGGATTGGAGTACTGTCAAACAGGAGTCAATAAATGCAGAGTTCAACTCAGGCTATTTCCCGCCAGGCGTTGCTGGAAAAGGCCAATGCGCTGATCAAAGAACATGATGATTATTTAGCGGGAATGCAGGCGGATGAGGTGATTCAGCAGGGAGAAGTGCTGGTATTTCGCGGACCGTTTTTTCTCGATGCCGATGGAGTGCCGACGGCTAAAACCACGGCGGTGTTTAACGTGTTCAAACACCTTGCCGTGGTGCTGTCGCCGCTCTACCACCTGGAATGAAAAAACCCGGCGCAGGCCGGGTTTCGCATCATCAGAGCAGTGGCTTTTCGCCGCGCTGCCAGAGTTTCAGCAGCAGGCGCTCTGCCACCGAGCCGGCGCTCTGCGTAAAGCGATCCATCACCTTACGGCGGCGGGCATAATGCACGCCGAGCACGCTGAACTTATCCATCTGACGGATGATCAGATCATCGCTGGTGCCGATTTCGTCAACCAGGCCGAGGTCCAGCGCCTGGCGGCCATACCAGTGTTCACCGGTTGCCACCTGATCGATGTCGAGTGACGGGCGCATCTGGTGGACAAACTGCTTGAACAGCAGGTGCGTTTCGTCGAGATCTTCCTGGAATTTCTCACGTCCCTCTTCGGTGTTTTCACCAAACAGCGTCAGCGTGCGCTTGTACTGTCCGGCGGTATGCAGCTCAATATCAATATCGTTCCGTTTCAGCAGGCGGTTGAAATTGGGGATCTGCGCGACTACGCCGATGGAGCCAATAATCGAGAAAGGTGCCGCGACAATGCGATCGGCTACGCAGGCCATCATGTAACCGCCGCTGGCCGCCACTTTATCCACGGCCGCCGTGATGCGCAGACCCTGATCGCGCAGACGCTGCAGCTGCGAGGCTGCCAGGCCATAGCCATGAACTACGCCGCCAGGGCTTTCAAGACGCAGCAGCACTTCATCGCCAGGCTGCTTGACGGCCAGCACGGCTGAAATCTCTTCGCGCAGTGAGGTCACCTCATGGGCGTCCATGCTGCCTTTGAAATCGAGTACATAGAGTGTGGGCTTAGCACTGTCTGTCTGCCCCTGCTTCGCCGCCTGCTTTTCCGCTTTGGCTTTCAGCTTTTCACTTTTCTTATGATTTTTCAGCCAGACTTTTTGTGCCTGAGGCTTCATTTTTGCCAGCTGCAAATCCTCTTTCATCTGTTGATAGTCATCATCCAGATGAGTCAGTCGAAGCTGACCGTTTTGTGCCCGTTTGCGTAACGCGGCATTCATCACAATCATGACAATCACAGCGACGGCAACCACCAGTGTCACCACTTTCGCTAAAAACAGTCCATACGTTGAAATAAAATCCATAGGTCGCCTTAGTAAACTGAGAATCAAAAACAGTTCGCCAGTTTAGCCGTTTTGCCCCGCTTCGTCGCCTGAAATGCCAGCAGCTGGCACAGAATGGGTGGGTTGGCGATTGCGCCCATTCGTAAATTCAGGCATAAAGCGGAATCATGCTGTTTTCGCTGGAGGACCCCGCTGTGCATTATCAACCGAAAAGCGACCTGCTCAATCATCGCATTATCCTGGTCACTGGCGCTTCAGATGGCATTGGCCGGGAAGCGGCGCTGACTTATGCCCGCTATGGCGCAGAAGTGATCCTGATGGGCCGTAACCCTGAGAAGCTTCAGCAGGTCGAACAGGCGATCAATCAACTCAATCTCTGCCCTGCTCACACTGTGGTGTTCGATCTGGCCGAAGCGACACCGGAACGTTGTCAGCAGGTGGCAGAACAGCTGGCACAGCAGTTTCCGCGTCTTGACGGCGTGCTGCATAACGCCGGTATCCTCGGTGAGATTGTGCCGCTGGCTGAACTTGACCCACAGGTCTGGCAGCAGGTGATGAACATCAACCTGGACGCCACCTTCTTCCTGACGCAGGCGCTGTTGCCGCTGCTGTTAAAATCAGATGCCGGTTCACTGGTGTTTACCACCTCAAGCGTGGGCCGTACCGGTCGCGCGGGCTGGGGGGCTTACGCCGTCTCTAAATTTGCTACCGAAGGCATGATGCAGGTACTGGCTGATGAGTATAAGAACCAGTCGCTACGGGTGAACTGTATTAATCCGGGCGGGACGCGAACCAAAATGCGTGCCAGCGCGTTCCCGCAGGAAGATGCCAATAAGCTGAAAACCCCTGCCGATTTGATGCCGCTCTACCTTTATCTGATGGGTGATGACAGCCGTCGTAAAACCGGGATCAGCTTTGATGCCCAGCCAGGCAGAAAACCGGGAGCCGCTGAATAATGGCTGACGATCGTCATCAACAGCGTCAGCAGCGGTTAAAAGAACAGGTAGATGCGCGTATTGCTGCAGCCACGGAGGTTCGTGGCATCCTGATGGTCTTTACCGGCAATGGCAAAGGCAAAACGACTGCGGCCTTTGGCACCGCACTCCGCGCCACCGGTCATGGCAAACGCGTGGCGGCTATCCAGTTCATTAAAGGTGACTGGCCGAATGGCGAGCGAAACCTGCTGGAACAGCACGGTGTTGAATTTCAGGTGATGGCAACCGGCTTTACCTGGGATACGCAGAACCGCGAAACGGATACCGCTGCCTGTCTGGCGGTGTGGCAGCATGCAAAACGGATGCTGGCCGATGAGCAGCTGGATCTGGTGGTGCTCGACGAAATCACCTATATGGTCAGCATGGATTATCTGCCACTGGAAGAGCTGATAGCGGCCCTGCAACAGCGCCCGGCGCATCAGAGCGTCATCATTACCGGACGTGGCTGTCATCGCAGCCTGACTGAGATGGCGGATACGGTGACTGAGATGCGGCCGGTTAAGCACGCTTTTGATGCCGGAATACAGGCTCAGCAGGGAATTGACTGGTAACAGAAAAAGAAAACGCAGCCCTGGGGCTGCGTTTTTAGCGATCGGGCAACGTGATTAACCGGAGTTACGTTTGCTGCCCGGATTGCGGCGTGGTGCACGTGGGGTGCTGCTCACTTTACTGTGACGTTTCACGGCACGACGAATCTGGTTCGCTTTGGTGCGACGACGATCTTTTTCGACCACCAGTTTGGTGACCGTTTCATCATCCATCTCCACCAGGTTACGCAGGTAGTTAACCGCAGGCAGATCCAGTTCGGTCCAGCCACCGCGTGGCAGGCCTTTTGGTAAGGTGATATCGCCGTAGCGAACACGCATCAGACGACTGACCTGCACGCCGACCGCTTCCCATAAACGACGCACTTCACGGTTACGTCCTTCGGTCAGGGTCACGTTGTACCACTGGTTGATCCCTTCTCCACCGCCAAATTTCAGGGTTTTAAAGGCAGCCGGGCCATCTTCCAGCTGAACGCCCTTGCTCAGCTGACGAATTTTATCATCGTCGACCTGACCAAAGACGCGCACCGCATATTCACGTTCCACTTCACGGCTCGGATGCATCAGGCGGTTCGCCAGTTCACCGTCAGTGGTGAAGAGCATCAGACCACAGGTGTTCACATCCAGACGGCCAACGGCAATCCAGCGTGAACCGCGCAGACGAGGCAGACGGTCAAATACCGTTGGGCGCCCTTCAGGATCGCTGCGGGTACAGAGTTCACCTTCTGGTTTGTAGTAAGCCAGCACGCGGCAAACTTCGGTTGCTGATTCAGCAATCGAGACCAGATGGCCATCAATACGGATTTTCAGAGATTTGCTGCTTTCAACGCGGTCGCCCAGGGTGGCGATCTTGCCGTCGACGCTGACACGGCCAGCGGCAATCATTGATTCGATTTCACGACGCGAGCCATGACCGGCACGCGCTAAGACTTTCTGTAACTTTTCGCTCATTGAGCTTCCTCTTTGTCGCCTTCCCAGGCGTCACGGTAGGGTGATAATTCTTTCTGAATCAACAGGTTAACCTATTAATTCGGCCCCATTATACAGGCATTTACCCCTGAAGTAACGCGCTTTATGAGTGGGTCTGAAGCGAATTAAGAAGGGTCAGCCTCTGATAGTTTTAGATCTGATAATATCTGACGCTGATTTAAATAATCCCCGTGCATCTGACAGGAATAAGATTAATAAAATGCATGTATTAAAAACTTTATAGCTGCTGACAATTAAATTTTCTAACCACTTTAGTTTCATCAACGTAATGTTCTGGTGATAAAAACCTTAACACTATCTTACACTTTCGCTGGTTTTCCCTTGCTTTTATTCTTCTTAAAAAAACATTAAAGTTAGCACAAACAACTGTTTTAATGACTTAATCCATTATAACCGCTCGGTAAATACAAAAAACCCAGATTTTTTCTAACGAAGATTTATTTAAGGCTTTATTTTCAAGGACATTTGATTCTTATTAGCTTTAATAAATTGTACGACACTATTAAGCTGATATACTTTATTCCTGTAGCACAATAAAAAGCAGGGCTCACGACAGAGGGGTCTTGCAACAATGAAGTCCGGCTTTTGTTATTCGTTTATAAAAATAGTCTTTTTAGATTAATCCAATAAACCGGCGCATCCGGAGTTGTTGCGTTAATACGGTTCAGTGATGAACCTTGCTTGCATGTCAAAAATCTTCACCAGGGATTTCCCGACATGCCTGAATAAAGAAACCCATCATGAAAAACCTGTTGCTGTGCCCGGTGCTTGCTGCACTGGTGCTGAGCGGGTGTTCTGTGGGCCATACTGAGTACAGTCGTACGGCGATGCAGCACGTAGATATGAGCGTGACTGGCATTCCGACGATCCTCGGTCTCGGCACACTGGGCACCAGCATTCCTCTGACGCCTGAATATAGCCTGACAGCTGCGCACGTTGCCAAAACTGCCGTGCAGCGCGTCAAGTCTTATCACCCTTATTGCGACCTTGCGATTATTTATCACAAGAATGACGCCAGCACGCTGACTAAGTTCCGCAGCAGCGACATCGGCGATCCGGTTAAAATGTATGGCTACAGTTTTATTTCAGCGATGCCGGTTGAATCGACCGGAGTTAATTTAGCCCGTACGGCTATTCGGAATAACTGGAATAAAAGTCCCTGTATAGCCATGGCCTCCAATGCAGGTGTTGTTCAGGGGATGTCGGGCGGCGGCGTTTATAACCGTGATGATACGCTGGGCGGCGTGATTGTTGGCTATTCTGACTCGATTAAAAATGGGCGTAATAACAAAGTGATCCTGAAAGATGTGTCACTTTATATTCCTTACGGCCAGTTCAAAAGCTGGTTAGAGTCGAATCTGGCCCAGACACCGACACGCGGTGCCTGAGCCTGAGGGCTTACAGGAACGGGCGAGTATCACCTACTCCTTCACGCACAATTTCCGGCGCATCGGTGGTCAGATCGACCACCGTGGTCGGCTGCTGGCCCAGCGTGCCGCCGTCGATAATCAGATCGACCAGCTTGCCGATGCTGTGCTGGATCTCTTCCGGATCGGACTCGGTGAAATCGTTGCCCGGCAGAATTAATGAGGTCGACATCATCGGCTGATTCAGTGCTTCCAGCAGCGCCAGCGCCACGGGATTAGAGGGCACGCGCAGACCAATGGTCTTACGTTTTTCATTCATCAGGCGGCGCGGCACCTCTTTGGTCGCCTTGAGAATAAAGGTGTAGTTGCCTGGCGTGTTGTTTTTCAGCAGGCGAAACGCTGAGTTGCCCACCTGCGAATAGACCGACAGCTCAGAGAGATCCCGGCACATCAGGGTAAAGTTGTGGTGCCCGTCGAGCTGACGGATACGACAGATACGCTCCATCGCGCCCTTCTCCTCCAGCCGACAGCCCAGCGCATAGCCGGAATCGGTTGGATAAACAATGACGCTGCCTTTGTTCAGGTAGTCAACCGCCTGATTAATCAGGCGAGGCTGCGGGTTGTCCGGATGAATATGAAACAATTGACTCATAGAAACCTCGTGTCACCTTTCCGTGATTGCCAGGCTGGGAGCCAGATCCGGGAAGCGCTCCCAGACCGGCTCAACCGCCGCGGGCAGCCAGAGTTTGCGGCCCAGTTCAATCCACGGACAGGGTTGATGAAAATCAGAACCTTGTGATGCGGCCAGTTCATTATCTCTGGCGTATTGCGCCAGCGTCGTGCGCTCATTAGGTGGCTGCTGGCACTGCGCGACTTCCATCGCATCACCGCCCACTTCGCGGAAATGGGCGACCAGCCGTTTGAGCCACTTTGCCGATAAACCGTAACGGCCAGGATGCGCCAGCACGGCGCAGCCACCAGAATGATGAATAGCATCAATAGCTTGTTTAATTGTACACCATTGTGGCGGCACGTAACCGGTTTTGCCACGCGCCAGATAATTTTTGAACACCTGTGCCATATTCTCTGCTTTACCCTGCTCAATCAGGAAGCGGGCAAAGTGACCGCGGGTAATGATGCCGCCATCAGCCAGTCGCGTCGCTCCCGCTAGGGCATCCGGGATACGTGCCTTCGCCAGTCGCTCACCAATCTCTTCTGCACGTGCTTGCCGACAGGCATGTTGTCCGGCCAGAAACGCCACCATCGCCGGATGGCGGATATCAATGTTCAGTCCCACGATGTGAATCTCATGGTTTTCCCACAGGGTGGAGATTTCTGCGCCCGCCAGCACTTTTATCGGTAAACCGTAATCGATTGCCGTTTGCTGCGCTTCATCAACCCCTGCAACGCTGTCGTGATCGGTGATCGCCAGTACGCCGACGCGCATCTCAACCGCTCGCTGCACCAGGGCGGCTGGGGTCAGTAAGCCATCGGAGGCACGCGTGTGGCTGTGTAAATCATAAACCGGGAAACGGGCGATATCGCTCAAGAGAACTCCTGCAAAAACTAAACCGGCCAGCATGATAACGATTTTCACGGTCAGTGAAAAAGTGTATTGACATTTCCGCTCTGAACCCGTTAACTAGTACACAAGTTCACACGTAACGGGTATTCAATCATGGCTGTTGTAATCACGCATTTAAACGGTTGGCGCAATGTTCCCGAAAACGGGCGACAGGGTCGTGCACACTTTGCGTAAACGCTGTGCTAATACCTGAGCCCGCCACCGAGCGGGCTTTTTTTTGAGCGAAATTCAGAGAAATCATCATGCCAAATGCGAAACCTACAGTGAAGTTGATTACCGGCACCGCACCCTACCGCGAAGATCCGGCCGCAGTGTTTCACCAGCTGTGCGGCGCACGTCCGGCAACCCTGCTGCTTGAATCCGCTGACATCGACAGCAAGCGCAACTTAAAAAGCCTGCTGATTGTCGACAGCGCGCTGCGCGTCAGCGCAATGGGCAACAATGTCACCGTTCAGGCGTTGTCAGAAAATGGCCGCGCCCTGCTGCCGCTGCTGGATGAGGCCCTGCCTGCGTCGGTCAGCAATCAGGTTCGTCCCGATGGACGCGAGCTGACTTTTCCGCAAAGCACCGACCATCAGCAGGATGAAGATTCCCGCCTCAAGGCCCTGTCGGTGTTTGATGCTTTGCGTCTGATTCCACAACTGGTCAACTCCCCTGCCGATGAGCGCGAAGCCGTGCTGCTGGGTGGCCTGTTTGCTTATGATCTGGTTGCCGGTTTTGAAACCCTGCCGGAGCTGGATAATCAGCAACGCTGCCCTGACTACTGTTTTTACCTGGCAGAAACCTTACTGGTGATCGATCACCAGACCCGCAGTGCGCGTCTTCAGGCCAGCCTGTTCTGCCCGTCCACCAGCGAGTTCCAGCGCCTGCAGCGCCGCATCGAGCAGTTGCACGGCCAGATGCTGCAGCCGGCACCGGCTCTGCCGGTCCAGCCGGTTGAACAGATGACGCTGACCACCAGCCAGAGTGATGAAGAGTATTGCGACGTAGTACGAACACTTCAACAGGCGGTTCGCATCGGCGAAATTTTCCAGGTCGTGCCGTCACGTCGCTTCTCGCTGCCGTGCCCGTCGCCGCTGGCTGCTTATGAGACACTGAAAAACAGCAATCCCAGCCCCTACATGTTTTTCATGCAGGATCAGGATTTCTCCCTGTTTGGCGCGTCGCCGGAGAGTTCGCTGAAGTATGACGCTACCTCCCGTCAGATTGAGATCTACCCGATTGCCGGTACCCGCCCGCGTGGCCGCCATGCTGATGGCTCACTGGACCGCGATCTCGACAGCCGCATTGAGCTGGAGATGCGTACCGACCATAAAGAGCTGGCTGAGCATCTGATGCTGGTGGATCTGGCGCGTAACGATCTGGCGCGTATCTGCGTGCCCGGCAGCCGTTACGTGGCTGACCTGACCAAAGTTGACCGCTACTCGTTTGTGATGCATCTGGTTTCCCGCGTGGTGGGTACGCTGCGCGCGGATCTCGATGTGCTGCACGCTTATCGTGCCTGTATGAACATGGGCACGCTGAGCGGAGCACCAAAAGTTCGCGCCATGCAGTTGATTGCCGGGGCTGAACGCACCCGTCGCGGCAGCTACGGCGGCGCGGTGGGCTACTTCACCGCCCAGGGCGATCTCGATACCTGTATCGTTATCCGCTCCGCCTATGTAGAAGATGGCGTCGCCACCGTTCAGGCGGGCGCTGGTGTGGTGCTGGATTCTAATCCGCAGGCTGAAGCTGATGAAAGCCGCAACAAAGCGCGCGCCGTACTGCGCGCTATCGCGACTGCCCATCACTGCAAGGAGATCTTCTGATGGCCGATATTCTGCTGCTCGATAACATCGACTCTTTTACCTATAACCTGGTTGACCAGCTGCGGACCTTTGGTCACAACGTGGTGATCTATCGTAACAACCTGCCCGCCGAACTGCTTATTGAACAGCTGCAGCGGATGGAGAACCCGGTGCTGATGCTCTCTCCCGGTCCCGGCGCGCCAAAAGATGCTGGCTGTATGCCGGAGCTGCTGCGGGTGCTGCGTGGTCGTCTGCCAATTATCGGTATCTGTCTGGGTCACCAGGCGATTGTCGAAGCCTATGGCGGCCATGTGGGCCAGGCAGGCGAGATCCTGCACGGCAAAGCCTCTTCAATCGACCATGACGGCGAGGCGATGTTTGCCGGTCTGAGCAATCCGCTGCCGGTGGCGCGCTATCACTCGCTGGTGGGCAGTAACACGCCGGAAGAGCTGACGGTGAACGCCAGTTACAACGGGATGGTGATGGCCGTTCGCCATGAAACCGATCGCGTATGCGGGTTTCAGTTCCATCCTGAATCGATTTTGACTTCTCAGGGCGCGCGCCTGCTTGAGCAGACGCTGGCCTGGGCGCTGGCGAAGTAACAGGGAGAATAAACATGCAACAGACACTGGAAAAACTTTACCAGGCGCAGACGCTGAATCAGGCTGAGAGTCATCAGCTGTTCAGCGCCATCATTACCGGACAGCTGGAGCCAACGCAGCTCGCTGCCGCGCTGATCGCCATGAAGGTGCGCGGTGAAACGCCGGAAGAGATCGCCGGAGCCGCCACCGCACTGCTGGAAGATGCCAAACCTTTTCCCCGCCCTGATTATGCGTTTGCCGACATTGTGGGCACTGGCGGCGATGGCAGTAACAGCATTAATATTTCGACTGCCAGCGCCTTTGTCGCCGCGACCTGCGGTCTGAAAGTGGCGAAGCACGGCAACCGCAGCGTCTCCAGCAAATCGGGCTCCTCCGATCTGCTGGCTGCCTTTGGCATCAATCTCGATATGCCTGCTGACCGGGCGCGCCAGGCGCTGGACGATCTGAATGTCTGCTTCCTGTTTGCGCCGCAGTATCACACCGGTTTTCGCCACGCGATGCCGGTCCGCCAGCAGCTTAAGACCCGTACGCTGTTTAACGTGCTGGGTCCGCTGATCAATCCGGCACGCCCGCCACTGGCGGTGATTGGCGTCTATAGCCCGGAACTGGTGATGCCGATTGCTCAGACGCTGAAAGTGCTGGGTTATCAGCGCGCGGCGGTGGTTCACGGTGGCGGAATGGATGAGGTGGCGCTGCACGATGTAACCCATGTGGCCGAACTGCGTGAAGGTGAAATTACGCGCTATCAGCTCTCGCCAGAGGACTTTGGTTTTGGCTTCCATCCCAAAGAGGCGCTGGCGGGCGGCACGCCGGAAGAAAATCGTGACATTCTGACCTCTTTACTCCAGGGTAATGGCCAGCAGGCCCATGAGGAGGCCGTCGCCGTCAACGTGGCGATGTTGCTTAAAGTATTCGGTCAGGAAGATCTGCGTGAAAACGCACAGCAGGCGCTTAACGCCATCCGCAGCGGACAGGCTTATGAGCGTGTCGTCGCACTGGCAGCAAGAGGATAATCATGAAAGGCACCGTGTTAGAAAAAATTGTTCAGGACAAAGCGATTTGGGTTGAAGCCCGTCAGCAGCAGCAGCCTCTCTCTACCTTTCAGAACAGCATTGAACCTGCCAGCCGTCATTTCTACGATGCGCTGCAGGGTGCAAGAACCGCGTTTATCCTGGAGTGTAAAAAGGCCTCTCCCTCGAAAGGCATTATTCGTGAGGATTTCGATCCAGCCGCCATTGCCGGGGTCTACCGCCATTACGCTTCCGCGGTATCTGTGCTGACCGATGAGAAATATTTTCAGGGCGACTTCGCCTTTCTGCCGATTGTCAGCGCGGCCATCACCCAGCCGGTGCTGTGCAAAGATTTTATCATCGACCCCTATCAGATCTATCTGGCCCGTTACTACCAGGCTGATGCGATTCTGCTGATGCTGTCAGTGCTGGATGATGAGCAGTATCGTCAGCTGGCCGCCGTGGCGCACAGCCTGAAGATGGGCATTCTGACTGAAGTGAGTAATGAAGAGGAACTGGAGCGGGCTATCGCGCTGCAGGCCAAAGTCGTGGGTATCAACAACCGCGATCTGCGTGACCTCTCTATCGATCTTAACCGCACCCGTCAGCTGGCACCGCGCCTGTCACACGGCGTCACGGTAATCAGCGAATCAGGCATTAACAGCTATGCCGATATTCGCGAGCTGAGCCATTTTGCCAACGGCTTCCTGATTGGTTCTGCACTGATGGAAGAAGCCGACCTGACCGCAGCGGTGCGTCGGGTCACGCTGGGCAGCAATAAAGTGTGCGGCCTGACCCGTGCCGAAGATGCGCGTGCCGCCTATGAAGCCGGGGCAATCTATGGTGGGCTGATCTTCGCGGAAGGTTCCCCGCGCCAGATTGACACCGCTACGGCGCAGACCGTTATCGCTGCGGCCCCGCTGCGCTACGTCGGCGTGTTCCGCAATGCCGCTATGAGTGACATTGTCACGCAAGCCGGTGCGCTTTCACTCTCTGCGGTGCAGCTGCATGGCAACGAGACGCCGGCGTTTGTGGCTGAACTGCGTGCGGCTCTGCCAGCAGAGATTCAAATCTGGAAGGCGCTGCGCATTGAAGGCACCTTGCCGGCGCGCGACTGGCCTCATGTTGACCGTTATGTGTTTGATAATGGCGACGGTGGAACCGGACAGCGTTTCGACTGGTCGCTGTTGCAGGGACAGACGCTCAACAATGTTCTGCTGGCCGGTGGCCTGAGCGCGGATAACTGTGTTGAAGCCGCGCAGCTCGGCTGTGCCGGCCTGGACTTCAACTCTGGCGTGGAAAGCGCGCCTGGCATCAAAGATGCCCGTAAAATTGCCGCTGTGTTTCAGACACTGCGAGCCTACTGATTTGCCTGGCCTGCTCAACGGCGGGCCCGAGAAAGGAAGATAAAAAATGACGTTACTTAATCCCTACTTTGGCGAATTTGGCGGAATGTATGTTCCGCAAATCCTGATGCCAGCCCTGCGCCAGCTGGAACAGGCGTTTGTCGACGCCCAGAAAGATCCTGAGTTTCAGGCCGAGTTTACCGACCTGCTGAAGAACTATGCGGGTCGGCCTACCGCCCTGACGCTGTGCAAAAACCTGACTAAAGGCACCAAAACCCGCCTCTATCTTAAGCGTGAAGATCTGCTGCACGGTGGCGCGCACAAGACCAACCAGGTGCTGGGTCAGGCGTTGTTAGCCAAACGCATGGGCAAAAACGAAATTATTGCCGAAACCGGTGCGGGTCAGCACGGCGTAGCTTCAGCGCTGGCCTGTGCGCTGCTGGGCATGAAATGCCGCATCTATATGGGCGCAAAAGATGTGGAGCGTCAGTCACCCAACGTCTTCCGTATGCGTCTGATGGGCGCAGAAGTGATCCCGGTGCACAGCGGCTCCGCCACGCTGAAAGATGCCTGTAACGAAGCGCTGCGCGACTGGTCCGGCAGCTACGAGACATCACACTATATGCTCGGCACCGCGGCGGGTCCGCATCCCTTCCCGACGATTGTGCGTGAGTTCCAGCGCATGATTGGCGAAGAGACTAAAAAGCAGATTCTGGAAAGAGAGGGGCGCCTGCCCGATGCGATCCTCGCCTGTGTGGGCGGCGGCTCCAATGCCATCGGCATGTTTGCCGACTTTATCGATGAGACCAGCGTGAAGCTGATCGGCGTAGAGCCTGCGGGCCACGGCATTGAGACCGGCGAGCATGGCGCACCGCTCAAGCACGGTCGCGTCGGCATCTACTTCGGTATGAAATCGCCGATGATGCAGACCCATGATGGCCAGATTGAGGAGTCTTACTCGATCTCTGCCGGCCTCGACTTCCCGTCGGTAGGCCCGCAGCATGCGCACCTGAACAGCATTGGTCGTGCGGAATATGTCTCCATCACCGATAACGAAGCGCTGGCCGCCTTTAAACAGCTCTGTCGCGATGAAGGTATTATTCCGGCGCTGGAGTCATCCCACGCCCTGGCGCACGCCATGAAAATGATTCAGGCCGAGCCGGAAAAAGAGCAGTTGATTGTGGTCAACCTCTCTGGCCGCGGCGACAAAGATATTTTCACCGTTCATGACATTTTGACAGCGCAGGGAGAAATCTGATGGAACGTTACAATCAACTGTTTACGCGTCTGTCAGCGAATAACGAAGGGGCTTTCGTTCCTTTTGTTACGCTGGGCGATCCGTCACCGGAGCTTTCACTGCGCGTGATTGATGCCCTGGTTGAAGGAGGCGCGGATGCACTGGAGCTGGGTATTCCCTTCTCCGATCCCCTTGCAGATGGCCCGACCATCCAGAATGCGACGTTACGCGCCTTTGCGGCGGGCACCAACACCAGCCAATGCTTTCAAATGCTGGCCACTATCCGCCGTAAGTATCCGGATCTGCCGATTGGATTGCTGATGTACGCCAATCTGGTCTTCACCAACGGTGTGGATGAGTTCTATGCCCGTTGTGCAGAGGCGGGTGTGGATTCGGTGCTGGTGGCGGATGTGCCCGTTGAAGAGTCCGCGCCCTTCCGTCAGGCGGCGCTGCGTCATGGCATAGCACCCATCTTCATCTGTCCGCCTAACGCCAGCGATGAGCTGCTGCGTGAGATCGCTTCACACGGACGGGGTTACACCTACCTGCTGTCGCGCGCGGGCGTGACCGGTGCTGAAAACCGCGCCAGCCTGCCGTTGCAGCATCTGATCGACAAGCTGCGTGAATACCATGCAGCCCCGCCGCTGCAGGGCTTTGGTATCTCTGAGCCTGAACAGGTTAAGGAAGCGATCGCCGCGGGCGCTGCGGGCGCGATCTCCGGCTCTGCGATTGTCAGAATCATCGAAAAACATCATTCAGAGCCTGAGGTGATGCTGAGCGAGCTGAAGAACTTTGTCAGCCGTCTTAAAGCCGCCAGCCGTTAATCCTGCCAGCATGCCTTATCGCGCGATAAGGCATGATTTGTTTCCTTTTTTTTCATTCCCCCATTTGCCCTTTTTGCAAAATCTGCACCACAATGACAATGCGCCGTTACGGTAACGTCGCATCCATTTTGTGACAGGGAGAGAAAGCAATGAAATTCGTTAAACTGCTGACAGGTGCTGTACTGGCGGGCGTGGTTGCGCTGACACTGAGCGCCTGTGCGCCAACCGCAACCAAAGAGGGAACCGGTGGCTATATTGATGACACCGTGGTGACCACAAAAGTTAAAGGTGAACTGCTGAAAGATGACTCGCTGAAATCAACTGAAATCAACGTAGAAACCTTCAAAGGTAAAGTTCAGCTGAGCGGTTTTGTTTCATCACCACAGATGGCTAACCGTGCCGTTCAGGTTACGCGCAGCGTGGCGGGCGTGAAGTCCGTTGTTAACAATATGCAGATCAAATAACGTCTTAACAGACAAAAAAAGGCCGCTGATTCAGCGGCTTTTTTATTATCTTTATCCTCAGAAACGGTAACCCGCTCCGAAGAAGAAGACCCAGGGATCGATGCGCATATTGATATTCTGCTGCTCGCCACCCGCTTTAAACTTCACTTCCGTATCAATATCCATGTACCACACCGACGCATTCAGCATCCAGTCACGGTTAATCTGATAATCCAGACCGACCTGACCCGCCACACCCCAGGAATCCTTCACGCTGAGATCGGTCAGGCCCGCATCGCGGCCCGTCTGGTTGAAATCGGCATCGTAAAAGGTGGTGTAGTTGATACCTACGCCAACGTAAGGACGCGCTTTGCTCTTGCTATCAAAGAAGTAGTACTGCGCCATCAGCGTAGGCGGTAACTGGCGTACCGTTGCCAGTGTTCCGGTCGGGCCCAGGCCCACCTTGTGACGGAACGGTGTGGCGGCCAGTAATTCGACACCAATGTTGTCCGTTGCCATGTAAGTAAAGGTCAGGCCCAGCTGCGTGTCGTTGGATGCGCTGAACTCGCCCATCCCTAACACATTATCGGAACCTTCGGTGGGCCGGACGGTGGCACTACCGGCACGCATAAAGAAGTCGCCTGCTTCGTGGGCCATCGACAGCTGAGGGAAAGCCAGAGCCAGCAGCATCGCGCATTTTGCCAGTTTCATCATCACTCCTTTGCTTAATGTTAATGTCGCGAACGTCATCGCTTTTTGCTGGCAAATATTTAACGTGATTTACAGAAAATTGCACTCTGTACCCTTCAGATAAATTACTTAAAAAACAATGAATTGATTTAGATCAATTTCGGCTCGGGCTGGCGCAGCAAAATTCCCCTTGCTGAATAATTTCGCCAGGCCTATTTTGCTTATCTTCTCTGGTGATTTTGGTTCGATGCCCTGGGAGGGGCGGGTGATCAAATGAGTGAAATAACTAACCCTTGTGTCAGCTGTGGCGCCTGCTGCGCCCATTTCCGCGTCTCATTTTACTGGGCCGAAGCCGATGATGCAGGCGGCCCGGTGCCGACCGCATTAACCGAACCGCTCAGCCTGTTAATGCGCAATATGCGTGGAACGAACGATCGCGCGCCGCGCTGCGTTGCCCTTGAAGGCGACATTGGCGGCTGTGTCTCCTGCGGAATTTACGAACAACGTCCGACGCCCTGTCGGGAATTTTCGATGTCGGGAGAAGCGGGTATCCACAATGAAGCCTGCGATCGCGCCCGCGCCCGGTATGGTCTTCCCGCCCTTTTTTCCCCATCTTTACCTGTCATGACAGAAAGTTATGCCGCAGCGGGTGCCCGCGAGCTGTCAGAACATGTACAATCGCCGGGTTAATTAACCCGGTTCCTCAAAGGAGTGTACATGTCTATCACGGCAAGCTCGTTATACCGTGACACAGGAAATTTCGCGCGCCATCAACTGGCTACGGTGCTGTTGATGTCGCTGCTGGCCGCTTTTATCACCGTCATGCTGGTGCATGTGCTGACGCCAGGTGCCGATCAGATGGCCCTCCTGCAACAGGGTGACGATAGCGCCGGTTCGCTGTTTGAGATGGTGCAGAATATGTCACCGGAACAGCAGCAGGTGCTGCTGCGCGCCTCGGCGGCCAGCACCTTCGCTGCGCTGATGGGGAACACGCTGCTGCTTGGCGGAATGCTCTATCTGATCCCGATGGTCTCTTCCGGCCAGCGTGTCAGTGCGTTGCGGGCGATTGGTGCTTCAGCGCCGCTGCTGCCAAAGCTGCTGCTGCTCACCTTCCTGATGACGCTGGTGGCGCAACTGGGCTTTATGGTGCTGGTGGTGCCAGGCATTCTGCTGACGATTCTGCTGTCGCTGGCTCCGGTGATGGTGGCCAGTGAGAAGATGGGTGTCTTTGCCGCCATGCGGGCCAGCATGCGGATGGCGTGGAAGAATGTGAAGCTGATTGCCCCCGCGATTCTGCTCTGGCTGCTGGCCAAAGTGGTGGTGATGCTGTTCTTCTCTTCGCTGACGGTTTTACCGCTGAATGTCTCGTCGGTGATTTTCACCGCGGCAGGCAATGTGGTTTCGGCGATGTTGATTATCTATCTTTATCGGCTCTATATGCTGTTACGTTGATTGACGATGTGCCTTCGGGCACATTTGCAGCCAACTCTGAATGGAAAAACTATGAAGCAGCTACTCGACTTTCTTCCCCTGGTGGTCTTTTTCATCTTCTACAAGCTGTATGACATTTTTGTCGCCTCGGGCGCGCTGATTGTCGCGACCGGTCTGGCGCTGGTTGTCAGCTGGGTGCTCTATCGCAAGCTGGAAAAGATGACGATTTTCACCTTTGTGCTGGTGGCGGTTTTTGGCACCCTGACGCTGGTGTTCCACAACGATGAGTTCATTAAGTGGAAAGTCACGGTTATCTACAGCCTGTTTGCCGCCGCCCTGCTCTACAGCCAGTGGTTTATGGAGCAGACGCTGATTCAGCGCATGCTGGGCAAAGAGCTGCAGCTGCCCGACGCGGTCTGGCGCAGGCTCAACGTTGCCTGGGCGCTGTTCTTCTTTATCTGCGGCCTGGTAAACATCTATGTCGCCTTTTGGTTATCTCAGGCGTTTTGGGTTAACTTTAAAGTGTTCGGTCTCTCCGGTCTGACCTTACTGTTTACCCTGCTCAGCGGGCTTTACATCTGGCGACAGATGCCGCAGCAGGAACAAAAATAATCATCTGCCCGGTCCGCCGGGCATTTTTTTAGCATTCACCTGCATAGAAGTGGAAGCAATGGGCGAAAAACATACATTGCCGAAAGGCGAAATGGTGCTGCGTACGCTCGCCATGCCAGCAGACACCAACGCCAACGGCGATATTTTTGGTGGCTGGCTGATGTCACAGATGGATATGGGTGGCGCTATCCTGGCGAAAGAGATCGCTGAAGGACGCGTGGTGACGGTTCGCGTCGACGGCATGTCATTTATGAAGCCCGTCGCGGTGGGCGATGTGGTGAGCTGCCATGCGAGCTGTCTTCGTACCGGCAACAGTTCCATGACGATTAATGTGGAAGTGTGGATCAAAAAAGTGTCGTCTGAGCCGATTGGACAAACTTACATTGCGACGGAAGCGGTGTTTATTTATGTGGCGGTCGACAATGAGGGTAATTCCCGTCCTCTGCCAGCCGGTCGCGCCAACCAGCAACCCGGCGAATGAAAAACAGGTCAGGCTGTTTCAGCCTGACCTGACGCTTTATTCTATGCTGGCCCCACCATTAATCTTAAACACGATATTCATGGTCAGACCCTGCCCTGGCCGTCCGCTCTGATAGCGCCACTTTTTCATCGCCTGCTTAACTTCACGCTCAAACATATTGCGCGGCTCAGCAGAGAGGATCTGGATGTTATCCACCCGTCCCTCACTGTCCACATCAAACTTCACCCGTACCCGCCCCTCTACACGCAGTGCAAATGCGCGTTGTGGATAGCCAGGCTTACTGACGTTCAGTGCTTTTGGGCCGGTTGAGGCCGATGAGGTGGGTGACGGCGTAGATTTTGGCGCCGTGGTCGGTTTGTTCTGCGTCGCCGGGGCTTCCTGCTTAAACGGATCGGCCTGCGGTTTGCTCTCCTGACGCGGCTTCACCTCGCGTTTAGGCTGCTCCCGCTTGTGCTCTGGTTTCGGTTTGGGCTTTGGCTTAGGCTCAGGTTTGGGAATCGGCACCGGCTCCGCTTTCGGCGGTTCGGGCACGGGCTGAGGTTCCGGCACCGGTTCAGGTTCTGGCTGAGGTTCTGGCTGTGGTGCAGGCGGCTCCACGATGGCCGGTGCAGGCTCAGGCTGGACTTCAGGGGCGACCATGGTAACGCTGATGGGCTGCGACGCTTTGGGCACCTCAATCACCTGCTGGAATGAAGCATACAGAATTCCGGCTATCACGGCCCCATGCAAAGCAACAGACAACAACATGGAGACAGGCGTGCGTTTAGGTAATGGCATAGTCAGCGTGGTCATAACAGTCGCAGTGATTGAATGAAGCAGCGATTTTAAATGCAAATAGCAATCAGTTTCAATAACTCCCGCCATCCCGCCTGAAGAAAAGCGCTTTTTAGCCCTTTATGCTGAGCCATTCACCACTCTGAGGTTTCGTTTGCACTCTGAGGGGCAATCCCTTAACGTGTTGCGAAATTCTGGTTAATGGGAGTTCCTTAGTGCTTTACGTCATTTATGCAGAAGATACTGCAGATTCACTGGAAAAACGTAACGCCGTGCGCCCTGCCCATCTGGCACGGCTCAAACTGCTGCAGGAAGAGGGACGCCTGATCATTGCAGGCCCGATGCCTGCTGTCGATAGCAACGATCCTGGTGTAGCGGGTTTTACCGGCTCAACCGTGATTGCTGAATTCCCGTCATTAGAAGAAGCACAATCCTGGGCACAGGATGATCCCTACTTCGCCGCGGGCGTCTATAAGCAGGTTTCGGTTAAGCCGTTTAAACGCGTCTTCTGATCGTGACTCAGCATTGAAAATGGCTTCTGTGCCTGGCACAGAAGCCATTTTTATTTTGATCGTTCAAGAGAGGAAAGATGCAGATAATCATTCTGGGGCTACTGGCCATTATCGCTTTACTGATCGGAAGCGCGGTTTATCTCTGGCGAACTCAGGGCTGGCGTAATAAAAAGCAGTGGATTGTCATGCTGATCGTGCTGGCGGCGGCACTGCAGCTGGTGAACGTAACGCTGATGATGACGACACAACGTCTCGCTGGTTAATCAGACCTGAGGTTTCATTGCGACAGAGCAGTACATCACTCTCTGTCGCAGCAACCGGCCGGTCTGAATATTCTGCCTCGCGAATAAACGCAGCGACCAATTGATCTTAATAAATTAAAGCGTTGTTCTGAACGACATTGATAATAAACCGGCAGTACACCGGCCTGGTCTTTCAGTAATACACGCTCTTTAATATCCCGCCACTGGCTATTTTCAGCGATGAGTTAACCGCGATCCAGAATCAGGCCAATCAGCGCATGATAGTGCTGTTCTTCTTCCGGGCTGGTGACATGCTGTAAGCGGCTGATCAGTTTTGAGCAGATCGCTTTACGATTCAGACTACGGCCCGAACTGATAATTTCCGTCACGACGGAGCCAAGAATGGCCTGTTGTGAGGGCTGCGCGGCGCTGTGTAAATACGCGGAGATGTCAGAGACTGAAGCGGGAATACGAACGTTAGTCTGCATGGTTGACCCTCATAGGATTCATTTAAGATTAATAACCGATGCGATAAAGTTATACAACAACGAGCTATCTGTACAGATATTTAAGTTAAAAAATCAGATCGTCTTGTTTTAATGAGAACAAACCCATAAATAACAGCACATTACAACACTGTAAAGTTGTACAACTTTTTAGCCTGCTGTTTTTATCCTGTTAATATTCCCTCTTTAGTCCGCGCCTGCATGACCTGTTTTACTATTAAAAAATGATCTTTCCGTCCTTTTTTTAGTATTAAAGAGGAATTATCTCGCAGAGCTGTCTACATTTACCCCTTGTGAGTTGAACCTCTGAATGGATGCACAGCACAGTCGCGGGCACATTATGCATAAAACTTATTCTGGCCAGTCCCTTACATTGCTCGACCCGCTGTTATCCCGGCTCCTTTCTATTGTTGACCCCAAAATAGAAGTAATGAGTGGTTACCCTGCTAATTGCTCAGTGTGGCTCACTGTCTATTATCAGCGTAAATCGCGTCAGTGGTCTTACGAATGGTACGATCGTGTGGGTTACCACAGGCCGACTGAGCTGGGCAGCTCAATGGAATGTCTGATGCGCGAAGTCAGCGATCGTGGCGCGTCGCATCAGGAGCACCTGATAGCGCGACGGGCGATGGCAGAATCGGTTTTTTTTGAAGCCTGATTTGAAGTCTGAATAGCCTGCTTTGACCGACAGGCTGAATTCACCGGGCTTTCGCTATATTATCTGCGTAATAAACAGAATCGAACGACGCTGCTGTTGTGCCAGCTGATGGCGAATGCAGTGGATACGCTTATACCGCCGCGACTGCCCTTCCAGCCAGCGTGAGCGGCGGCGATGCACCTGCCGTAACATTCTCCAGCGCGCCACTTCATTTCTGCTTCGTTTCATCACTTCCTCTCTGACGTCATACACACGAGATATACGCGAGGGCATTATAGAGATCTCTGCGGTAATGCCAAATCGGATCCTTCATCGAGGATGTCCGGGATAAAGGGTTCCGTTAGCCGTCATCTGCACGTAAACTTGCCGGACGAAAGCGCGAACGGGATGTCCACTTTATGACCACTTTTTATACCCTGATCAGCTGGTTGCTGGTGTTTGGTTACTGGCTGCTGATCGCCGGGGTTACGCTGCGCGTGTTGATGAAGCGACGGGCAGTGACATCCGCGATGGCCTGGCTACTGGTTATCTATATTCTGCCGCTGGTAGGGATTATCGCTTATCTCTCTTTTGGCGAACTCCATCTGGGTAAACGTCGTGCAGAGCGCGCCCGCACCATGTGGCCATCCACTGCCCGCTGGCTTACTGACCTTAAGCAGTGCCGTGAAATTTTTGCCACCGAACACAGTGACGTTGCGCGTTCGCTGTTTGAGCTTTGCTACCATCGTCAGGGCATCGCCGGGGTCAAGGGCAACCAGCTGCAGCTGCTCACCAGCGCCGACGACGTGATGCAGGCGTTGATTCGTGATATCCAGCTGGCCCGCCACAACATTGAGATGGTGTTCTATATATGGCATCCCGGCGGTCTGGCGGATGAAGTGGCGGAATCGCTGATGGCGGCATCACGCCGTGGCGTTCATTGCCGTCTGCTGCTCGACTCTGCGGGCAGTGTTACCTTTTTCCGCAGCCCCTGGGTCGGCATGATGCGCAATGCCGGAATCGATGTGGTGGAAGCGTTGCAGGTCAGCCTGCTGCGCGTCTTCCTGCGACGGATGGATCTGCGTCAGCACCGCAAAATCGTACTCATTGATAACTACATCGCTTATACCGGCAGCATGAACCTGGTCGATCCGCGCTTCTTCAAACAGAGCGCGGGTGTCGGTCAGTGGATTGACCTGATGGCGCGAATGGAAGGCCCGGTTGCCACCGCGATGGGGATTGTTTTCAGCTGCGACTGGGAGATAGAGACCGGCAAACGCATTTTACCGCCGCCGCCCGATCGCAACATTATGCCGTTTGAACAGGAGAGCGGCCACACCGTGCAGGTGATCGCCTCCGGTCCCGGCTTCCCGGAAGATATGATCCATCAGGCGCTGCTGACTGCGGTCTATTCGGCACGTGAACAGTTGATCATGACCACGCCCTACTTAGTGCCGAGCGACGATCTGCTGCATGCTATCTGTACGGCGGCGCAGCGTGGCGTCAATGTCAGCGTGATTGTGCCTCGTCACAATGACTCGCTGCTGGTTGGCTGGGCCAGCCGCTCCTTCTTCAGTGAGTTGCTGGAAGCGGGCGTGAAAATTTATCAGTTTGAAGATGGCCTGCTGCACACCAAAAGCGTGCTGGTCGACGGACAACTGAGCCTGGTGGGAACCGTGAATCTCGATATGCGCAGTTTATGGCTGAATTTTGAAGTGACGCTGGTGGTTGATGATGCGGGTTTTGGCAGCGATCTCGCCTGTGTGCAGGATGACTATATCGCCCGTTCCCGCCTGCTGGATGGCAAGCGCTGGGCAAAACGTGCCTGGTGGCAACGCATCGTCGAACGACTGTTTTACTTCTTCAGTCCTTTACTGTAAAACGAGCCAGATTGTGTAAATGGCCGCAGGCCGACAGGACAGACTATGGATTTAAATAATCGCCTTACCGAAGATGAAACGCTGGAACAAGCCTACGATATTTTTCTCGAACTGGCAGTCGACAATCTTGATCCGGCAGACGTCATTCTCTTCAATCTGCAGTTCGAAGAGCGCGGTGGCGCAGAGCTGTTCGATCCCTCTGAAGACTGGAAAGATCATGTCGATTTCGATCTGAACCCGGACTTCTTCGCCGAGGTGGTGATTGGGCTGGGTGAAGCGGACGGTGAACCGATCACCGACGTCTTTGCTCGCGTGCTGCTGTGCCGCGAGAAAGACCACAAGCTTTGTCATATCCTGTGGCGTGAGTAAGCGTCAGATTTGATAAGAAAACGCCGGGCGATTGCCCGGCGTTTTGCATTATAGCGGGTCGACTTTCAGACAGGAGACCGCGTGATTGAAGCTGCCTTCCAGCAGCGGCCGGGTTTTCGCACACTCCGGACCGGCAATCGGACAACGGGTGCGGAACACGCAGCCTGATGGCGGATTGATCGGCGACGGCAGCTCCCCTTCCAGCAGCTGAATCTGCTTGTTCTTCTCCTTGTCCGGATCGGGAATCGGCACCGCGGACATCAGCGCACGGGTATAAGGATGCTGAGGATTGCTGTAGACCTCTTTGTAGGTACCCAGCTCCACCGCATGCCCCAGATACATTACCAGCACCCGGTCAGAGATATGTTTCACCACCGCCAGATCGTGCGCAATGAAGATCAGCGATAAGCCCATTTCACGCTGCAGCTGCTGCAACAGGTTAACCACCTGGGCCTGAATTGAGACGTCCAGTGCGGAGACCGGCTCATCACAGATAATCAGCTTTGGCTCCAGAATCAGCGCGCGGGCGATACCGATACGCTGACACTGACCGCCCGAGAACTCGTGCGGATAGCGGTTAATCAGGTTAGGCAGCAGCCCCACTTTCATCATCATATTTTTGACGCGGTCTTTCACTTCCTGACGCGCCATTTTTGGATGATAGGTACGCAGTGGCTCTGCGATGATATCGCCGATGGTCATACGCGGGTTCAGCGACGCCAGCGGATCCTGGAATATCATCTGGATATCGCTTCGCGCCTTGCGCCACTCCTCTTCACTTTGCCCCAGCAGATCACGGCCTAACCAGGCGACCCGACCTTCGGTCGCCTTCACCAGCCCGATAATGGCGCGCGCCAGGGTCGATTTACCACAGCCAGACTCGCCTACCACGCCCAGGGTTTCCCCCTCATACAGACGCAGGCTGACCCCATCGACTGCTTTCAGGGTTTTTGATGGCTGCCAGAACCACTGCCTGCCATCTTTGATGTCGAAATGCACCTTGAGGTCGGCGATTTCCAGCAACACTCTTTTTTCAGCTACGGTGCTCATACTAACTCCTCCACCGGCTTAAAGCAGGCGCGCAGACGGCCTTCGCCAAAGGGTTCCAGCGGTGGTGCCTGGGTGCAGATATCCATAGCGTGCGGGCAACGCGGCTGGAACGGGCAGCCCTGCGGCAGTCGCAGCAGGTTGGGTGGATTACCCGGAATCGTCGTCAGACTTTCCCCTTCCGCATCCAGACGCGGCACCGCATTAAGCAGGCCAATCGAGTAAGGATGTGACGGCTGATAAAAGACATCGCGGGCACGGCCATACTCCATGGTGCGTCCGGCATACATCACCAGCACTTTGTCGCAGATCCCCGCCACCACACCCAGATCGTGGGTGATCATGATAATGGCGGTGTTGAACTCGCGCTTCAGGTCGTTGAGCAGCGTCATAATCTGCGCCTGGACGGTAACATCCAGCGCGGTGGTCGGCTCGTCGGCAATCAGCAGTTTGGGACGGCACAGCAGCGCCATGGCGATCATGACGCGCTGACGCATACCGCCGGAGAACTCATGCGGATACATCTTCATCCGCTTGCGCGCTTCCGGCATTTTCACCGCATCGAGCATTCTCACCGACTCTTCAAACGCCTGCGCGTTGTTCATCCCTTTATGCAGCTTAAGCACTTCCATCAGCTGCTCGCCCACCCGCATATAGGGGTTCAGCGAGGTCATCGGGTCCTGGAAAATCATCGCAATCTGTTCGGCGCGCAGTTTATTGAGCTTGTTCTCGGGCAGATTCAGGATCTCTTTGCCATTGAACATCGCCGAACCGCCAATGCGGCCATTTTTCGCCAGCAGCCCCATCAGGGCAAAGGCGGTTTGTGATTTGCCGGAACCGGACTCACCGACAATGCCCAGCGTCTCACCGGCGCGCAGCGAGAAGTTCAGGTCGTTAACGGCGGTAACATCACCATCGTGCGTGCCAAAGGTAACGCGTAAATCTTTGACCGTAAGTAGCTGTTCGCTTCCCGCGCGGGCCGCCATTGCTGGCTGGAATTCATGAATAGTCATCGGGAAACTCCTTAACGATCTTTCGGGTCGAGGGCATCACGCAGGCCATCGCCGATAAAGTTGAAACAGAACAGCGTGACCACCAGGAAGCCTGCCGGATAGAGCAGCAGCCACGGCGACACTTCCATCGAGTTTGCCCCGTCGCTGAGGAGTGCGCCCCAGCTGCTCAGCGGCTCCTGCGTACCCAGGCCCAGGAAGCTCAGGAAGGATTCAAACAGGATCATGCTCGGCACCAGCAGCGAGGCGTAAACTACCACCACGCCCAGCACGTTCGGCACGATATGGCGCACCACGATTTTCCAGGTCGATACCCCACCCACATGGGCCGCTTCGATAAACTCTTTGCGCTTCAGGCTCAGCGTCTGGCCACGCACAATACGCGCCATATCGAGCCACGAAACCATACCGATAGCAGCAAAAATCAGCAGGATATTGCGACCAAAAAAGGTCACCAGCAGGATCACGAAGAACATAAACGGAAAGGAGTTAAGGATTTCCAGAATACGCATCATCACCGAGTCTGTTTTACCGCCGAGATAGCCAGCAATCGAGCCATAGAGCGTCCCGACAATCACCGCGATCAGCGCAGAAGCCACGCCCACCATCAGCGAGATGCGGCCACCGATAGCCACACGCACCAGCAGGTCACGACCCGAAGAATCAGTGCCGAACCAGTGACCAGAGGTGGTATCGGGCGGCGAGGACATCATGGCCCAGTCAGTATCGTCGTAGGTGAACTGCGCCAGCATCGGCGCAAAGATCACGAACAGGGTGATCAGGAATAGCACCAGCAGGCTGATGGAGGCAGCGCGGTTATGAATAAAACGACGACGCGCGTCCTGCCAGAGACTACGCCCTTCTACTTCCAGCTTCTCACTGAACGCATCAAGAGCTTCGCTGTTTTTCTTACTTAACATCATGGCGAACTCCGCAATCAGTAACGAATTTTGGGATCGATAACGGCATAGAGCACGTCAACAATCGCGTTGAATACGATGGTCAGCAAACCAACCAGAATGGTCAGGCTCATCACCAGTGAGTAGTCACGGTTCAGCGCGCCGTTCACAAACAGCTGACCGATGCCCGGCAGACCGTAGATCGACTCAATCACCATCGACCCGGTGATGATGCCGACAAATGCCGGTCCCATATAGGAGATCACCGGCAGCAACGCGGGCTTCAGCGCATGACGCATTACAATGCGGCGCAGCGGTAAGCCTTTGGCGCGCGCGGTGCGGATAAAGTTGGAGTGCATCACTTCAATCATCGATCCACGGGTGATACGCGCGATACTGGCGATGTAAGCCAGCGACAGCGCCACCATCGGCAGCAGCATGTAGTTCCACTGCCCGCCATTCCAGCCGCCGCCCGGCAGCCACTTCAGGGTGATGGCGAACAGCAGAACCAGCAACGGCGCGACCACGAAGCTGGGTATCACCACGCCGGTCATTGCCACCCCCATCACCGCAAAATCCCACAAGCTGTTCTGTTTGAGCGCAGCGATAACTCCGGCCGTGACGCCAAGTACCACCGCCAGCAGAAACGCGGCCAGCCCAAGTTTGGCCGAGACCGGGAACGCATGCGCGACCAGGTAGTTGACCGAATAATCTTTGTATTTAAAGGATGGGCCGAAGTCGCCGTGCGCCAGCTGCACCAGGTAATCGACATACTGCTTACCGATAGGATCGTTGAGGTGATATTTCGCCTCAATGTTGGCCATCACTTCCGGTGCCAGGGTGCGCTCGCCAGTAAACGGGCTGCCGGGTGCCAGTCGCATCATAAAGAAGGAGATGGTAATCAGGACGAACAGCGTCGGGAGCGCTTCAAGCAAGCGACGCAGGATGAATTTTAACATTGCCGTACCTACCAGGCTGTTGCTTCACAACATATAAAAAAAATTAAAAGGCGGCGCCAGACGCGCCGCCACTGCTGATAGCCTGAATGCTATTAGTGTTTGATGATGTAGAAGTTTTTATCGAGCGTTTTATCCAGTGGATCTTTACCGGTATAACCGCCGACATAAGGTTTCACCAGACGGGTGTTCACGTAGTAGTAAACCGGGACGATGGTGCTGTCTTTATCCATGATCTGCTCGGCCTGCTGATAGTCAGCTGCACGGGCTTTAGCATCCGGGGCCTTAATCGCGTCGCGAATCACTTTGTCAAACGCATCGCTCTTATAGTGCGAGGTGTTACTGCTGCTGTTGGACAGCATGGTGTTCAGGAAGGAAGTCGGTTCATTGTAGTCCGCACACCATGCCGCACGGGAAACATCGTAGTTACCCTGATGACGGGTATCCAGGAAGGTTTTCCACTCCTGGTTTTCCAGCTTGATGTTCACGCCGATATTTTTCTTCCAGATCGACGAGGCGGCAATTGCCAGCTTCTTGTGCAGATCGGAGGTGTTATAAAGCAGGTTAAAGGTCAGCGGTTTGTCGGCGGTGTAGCCCGCTTCTGCCAGCAGCTTTTTCGCCTCGGCATTACGCTTGTCCTGTGACCATTTGAACCAGTCTGGCGGCAGAATGTCCATGCCGTCGGTCGCTGGTGGCGTGTAGCTATAGGCAGGTTTCTGGCCCTGCGCCAGCACTTTATTCACCATGATGTCACGATCCAGACCCAGCTTCAGGGCAGCGCGCACGCGCGGATCGGTGAATGGCGCTTTCTGGTTGTTGATTTCGTAGTAATAGGTGCAGAGATATGGATCGACGTGCAGCTCTTTACCGTTGTCACGCTGCAGCTTTTTAAACAGCTCAATCGGCAGGTTGTTATAGGTCATGTCGCTGCCGTTCTCGGAGAAGTAACGGTTAACGTCACTGACTTCTGAACTGATCGGCAGGAAGGTGACTTTGTTCAGCACCGTATGCTCATTGTCCCAGTAGTTCGGGTTACGCACCAGGGTGATACGTTCGTTAATCACGTGCGCTTCAAGCTTAAAGGCACCGTTGCCGACCCAGTTCTGCGGCTGCGTCCACTGATCGCCAAATTTCTCAATCGCCGGTTTGTAAACCGGTGACATGACGGAGTTAATCAGCAGCTTATCAAAATAGGGAACCGGCTCGCTCAGGGTGACTTCCAGCGTGTGGTCATCAATAGCTTTTACGCCCAGATCGGTAACTGGTTTTTTACCGGCGATGATGTCATCGACGTTCAGGATATGACCATACTGCGGATAGCTGGCATACGGTGAGGCGGTTTTAGGATCGACCAGACGCTCCCAGCTGTAGACGAAGTCCTGCGCGGTGACCGGCTCGCCATTGGACCATTTGGCATTTTTACGTAAGTGGAAAGTCCACACTTTGAAATCTTTATTTTCATAGCTTTCCGCTACGGCCGGGATCGGTTTACCGTTGCTGTCATTGACCAGCAGACCTTCGTAAAGATCACGCGCTACGTTGTCTTCCGGCACACCTTCAATTTTGTGCGGATCGAGCGACTGCACTTCATCGCCATTGCCGCGAACCAGCTCCTGTTTTGCGGCCAGCTCAACGCCCGCAGGCACTGTTGCTGCGAAAGCCGCATTCCCTGCCAGCGCACTCACTGCGGCGAAAACGCCCGCTGCAATCAGGCTTTTTTTCGTGATGTTGTTCATTATTACACTCCAGTTTTATTATCGTCACCGTGGCGATGCTCTGCCCCGGCGTCCCCCGTCTGCGGGCTCCCTGGCCTGTTACCAGGGAGATTGACCCCAAAAAAAGGTCTGTTTGCTGATGCGCTTTCCGACTGTCTCGCCGAACAGGCGATCAGATCAGTGTTTTTTGATGAAATAGTACTTCAGGTCTGTCATGTCCTGCGGGTCTTTGCCCGTGAAGCCGCCAACCCAGGGCTTCACCAGGCGCACACTTACGCGGTAGTAAACTGGCACAATTGGTGAGTCTTTGTCGAGTTGTGTTTCAGCCTGCTGATACAGGCTGGCGCGCTGCGCCTCGCTGCCCGCCGTCAGCGTCTCCGCCATCAGACGATCAAAGGTCGCGCTGCTGTAAAACGCGGTGTTGATCGAGGCGTTGCTGATCAGCATGTTCAGGAAGGTTGAGGGTTCGTTGTAGTCGGCACACCAGGTGGCGCGCACCACGTCATACTGCGCCTGATGACGGGTCTCCAGCATGGTTTTCCACTCCTGATTCTGCAGCGTCACCTTAGCACCCAGGTTTTTCTGCCACATCGACGCGGCCGCAATCGCCTGCCGTTTGTTCTGATCGGAAGTGTTGTAGAGCAGCGTAAAGGTCAGCGGATGGGCAGCATCAAAGCCGGCCTCTGCCAGCAGCTTCTTCGCGGCTTCATTACGCTGCGCCTGCGTCCAGGTGAACCAGGCAGGTGGAGTGAGTTTGATACCGGCGGTGAAAGGCGGCGTCAGGCTGTAAGCCGGAATCTGCCCCTGGGCCATGATCTTATTGGCAATGACCTCGCGATCGAGGGTCATCTTCAGCGCGGCACGCACCCGCGCATCGGTAAACGGCGGCTTTTTGTTATTAATCTCGTAGTAGAAGGTGCAGAGCAGCGGGCTGACCTTCACTTCATCGCCCAGCTCTTTGCGCAGCTTGCCAAACATCTCTGGTGGCACCGCACTGTTGGTAATATCCGTGCCGCCGCTGCGGTAGCGATTAATATCGCTGTTTTCAGAGGCGATCGGCAGGAATGTCCCCTGTTCAATCACGGTGTGCGCATTATCCCAGTAGCGAGGATTGCGCTTCACGACAATTTTTTCATTCACTACCCAGTCGCTCAGCGTGTAGGCGCCGTTGCCGATGTAGTGACCCGGGCGGGTCCAGGCTTCGCCCCACTGCTTAATGGCTGGCGCATAAACCGGCTTCATCGCCGTATGCGCTAACATCGCCACCAGGTAAGGCACCGGCTCACTCAGGGTAATTTGCAGCCGATGGGCATCCAGCGCCTTCACGCCCAGCTGATCGGGTGACGCTTTACCGGCAACGATGGCATCAATATTGGCAAAATGGGCTGCCTGCAGATAGCTGGAGTAAGGCGACGCGGTTTTCGGGTCCACCAGACGGCGCCAGCTGTAGACGAAATCAGCGGCGGTAACCGGCTCACCGTTGCTCCACTTCGCATCCTCCCGCAGATTAAAAATCCAGACGGTGGGTTGCGGGTTTTCCCAGCTTTTAGCGACGCCAGGAACGACCTGCCCGCTGTTATCGGTATTGACCAGGCCGTCCAGCAGGTTGAGAATAATATTGGATTCCGGCACGCCTTCGGTTTTATGCGGATCCAGCGAGGAGACTTCACTGCCGTTATTGATCACAATCTGTTGCTGCGCGGCCAGTGTTGTACCCGGCGGCACCGTGGCGGCATAGGCCGGAGAAAATGCCATTAACAAAACGACTGCGAGTTTTGACCGCTGCTGCTGCAAATTCTTCATCCCAATCATGCGAAACGCCAACCTTAAATTAAGTATCCCGACAGGCTTAAGCAAAAAGCGTTCTCACTTTGGGCTTTCGGAGAAAAAATTTTACGTTGGGCCAAAAATTATCAGAAGCCGCGAAGGCGCGCCAAAGCAAAATAGCTAAAATGTTAACTAATTCTCTTTTATCATGAGAAGTCAGGCAGCGGAAGTGTTAATTTTCGTCCTGAAAATATCATATCGATATGAAAAATAGACTATTTAGCTGGAAACCCCTCTCAGGAGCGGAAAGCAGCGACAAACAGCCTCTTTTTTGGCACTTATATTGGGGAATCTGGCTTCAGCGTGATGAAATTTAAGATAGCGTGATTATTCTGGCAGTTTGTGAGGCTTACACGAAAATAGAGAGCAGAATATCGTGTGAAAATAGTGACATTATTTCGCAGAAAAAAGTCTGTGAGCCAGCGCGCAGTAATGAAATTTATAATTGCCTGATTCTGTTAAGCACAACGAATAATTGCATCGTAATGGTGCATAAAATGCCCCTCCTGCACCATTAAGGATCATTATTTCACTTCACTCTCTGAAATAAGTGAGCGTTTAATTGAGTAAGCCGGGAAAAATGGACTTCATGCCGGTGACAACAAATTCGATGCCCAGTGCCATCAGTAACAGACCCATAATACGCGTAATGACGTTGATACCGGTCTGGCCAAGAATACGCACCATTAACGGCGCGGCCCGGAAGAGTAACCAGCAGCAGAATGCAAAGATCGCAATCGCCAGAGTGAACCCCAGCAGATTTATCCAGCTGTGGTAGCGGGTGCTCCAGACAATGGTCGAGCTGATAGCACCCGGCCCCGCCATCAGAGGCAACGCCAGCGGCACAACCCCCACACTTTCACGAATCGCCGTTTCTGACTTCTCCTGCTTATTCTGCTTATCTTCGCCCAGCTTGCCGCTGATCATCGACATCGCAATGGTGACGACCAGGATCCCACCCGCGATGCGGAAGGAGTCAATCGAGATGCCAAACACATGCAGAATCGCATCCCCAAGGAACAGTGACGTCCAGAGAATAATAGCAACCGCCAGATTGGCAGTGAGGTTGGTTTTGTTACGCTCAGCCACCCCCTGATAACGGGTCATGCTGATGAAGACCGGAATAATTCCCACCGGATTGACCAGCGCAAAAAGCCCGACAAAAAATTTTATATAGCCTGATAAATCTAACAGCGCAGGGTTCACGACTTTACTCCGTACTACAGGGGGGGAAAACGCGCCTAATGTATGTGAAAACAGGCACGGACGCCAGATGCTGACTCAGCTATTTATACTGTTGAATGACGGAGCATCCAGCGCTTTACCCCAGAGATTAAAAAGTGACTGGATTTAGCCGCTACCAGGCTGATGACGTGAAGAGGTAACCAATTTGATAAACAAAGGGCGCAAAGGGGAGCTGAAAGGTGTCAGCTTGCGGTTAAATTGATCTGCATCAAAATTGCCCTACCCCAAACCAGGTAATCTTTTCGCAACGGAAGTATTAGCGTCAGCGAAGAAAACCTCACTGACTGCAACAGAAGACTAGTTCAGTAAACAGTTGAAAATCCGGGCGTTCTAATCCAGTCCAGCGCCTTATGGCAACGTGACTATACTCATGGCGCAGGATTGTTTACTAAAAAAGTTTAACTTCCTTCAGGAGAACACCATGGCCGTAACCAATGTCGCCGAACTTAATGCACTGGTTGAACGTGTAAAAAAAGCCCAGCGTGAATATGCCAACTTTTCTCAACAACAGGTCGACGCTATCTTCCGTGCCGCCGCCCTCGCCGCCGCAGACGCCCGAATCCCGCTTGCCAAGATGGCCGTTGCCGAATCCGGTATGGGCATCGTCGAAGACAAAGTGATCAAAAACCATTTTGCTTCAGAATATATCTACAACGCTTATAAAGATGAAAAAACCTGTGGTGTGTTAGCCACGGATGATACTTTCGGCACCATTACCATCGCCGAACCTATTGGCCTGATTTGCGGTATCGTCCCGACGACCAACCCCACTTCAACCGCCATCTTCAAAGCATTAATCAGCCTTAAAACCCGTAACGGCATCATCTTCTCTCCCCATCCACGAGCCAAAGATGCGACCAACAGAGCGGCAGATATCGTGCTGCAGGCGGCGGTGGCTGCCGGTGCGCCAAAAGATATTATCGGCTGGATCGACGCACCTTCCGTTGAGCTGTCCAATCAACTGATGCACCACCCTGACATCAACCTGATTCTCGCCACTGGCGGTCCGGGCATGGTGAAAGCGGCTTACAGCTCCGGTAAACCTGCGATTGGTGTCGGTGCGGGTAATACGCCGGTCGTGATTGATGAAACCGCCGATCTGAAACGTGCGGTTGCGTCGATTCTGATGTCGAAAACCTTTGATAACGGGGTTATCTGCGCCTCTGAACAATCGGTGATTGTGGTCGATTCAGTCTATGACGCGGTGCGTGAACGTTTCGCCAGCCACGGCGGTTATATGCTGCAGGGTGCCGAACTGAGCGCGGTGCAGAATATTATTCTGAAAAACGGCGGCCTGAATGCGGCTATCGTAGGCCAGCCAGCGTTCAAAATTGCGGAGATGGCCGGTATCAGCGTGCCACCGAGCACTAAGATTCTGATTGGCGAAGTGAAGCTGGTGGATGAGTCTGAGCCGTTCGCTCATGAAAAACTCTCACCAACCCTTGCGATGTATCGGGCGAAAGATTTCCAGGATGCGGTCGCGAAAGCAGAAAAACTGGTCGCCATGGGCGGTATCGGCCACACCTCCTGTCTCTATACCGATCAGGACAACCAGACCGAACGCGTTCACTACTTCGGCGACAAAATGAAAACCGCGCGTATTCTGATCAACACCCCCGCCTCGCAGGGCGGTATCGGCGACCTCTACAACTTTAAACTGGCGCCGTCTCTGACGCTGGGTTGTGGTTCGTGGGGCGGAAACTCTATTTCAGAGAACGTCGGTCCAAAACATCTGATCAATACCAAAACTGTCGCCAAGCGAGCTGAGAATATGTTGTGGCATAAACTTCCTAAATCCATCTACTTCCGTCGGGGTTCACTGCCAATTGCGCTGGAAGAAGTGGCAACGGATGGCGCGAAACGTGCCTTTATCGTCACTGACCGCTTCCTGTTCAATAACGGCTATGCCGACCAGGTTACCCGCGTGCTGAAATCACACGGCATTGAAACGGAAGTGTTCTTCGAAGTTGAAGCTGACCCGACGCTGAGCATCGTGCGTAAAGGTGCTGAGCAGATGAACAGCTTCAAACCGGATGTCATCATCGCGCTGGGCGGTGGCTCACCGATGGATGCCGCGAAAATCATGTGGGTGATGTACGAACATCCGGAAACTCACTTCGAGGAGCTGGCGTTACGTTTCATGGATATCCGTAAACGTATCTACAAGTTCCCGAAAATGGGTGTCAAAGCGCGCATGATTGCCATCACCACCACGTCCGGTACCGGTTCTGAAGTCACGCCGTTTGCTGTAGTGACCGATGATGCGACGGGTCAGAAATATCCGCTCGCTGACTACGCACTGACGCCTGATATGGCGATTGTCGATGCCAACCTGGTGATGGATATGCCGCGTTCACTCTGCGCCTTCGGCGGTCTGGATGCCGTGACACACGCGCTGGAAGCTTATGTTTCAGTACTGGCGAATGAATACTCTGACGGACAGGCGCTGCAGGCGCTGAAACTGCTGAAAGAGAATCTGCCAGCCAGCTATGCCGAAGGCGCCAAAAATCCGGTGGCGCGTGAGCGCGTACACAATGCCGCCACTATCGCCGGTATTGCGTTTGCCAACGCCTTCCTCGGGGTTTGTCACTCAATGGCGCATAAGCTGGGTTCAGAGTTCCATATCCCACACGGCCTGGCCAACGCCCTGTTAATCTCTAACGTTATTCGCTACAACGCGAATGACAACCCGACTAAACAGACCGCTTTCAGCCAGTACGATCGCCCTCAGGCGCGCCGTCGCTACGCCGAGATTGCTGACCATCTGGGTCTGAGCGCACCAGGCGACCGCACCGCGCAGAAAATTGAGAAGCTGCTCGCCTGGCTTGATGAGATTAAAACTGAACTTGGTATTCCAACCTCTATCCGTGAGGCGGGTGTGCAGGAAGCGGACTTCCTGGCGAAAGTCGATAAACTGGCCGATGATGCGTTTGATGACCAGTGTACCGGCGCTAACCCACGTTATCCGCTGATTGCTGAACTGAAACAGATTATGCTTGATACCTACTACGGTCGTGAATTTGTCGAACCGTTCTCAAGCGTAGCCGAAGCCATTGCTGAGCAGCCGGTAAAAGGTATTAAGCTTGAGAAGAAAGCCAAAAAAGTCTGATAGTGCCGTTCTGACTGTCTGATAAAAAAACCCGCTTCGGCGGGTTTTTTATTGCCTGAATAATAGGGTTAATTCAGCGGAGTCTGAGCGCCATGGATCGCCTGCAACGATCCCTGCTCTATCGCCTGTTTATAATGCTTACGGCAGACTGAGATATAACGTTCGTTACCGCCAATCACCACCTGCTCACCCTCACTGAAAGGTTTGCCCTCGCTATCCAGTCGCAGAACCATACTGGCCTTGCGCCCACAGTGACAAATAGTTTTGAGTTCAACCAGCTTATCTGCCCACGCCAGCAGATACTGACTGCCAACAAACAGTTCACCGCGAAAATCCGTGCGCAGACCATAACAGAGCACCGGGATATCAAGGTCGTCTACGACATCTGACAGCGCTTTAACCTGCTCACGGGTCAGGAACTGACTCTCATCAACCAGCACGCAATGGACAGGCTGAACGGCATGTTCAGCAGCGATGTCGCTGTAGAGTGATGTCTCTGCGTTGTATAGCAAGGCCGGTGACGATAGTCCGATACGGGAACTCACCTGCCCGGCACCAAAGCGATTATCGATTTCAGCGGTGTAAACCAGTGAACGCATGCCGCGCTCATGATAGTTATATGAGGATTGTAGCAGTGCGGTTGATTTCCCTGCATTCATGGCAGAGTAATAGAAATAGAGTTGAGCCATCGGCGCGTATCTTCATCAGGACTGAATGGAATGGCGCGCATATTACCACAAAGCGGCGGCAATACGTTGCGGTTGATGAATGAATAAAGTGTAACGACTGGCCGTTTATTCCTCTGCATGCCGTTTCCAGCGCCTGTTAAGTGCAGTGCCGAACGGGATAAGTTTTGCTTATTTTACCCGCAACAAAAGCAATGACATTTTTGTTGCTGACCTGAATACATTAAATTTATTTGATATCGGACTAAAGGAAAATATTTTTATTCTGCACAACTGTGCAATTTTCTGGTGAAAATTATTTTTAGTCACGTGGGTAATTAGTGATATACATATTTTTATGATTGCAGTTATTTTATGTCGCCACTACTATTAGCGGGCAACACAACTTTTCCCTTATTCAGAGACCAGGACAATGAGCGAAGCACTAAAAGTTCTTAATAATATCCGTACGCTGCGCGCCCAGGCCAGAGAGTATTCCGTTGAAATACTGGAAGAGATGCTGGAAAAGCTGGACGTAGTAGTAAAAGAGCGCCGCGAAGAAGAGTCTCATTTTCAGGCAGAAAATGAAGAACGCACGCGTAAACTTAATCAGTATCGTGAAATGCTACTGGCTGATGGTATTGACCCGAATGAACTGATTAACACGCTGACCGACACACGGACTGCGGCAAAAGGTAAACGCTCAGTACGTCCGGCTAAATATGGTTACACCGATGAAAAAGGCGAGTCCAGAACCTGGACCGGTCAGGGCCGCACACCGGCCGTGATTAAAAAAGCGCTGGAAGAACAGGGTAAAAAGCTGGACGATTTTTTACTGTAAAGACCCGCAGGGTGACTGCCTTCCTGGCAGCCTGATGCGCAATAAAAAAGGAAGCCGGAGCTTCCTTTTTTCTTTTAATCAGATACTCAGACGCGGTAAAAGTCGCGGTACCAGTCCACAAAGTTTTTAACGCCCTCTTCCACCCCGGTCTGCGGTTTGAATCCAATTGCCTTAAACAAGGCTTCGGTATCCGCACTGGTTTCCAGTACATCTCCAGGCTGCATTGGCATCAGATTTTTCTTCGCAGTAATGCCCAGGGCTTTTTCAATCGCTTCGATATAGCTCATCAACGTGACAGGCTGACTGTTTCCAATATTATAAACACGATAAGGCGCTGAACTGGTTGCCGGCGATCCGGTTTCAACTGTCCAGTTGTCGTCCTGTTGTGGAATAACATCCTGCAGGCGAACAATGGCTTCAGCAATATCGTCAATATAGGTAAAGTCGCGTTTCATCTGGCCCTGGTTATATACGTCAATCGCCTCACCGGCAATCATTGCACGGGTGAATTTGAATAACGCCATATCCGGACGGCCCCACGGGCCATAGACCGTAAAGAAGCGCAATCCAGTGGTCGGCAGCTGATAGAGATGCGAGTAAGTGTGTGACATTAGCTCGTTAGCTTTTTTGGTCGCTGCATATAAAGAAACCGGATGATCAACGCTATCTTCGGTTGAGAACGGCATCTTGCGATTCAGACCATAGACTGAACTGGATGAGGCGTAGAGCAGATGTTCAATTTTATGATGACGGCAACCTTCAAGGATATTGAGGTGACCCGTCAGATTGGAGTCTGCGTAGGCATGAGGATTTTCAATGGAATACCGGACACCAGCCTGAGCGCCAAGATGGATAACGCGCTGGAATTTTTGCTGATCGAACAGTGACGCCATTGCGTCACGGTCCGCCAGGTCCATCTCAATAAAAGTAAAACCAGGATCGGCCTTAATTAAATTGAGACGGGCATGCTTGAGATTTACGTCGTAATAATCATTCAGGTTGTCGATACCGACAACCTGGTGACCGGCGGCCAGCAGACGCTGGCTGACATGAAAACCAATAAAACCTGCGGCGCCGGTGACCAGAAAGTTCATAAATCCCTCGTTAATTATGCAGTTTGAATAGACGCTCCGCGGCCGATTGCATAATAAACGAAACCGCGTTTGCTGATACGCTCTGGATCATACAGGTTACGACCATCAAAAATCACGGCTTCTTTCAGTGCATTTTTGATGATGTCGAAGTCAGGCGCACGGAAGTTTTGCCACTCCGTACAGATGACCAGACCGTCAGCGCCCTGCAGTGCGGCTTCTTTGGTACCCATCAGCTTAAGATCGCTGCGGTGACCGTAGATACGCTGTGCTTCATCCATCGCTTCAGGGTCAAACGCCTGAACAGATGCGCCAGCTTCCCACAGCGTTTCCATCAGCACACGGCTGGAGGCTTCACGCATGTCGTCAGTGTTCGGCTTAAATGACAGGCCCCAGAGCGCAAACGTTTTACCTTTCAGATCGTCACCAAAATGACGTTTGATAAAGGTTGGCAGCTTGTTTTTCTGGTTGTCATTCACATCTTCCACGGCCTGCAACAGACGTGGCTGATAGCCAATTGACTCAGCGGTACGGATTAACGCCTGCACATCTTTCGGGAAGCAGGAGCCGCCGTAACCACAGCCAGGATAGATAAAGTGGTAGCCAATGCGGGGATCGGAACCGATGCCCTGGCGTACTTTTTCAATATCCGCGCCTAAACGTTCAGCCAGGTTAGACATCTCATTCATAAAGCTGATTTTGGTGGCCAGCATGCAGTTTGCTGCATACTTGGTCAGCTCTGCGCTGCGGATATCCATCATGATCATACGATCGTGGTTACGGTTAAACGGCTCATAGAGCTCGCGTAACAGTTCTACCACGTCGTCGTTGTCAGTACCGACAACGATACGTTCTGGACGCATACAGTCATTGACTGCAGCACCTTCTTTGAGGAATTCCGGGTTAGATACCACATCAAAAGTGATGTTGGCGTCACGCGCTTTCAGCGCTTCCGTCATTACCGCACGAACTTTGTCTGCTGTGCCAACCGGAACGGTTGATTTGTCGATAACCACTTTGTGATCGTTCATATGCTGCGCAATGGTGCGCGCTACGGCGGTCACATATTTCAGATCGGCAGAGCCGTCTTCATCTGGTGGAGTACCAACTGCAATAAACTGCATAACACCATGGTTTACGCCCATCTCAGCATCAGTGCTGAACTTCAGACGACCCGCTTCGTAATTGGACATTACCAGCGGCGTTAAACCTGGTTCGAAAATAGGAATGATGCCTTTTTTCAGATTTTCGACTTTGTTTTCGTCGACATCAATGCAGAGAACGTCATGTCCGACTTCGGCTAACACCGCAGCCTGAACCAGACCGACATAGCCGATACCAAATACAGTGACTTTCATCGAGTTATCCTGTGTTTATGAATTACTTTTTGTTGCCAACTGCGCCATCGAGCCATTCAGAAAAATCTTTGCCCAATACCGGATGACGAACACCGTACTCAACGAAAGCCTGCATGTAGCCCAGTTTGTTACCACAGTCATGGCTGACGCCTTTCAGGTGATATGCTTCAACTGTCTCTTTTTCCATCAGCATTGCAATGGAGTCAGTCAGCTGAACTTCGCCGCCTGCACCTGGAGGCGTTTTAGCCAGCAGTGGCCAGATCTCTGAAGAGAGAACATAACGACCTACAACGGCCAGGTTTGATGGGGATTCTGACGCTTTAGGCTTCTCAACCACACCGACCATTGGTGCGCTGTCGCCTGGGTTCAGTTCTGCGCCCTGGCAATCGACAACACCGTATGCAGTCACATCGGCAACCGGCTCAACCATGATCTGGCTGCGGCCAGACTCTTCATAACGGCTCAGCATCTCTGCCAGGTTATCTTTGGTTGGGTTAGATTCATATTCGTCGATGATGACGTCTGGCAGGATAACCGCAAACGGCTCATCACCGATCAGTGGGTGTGCACACATTACAGCGTGACCCAGACCTTTAGCGATGCCCTGACGAACCTGCATGATGGTGACGTGTGGCGGGCAGATTGACTGGATTTCATCCAGCAGCTGACGCTTAACGCGTTTTTCCAGCATTGATTCCAGTTCGAAGCTGGTATCAAAGTGGTTTTCGATGGCATTTTTTGATGAATGCGTTACCAGCACAATTTCGTTGATGCCAGCAGCGATACACTCGTTAACGACATACTGGATTAACGGCTTATCAACCAGCGGTAACATTTCTTTAGGAATCGCTTTGGTAGCCGGGAGCATACGCGTACCCAAACCCGCTACCGGGATTACCGCTTTTTTTACTTTGGTATTATTGGCAGACATTAAGATACCTCTCTTATAGGCCGTTCAAGTTAATACTTGATATGTCGGTTTAAAATCGGAAATGAGTATATCAGTTAGTATCGAACGGATTTATCCTGGAAGGCACCAAACCGTCGAAATTAAGACTATTACCCAACTGTAAAGCTAAACTCTGGCCCTGTCCTCAGCGCCAGAATTCCTCTGTTTTTACGGCTTATTCTTCCGTCGATAGCATCAGCCGAATGCGCCCGCCCGCGCCCCAGACGTGGCATTGCCAGTTTTCTGCGCGCTGACTGATCTGGTTAAGATGGGTGCTGCCCATAGTGCCAAGGGGGACACCATTGCTGAGCTGAATCTGATGGGCATGAACATGGAGTGTGGCGTTCAATCCGGCCGAAACCAGAATTAAGTTCTTTAATCCGCGATGATAGTACCCAACCAGTAACGGGAACTGGCCGCTCAGGTTCGCCTGGCGCAGTAACAGATTGACCTGTCTGAGCAGCCCATTAAGTTCCGGCAGACGCTGTTTCTGCCCGGTCAGTTGCTCCTGCAGCAGGCCATTGAACAGCGCCCGCAGCAGCAACGCTGCCAGCACGCCATTATCACCGGCACGGGTCACGTCCAGACAGTAGAACGCCAGATCTTTATCGGAGAGCGCCGCGATATCAAGCACCAGCCCAGGCTGCTCGGCCATCGTCAACTGACGATAGTTAACCCGGCAGTTGGCAATAGTCTGCTGCACCGGTGGCTGGAGTTGCTTGAGCAGCTTGGCAGCCGCTTTAGGATCACGAACCAGCGCATCCCAGTCCTGGAACAGTTGTTCATCCTCTTCCACTTTCGAAGTGAACATAGAGGGATAGAGACACTCATAGACCGCTTCACGGAAGCGCTCAAAGTTTTTAAGTGGTTTAAGCAGCACATCCTGCACCCCAAGACGCAATACATGCGCAATATCCGACATGTTCTCGGTTGCTGAGATGATTAAAATCGGCACGATGTTGCCGCGGGTACGAATGTGCTCAACGAACTGGATGCCGCTCATGCGGGGCATTTCCAGATCGCAGATAATCAGGTCGACAGTATGCTGTTGTAGTTGTGCAATTGCTTCCAGACCATCTTCCGCTTGTAACGTCACAGCACCCATCGATAACAAAAATTGGTCCAGCAACGAACGGAAAACAGCCTCATCTTCGACAATGAGTATCTTTTTGCCGAGTAGTGGTTTTTCCATTCTTTCCCCCTGCGTACCAGATATTTCAATAGTGGTTCATAAAACGCAGTTGCGCCTTTAAGAATTGGCTGAAGTCACCGCTTTGAATGAACAACCTGATTATCTGCCACGGACCAGTGGTAATAGTTCATCCATTTTCTTCTCTACGGCGGCCTTGCCTGCTTCAATGGCTTCCTCAGCACGATGAAAGTCCAGCGTCGAAATTTGCGGACAAACCGGCTGAATCAAAACATCGGGCGGATCGCCTGCCATGCGATTCCGCTTCAGGCGATTTTCCAGCACCTGGATAGAGGTGGACATAATCTCCATCGCGCCAGGTGACTGAGACGCACGGCGCTGGCTGAAATTCACCAGACGCTGACGCAGCTTCCCACCCCAACTCAATGCCGCTGCGGCGGCTTCTTCTTCGCTATTCTGTGGTGTCACGGAAAAGAGATCCTGCTGCATTAAATGCGCGTCATGCTGCAAGTCAACGGCGATAACAATGTCTGCCCCCAGGGCACGGGTAAGTGAAATCGGCACCGGGTTGACTACGGCACCATCCACCAGCCAATACCCATTGTAGCCCACCGGCGGTAATAAACCTGGCATACTGCATGAAGCGCGTACTGCCTGATGCAGATCGCCCTCTGTCAGCCAGAGTTCACGACCGGTACTGAGGTTAGTCGCCACCACGCCAAAGGGTTTATGACAGTGCTCTATCGTGTCATTGGGGATCAGCTGACGAACATGGCTAAAGACCCGCTCACCGCGCAGCAGTCCGCCACGCTGCCAGGAGACATCCATCAGGCGAATAACATCCCAGTAGCGAAATGCACTGACCCATTTTTCCATCAGCGGCAGACGGTTATTCACATAGGCAGATCCGACTAATGCCCCGACAGAGCAGCCCGCAACGACGTCGATCTCAATACCTGCACGCTCCAGCGCGTTGATCACGCCGATGTGCGCCCATCCTTTGGCCGCTCCAGAACCCAGAGCCAATCCAATTTTTACCTTTCTCATTTCTGTCTGGTCCTGCCGTCAATACGTAGCATCACAACACGGGGTCAGCTAACATAGCGCGCTTGTAAAACCGACCCATCATTCCCGGGAGATAATGTGTCAGAAACCTGCCCATGTTGTAGCGGAGAGCAGTATAGCGTATGTTGCGAGCCCTTTCTTCAGGGTAACCAGATTCCTGTTACAGCTGAACAACTTATGCGATCCCGTTATTGCGCTTATGTGCAGCATAATGCGGACTATCTGGTTGCGACCTGGCATCCTGAGAAGCGTCATCCGGCGCTGTCAGGGCTTTTATCTGAAAGTTTTCCAGGAACCGACTGGCTCAGCCTGAATGTAACCCGTTGTAATCATGGAAGCCATGAGAACGAAGCTTTCGTTACCTTTTTTGCGCGATACCGCGAGAAAACCAACATTCAGGCTATTCATGAATGTTCACGCTTTCTTCGTGAGGATCAACGCTGGTACTATGTTGACGGTACAGCACCGCCCGTGGGGCGTAACGATCGCTGCCCGTGCGGCAGTGAAAAAAAATACAAAAAATGTTGTGGTTAAGCTGACGGCTACCCCAGCGGTTTTACCCCTAATGCTTTGACAGGACTCTGATTGAGATGCAAGCGCAAACCATGCAAAGAAAAGTTTTACGAACCATTTGTCCCGATGCAAAAGGTCTGATCGCCAAAATCACCAATATTTGTTACAAGCACGAACTTAATATCGTGCAGAACAATGAGTTTGTTGATCATCGCACCGGGCGTTTTTTCATGCGTACCGAACTGGAAGGAATCTTCAACGACAACACCCTGCTCGCAGACCTCGACAGCGCCCTGCCCCAGGGTTCAGTCCGGGAACTGCACAGCGCCGGTCGTCGCCGCGTGGTGATTCTGGTCACTAAAGAGGCGCATTGCCTGGGCGATCTGTTAATGAAGAGCGCGTTTGGCGGCCTGGATATGGAAATTGCGGCGGTAGTGGGTAACCACGACACCTTGCGTTCGCTGGTTGAGCGTTTTGACATTCCGTTTGTGCTGGTGAGCCATGAGGGACTGACGCGGGAAGAGCACGATAACCGCATGGTGGAAGAGATTGACCGCTATCAGCCCGATTACGTGGTGCTGGCGAAATATATGCGCGTCCTGACGCCCGCCTTTGTGCAGCGTTATCCGAACCAGATTATCAATATTCACCACTCCTTCCTGCCCGCCTTTATCGGCGCCCGTCCCTATCATCAGGCTTATGAACGTGGCGTGAAGATCATCGGTGCCACCGCGCACTATGTGAACGACAATCTCGATGAAGGCCCAATCATCATGCAGGATGTGATAAACGTTGATCACAGCTACACCGCCGATGAGATGATGCGCGCCGGTCGCGACGTAGAAAAGAATGTCCTGAGCAACGCACTGTATAAAGTGCTGGGGCAGCGCGTGTTCGTTTACGGCAACCGCACGATTATTCTTTAATCAGCCAGTGCGCTGAATTGTCTGCAGATTCAGCGCTACGCGTAAAAAGTGGGCAAACAGTTGCGGTTTTGCCAGTGGGCGCTTTACACCCTTATCGCATTTGGTATGATGCGCCCCGCTTTAAGAGAGAAAGATTCAGGCCATGGTGGGATTCCCGAGCGGCCAAAGGGAGCAGACTGTAAATCTGCCGTCACAGACTTCGAAGGTTCGAATCCTTCTCCCACCACCATCTGAATCTGAATCATCTTAAGCCACATCACTATCCCAGGTGGGATTCCCGAGCGGCCAAAGGGAGCAGACTGTAAATCTGCCGTCACAGACTTCGAAGGTTCGAATCCTTCTCCCACCACCATCTCGTATGTTGCACACCATCCCCAAAATAATACCTAAGCTTCCTGTTCTGCGGGGAGAGGGATGAGAACCTTCGATTAAGGTTCGGGTCGAGCATCGCGAGACAACGCGCTTCAGCGCGGCCCGCAGGGTGAGGCGCAACGCGCCGAATAATCCTTCTCCCACCACCATCTCGTATGTTGCACACCATCCCC
>NZ_LGYX01000020.1:0-81806 GCF_001264395.1 Pantoea sp. CFSAN033090 | reverse complement strand
CCCTTACAAGATGAGGGGCTGCTGCAGGTTCGACTGAATCGCCCGGAGCGATTCAGGCTGATGCTACAGCATCACCCGCAGGGCGAGGCTTACGACGGGCCGAGGCTATCCTGCACGACCCACCAATTCAGAATAAAGCGCCTTTAAGGCGCTTTTTTCGTTTCCGGGGCACGGACTTTACCGTGCAGGATGAGAACCTGCTGCAGGTTCGACTGAATCGCCGGGAGCGATTCAGGCTGATGCGACAGCATCACCCGCAGGGCGAGGCCCACGACGGGCCGAGGCTATCCTGCACGACCCACCAATTCAGAATAAAGCGCCTTTAAGGCGCTTTTTTCGTTTCCGGGGCACGGACTTTACCGTGCAGGATGAGAACCTGCTGCAGGTTCGACTGAATCGCCGGGAGCGATTCAGGCTGATGCGACAGCATCACCCGCAGGGCGAGGCCCACGACGGGCCGAGGCTATCCTGCACGACCCACCAATTCAGAATAAAGCGCCTTTAAGGCGCTTTTTTCGTTTCTGCTATTGAGAGATTTCCTGCGCTTCAGGGTAAAACTGCTTTTTCCAGCTATTTCAGACTTTAAACAAAGTGCTGGCTCAGGGAGCACAGGCCTTTCGCAAAGACGCAAAATCGCCATCCATGGCAGGCTCAGCGCGGGCGATTACGCACCTCATCCCTGAGGTGCGCCCGCAGACGGGCCAACGCTTTGCGTTGTTCAAAAACGCTCCCGGCGTTTTTGTCCCTGTCCCGCGATGCTTTGCTACAGGCCTGTGATCCCCTCGCTTTAAGTTTATCTGCTGTCTTTTAGCCCTTTTTGGTGCCTGTTTTTTTTCTGCTGCACTGACATTGGCTTAACAGATAAGCTCTCACCTTTTCGCAACCTTAACAATTTCAGCTCTCAAGTCGTTTCACAGCGTGCCGATAACGTATCTGACAACTTACAGGGAGAAAAATGATGTCTTCAATTTCCGGAATTCTAAGCAGTGCAGTCAGTGGCGGTGACAGCGGTGGCGGCAGTGTTGCCTCTCAGGTCGCGGCGCTGAATAAACAGATTCAGAACGTCTTAACGCAAGTCAAAGAGCTGGCCGACAACAAAGAACTGACTGACGAACAGAAGTCTGAAATGCAGCAGATGTATCAGTCACAAATCACCATGCTGCAGGCACAGATTGCTCAGCTGGAACAGAAGCAGGCCGAGCAGGATCAGCCAAAGAGTGACAGCTCGTCCGTCAGTGAGAGCAAAGCAGACGGGATTAACCGCCCTACCGACACCAACAAAATTGATGTCTACATCTAAAATGCGGGCCTGGCCTCGCGTTGTTGCGCCAGCAGCGTCGCCTGCTGGCGCACCTCCTGCCAGATCGCTTCGGCAGCAGGCGTCAGCGAGCGGTTTTTACGCTTGATCAGCGTAAGGCTGCGATTGATTTCAGGATATAGACGCCGCACCGTTAATGCGCGATCCGCCGGTAACGGTAACGCCAGCGCGGGCAGAATACTGATGCCGATCCCCACCTGTACCATCGGAAACAGCGTAGCGGGATGACCAATCTCCTGAACGACTTCAGCCCTGATATTCTGCTGCTGCATCGCCGCATCAATGAGGACCCGACTGCCGGAAGCATAGTCCTGAAGCACCATGGTGCGGCCATCCAGCATTGACCATTCTGCCCTTTCCACCTGCGCCAGCGGATCATCATCACGGCATAGCAGCAGGAAAGGCTCATCAAGAATCGCGATGCTGTCAAAATCGCTGTCGCTGAGTGGCCCAATCACAATCCCGAAATCGACTTCGGCGTTACGCACACTTTGCAGCACCCACTGCTGGGCGCGATCGTGCAGTATCACTTTGATGTCAGGAAAGTGTTGCTGGCTGGCAGCCAGACATTGCGGCATCAGATGAGCGGAAATGGTCTGGCTGGCTGCCACCCTGACGGTACCACTGCGCTGTTCGCCAAAACTGCGGATATCCAGCAGCGTGGTATGAATCTCCTCCAGCAGGCGCTCCATGCGTGACGCCAGCTGTTTTCCCGCTTCAGTCAGCATCACCTCCCGGGTGGTTCGATCCAGCAATCGCACGCCGGTTTCCGCTTCCAGCTCTTTAATACTGTGGCTGACCGCCGACTGACTCAGACCTATCGCCTGCCCCGCCTGGCTGAATCCGCCATAGTGAGCCACCGCAATAAAGGTTCGTAGCTGACGCAGGGTGTAATTCATCGATTCTGCTCATAGATTAATTCAATAAATCAATTTTATTTCTAAACAGGTTTCACGCACAATCGCGCTATTGAAAAATTTACCGGAATTTAACAATGGGATTTTTAAAACTCGATCCGATGATGGTTAAACTTATCATCACCGTGCTGCTGGCCTCTTTCCTGCCAGCCAGAGGGATCTACGTTGATATATTCAGCTATCTCGCGACGGCAGCGATAGCACTGCTGTTCTTTATGCATGGTGCCAAGCTGTCTCGTGAAAAGATCATCTCAGGCAGCAGTCACTGGCGGTTGCATCTGTGGATTATGTTCAGCACCTTTGTGCTGTTTCCGGTGCTGGGTCTGTTGCTGGTCTGGTGGCATCCGGTTAATGTCGGCCCGGAAATTTATACCGGCTTTATCTACCTCTGTATCCTGCCTGCGACCGTGCAATCCGCTATCGCGTTTACCTCCATGGCGGGCGGTAATGTTGCGGCAGCGGTATGCAGCGCCTCTGCATCAAGCCTGCTGGGTGTGTTTATTTCGCCGTTGCTGGTGAACCTGGTGATGGATATTCACAGCAGCGCGCCCAGCGATGGACTGGAGCAGATCGGGAAGATTATGCTGCAACTGATGGTGCCTTTCGTGCTGGGACACCTCTCACGGCGCTGGATCGGGGGCTGGGTTGAAAAGCACCGCAGCCTGATTGGCAAAACCGACCAGACCTCCATTCTGCTGGTGGTCTACTCCGCCTTCAGTGAAGCGGTGGTTAACGGCATCTGGCATCGCGTTGGGTTGATTACGCTGCTGTGGATTGTGGCAGGCTCAATCATCCTGCTGACCGCCGTGCTGATTATCAACCTGCTGGCCTCGCGCCTGTTCCGGTTTAAACGCGCCGATGAGATTGTGGTGCTGTTTTGTGGTTCGAAGAAGAGTCTGGCGAATGGCGTGCCGATGGCGAATATCCTGTTCCCGGCCAGTACCGTGGGGATTATTGTGCTGCCGCTGATGATTTTCCATCAGGTACAGCTGATGGTCTGCTCATTTATTGCCGGACGTTATAAGAAGACCAATGAGAAGCAGCAGCAAGCTGTGCAGGTCAAGGATTCGGTAATGGAGTCTCAGAAATAGATCGGCTGCCCGCCAGTGCGGGCAGCGTTACTTACGGGTCTGAAGCGGTTTAACTAACCCTTCCAGACCCTCAATTTTTATTGTCAGGGTGAGTTGCATGAGATCACCCAGCAGACCAGACGGAAAGTCCCCACTGCGGGCAAACCACAGCAGATAAGGCTCAGGCAGATCGATCAGCATCCGCCCCTTATATTTGCCAAACGGCATAGGCGTATTGGCTATCGCCACCAGCTGATGTTCATCCATCTGAGGCTCCCAGCAGGCGGATCATTTCCGCTTCATCAATCACTTCAATGCCAAGCTCCGCTGCTTTCGCCAGCTTTGAACCGGCCGCTTCACCGGCAATCAGCAAATCAGTTTTCTTTGAGACACTGCCGCTGACTTTTGCGCCCAGCGCGATCAGCTGCGCTTTGGCATCATCGCGGTTCATCTGCGACAGTGAGCCAGTCAGCACCACCGTTTTACCCGCGAACGGACTGTCGATCTCTTCGGCTCTCACCACCACCACCTGCGGCCAGTGAATACCGATATCCTCGACCAGCTGGCGGATAACCTCACGGTTGCTTTCCTCTTCCATGAAGTTGCGCACGTGTGCCGCAACGACTTTGCCGACATCCGGCACCGCAATCAGCGCCTCAAGATCGGCATCCATGACCTTCTGCAACTCACCAAAATGGTTAGCCAGATTGGCAGCGGTGGCTTCACCCACTTCACGAATGCCCAATGCATAGAGGAAACGCGCCAGCGTAGTCGATTTCGCTTTCTCCAGCGCGTCGACAACGTTTTGCGCCGATTTCGGCCCCATGCGATCCAGTCCGGTCAGTTTGCCCGCCGTGAGACGGAACAGATCCGCTGGCGTGTTGACGTACTCTTTCTCCACCAGCTGGTCGATAATCTTATCGCCCATGCCATCAACATCCAGTGCCCGTCGCGAGACAAAATGCTTCAGCGCCTCTTTGCGCTGAGCACCGCAGATTAAACCGCCCGTGCAGCGCGTGACCGATTCCCCTTCGACCCGTTCAACCTCGGAACCACAGACCGGACAGTGTGCCGGGAACAGGACTTCACGCGTCTGTTCAGGGCGCTCGGCCATCACCACGTTGACCACCTGCGGGATCACATCACCGGCGCGGCGAATAACGACCCGATCGCCGATGCGTAATCCCAGCCGCTCGATTTCATCCGCATTATGCAGCGTGGCATTGCTGACAATCACGCCCGCGACCTGCACCGGCTCAAGGCGAGCCACCGGTGTGATAGCCCCGGTGCGGCCAACCTGAAATTCGACGTCCCGCACCCAGGTCAGTTGTTCCTGTGCCGGGAATTTAAAGGCAATCGCCCAGCGCGGCGCGCGCGCCACAAAGCCCAGCTTTTCCTGCAGTTCCTGTGAATCGACTTTGATCACTACGCCATCAATATCAAAACCCAGATTCGGACGCTGTTGCTCAATATCACGATAGAAGCCCAGGGCTTCTTCTGCGTTGTGCACCAGCTTAATGCGGTCGCTGACCGGCAGGCCCCAGGCTTTAAACTGTTGCAGACGCCCCATGTGACTGTGCGGCATCTCACCGCCTTCCAGCAGGCCAAAACCGTAGCAGAAGAAGGTCAGCGGACGTTTGGCGGTAATGCGCGGATCCAGCTGACGCAGAGAACCGGCTGCTGCATTGCGCGGATTAGCAAAGACTTTGCCATCAGTCCGGCGTGCTTCCTCATTCAGCTTTTCAAAGCCGCGCTGCGTCATAAATATTTCGCCACGCACTTCCAGCCGTGCCGGAATGTTGTCGCCTTTAAGCCGCAGCGGGATAGCGCGAATGGTGCGGACATTGGCGGTAATGTTCTCGCCGGTTGTGCCGTCACCGCGCGTTGCGGCCTGGACCAGCAGACCATTTTCATACATCAGGCTGACCGCAGCGCCATCGAGCTTGAGTTCACAGCAGTAGGTTATGTCGTCACTGCTTTTCAGGCGATCCTGCACCCGCTTGTTGAAAGCCATAAACGTGGCTTCATCAAAGGCGTTATCAAGCGACAGCATCGGGACTTCATGGCGCACCTGCTCGAAGACCGTCAGCGGCGCGGCACCCACGCGTTGTGTCGGCGAGTCTGGCGTAATGAGATCCGGGTGCTCCTCCTCCAGCTGACGCAGTTCACGCATCAGACGATCGTATTCAGCATCCGGCACTTCCGGCGCATCCATAACGTGATAGAGATATTCATGATGGCGCAACGTGGTGCGCAGTTCGGTGATGTGATCCTGGACGGATTTCATAAAGCCCCATCAGATAAAAAACCCCCGACAGGCGGGGGTTTGTTTTTAACAATTCAGATAGCGTTTAGCGCAGGTCTCAGACGCCAACCACATCGCGGATACGCGCTTTGTAAGTTTCCAGCTTCTGTGGCGTCATCATGCGACGCTCATCATCCAGCACCACGCCACCTACATCATCAGCGATACGCTGAGCCGACTGCAGCATCAGCTTGAAGTTCTGATTCGCATCGCCATAAGAAGGCACCATCATAAAGATAGAGATGCCAGGCGTGCTGAAATCGGTCATCAGGTCAGGATTGAACGAGCCCGGCTTAACCATATTGGCCAGACTGAACAATACCGGGCCGCTGCCAGCCGGACTGAGATGACGATGGAAAATGTTCATTTCACCAAACTGGAAGCCCGCCTGAAGAATACCCTGCAGTAGTGCCTCACCGTTCAGTTCACCGCCCGAGTGTGCGGCAACATGCAGCACCAGTACCGCTTCTTTCGGTTTTTCCGCTGGCGCTTTAGCAGCAGGCTGTGCCGGCGCGGGCGCCGGTGTCACTTCAGGCTGCGGCTCAGGTTCTGCCTGGTACTGCGGTGCAGGCTGTACAGATTCCAGCGGGTCGAGATCCAGCAGTGGGTCGGCCTGAACGGGCGGCGCGACAAAAGTGGGTGCGGGCTGCTGACGAACCGGTTCAGGGCGCGACTGCGGAGCAGGCTGCGGTGCCGTGTTAAAAAGCGGGTCGCTTTCAGGTTCGGGTTGCGGTGCGGGTCGTGGCGCAGGCTGACGCACAGGCTCAGCGGGCGCAGGCTTACGCGGCGCTTCTGGCTGTGGCTCGCGAATCTCATCGAAACGCGGTTCCTGATGTACGTTGCGATCAGAACGAACGCGAACCTCGCCGACGCCATCATCCTCGTCGTCAATCAGGTCCTGCTCATCATTTTCATCACGTTGTTTTAGACGTTTGTGCGGGCGATCGCGGAACACTGACGAACGCTCTTTACGGCTGGTCCACAGCCCGTGAAGAAGGAGCGCTATAATGGCGATCGCGCCAACAACGATTAATATCAGACGCAAATCCTGCATCATTGTATTCTCTGTTGTTCCAATACCTTGCCACCGCGGCAAACTTTATCCTCTAACTGTATTTGCCCTGCTACACAAGTGCAAGTCTGTGCACTATTTTCTGACAAATAAGATAGGCAACCCACGCTTTTTCGCTGTTTTTTTACCCAAACGGCACCTGGCCTGGAGAAAAAGCCAGGTTATAGTGGGCGCGCCTTAACATCTTCAGGAGAACTGGCTTTATGGCCCTTGAGAATTCCGTCTCAAATTTTAACGGCATGCACTACTTTAGCCAGGGCTGGAAACTGGTACGTCTGCCTGGCATTCGCCGCTTTGTGGTGATGCCGTTGCTGATCAATATCGTGATGCTGGGTGGCGCTTTCATCTGGCTTTTCTATCGTCTCGGTGACTGGATCCCGCGTCTGATGGCCCATATTCCGGACTGGCTGCAGTGGCTGAGCTATCTGTTATGGCCGCTGTCGGTGATTGCGATTGTGCTGGTGTTTAGCTACTTCTTTTCGACCCTGGCAAACTTAATTGCCGCTCCGTTTTGCGGCCTGCTGGCCGAGCAGCTGGAAGGCCGCCTGACAGGCAAGCCTCTGCCGGACAGCGGCTGGGCTGGAATGATCAAGGATGTGCCGCGCATTATGAAGCGCGAGATGCAAAAACTGGGTTATTACCTGCCCCGCGCGTTGGGACTGCTGCTGCTCTACTTTATTCCTGGCTTTGGCCAGACCGTTGCGCCAGTGCTGTGGTTCCTGTTCAGCGCCTGGATGTTGTCCATCCAGTATTGCGACTATCCGTTCGATAACCACAAAGTGCCGTTTCAGCAGATGCGCAACGCCCTGCGTCAGCACAAAACGGCCAATATGCAGTTTGGCGCGCTAATCAGTCTGTTCACCATGATCCCGGTTCTGAACCTGGTGATCATGCCGGTTGCCGTCTGCGGTGCCACCGCCATGTGGGTCGATCGCTACCGGCCAACGCTGGCACGTGATGAGTTGCGCTAAATTCATCAGTGCGCCTTATGCTCTTTTTAGCAGGGCTTATTGCCGGGCGACATATAGATATACGATTTCTTTCCTTCCGCCACCAGGCAGAAAAGGTATGCTCATAGGGTTCCCAATAATTCATACAGTTAAGGACAGGCTATGAGTAAGATCTATGAAGACAACTCTTTGACAATTGGTCATACGCCATTGGTTCGACTGAACCGCATCGGTAACGGCCGCATCCTTGCGAAAGTTGAATCCCGTAACCCGAGCTTCAGCGTAAAATGCCGTATCGGTGCCAATATGATTTGGGACGCAGAAAAACGCGGTATTCTGAAACCGGGTGTTGAACTGGTTGAACCGACCAGCGGCAACACCGGTATTGCTCTGGCCTATGTCGCCGCAGCGCGCGGTTATAAATTAACGCTGACGATGCCAGAAACCATGTCAGTGGAGCGCCGTAAGTTGCTGAAGGCGCTGGGCGCGACGCTGATACTGACCGAAGGCACCAAAGGCATGAAAGGTGCCATCAGCAAAGCTGAAGAGGTTGTTGCCAGCAATCCGGATAAATATGTGCTGCTGCAGCAGTTCAGCAACCCGGCCAACCCGGAAATCCATGAAAAGACCACCGGCCCGGAAATCTGGGAAGACACCGACGGCGAAGTGGATGTCTTTATTGCCGGTGTCGGCACCGGCGGTACGCTGACCGGCGTGAGCCGCTACATCAAAAACACCAAAGGCAAAAAAGATCTGATTACCGTTGCGGTTGAGCCGACCGATTCCCCGGTGATTGCTCAGGCGCTGGCGGGCGATGAGATCAAGCCCGGCCCACACAAAATTCAGGGTATCGGCGCAGGCTTTATCCCGGGTAACCTTGAGCTGAATCTGGTGGACCGCGTCGTGGCCATCACCAATGAAGAGGCGATCAGTACGGCGCGTCGGCTGATGGAAGAGGAAGGTATTCTGGCCGGTATCTCATCCGGTGCTGCCGTTGCCGCGGCGCTGAAGCTGCAGGAAGATGAAGCCTTCGCCAACAAAAATATTGTGGTGATCCTCCCCTCCTCCGGTGAACGCTATCTGAGTACCGCCCTGTTTGCCGATCTCTTCACTGAAAAAGAGCTTCAGTAGCAGAGGCCGATAGTCCGAAAATGGAGAAAAAAGCACCCAATCGGGTGCTTTTTTGTGGTGCAGATCTCACTTTCATCACCCGGCAGATTGATTTCAGTGACGCCGCTCTGGTATTTAGACTGCCAATTATTTCGATGCCTGAAATTAATCCGCGTTTGAAGTGGATCAAGCTGAATCGATTTACGGATTCAGTGAAACGGCGAATCACGGCATAATTAACCGGTGACGTGTAGAATCGGTTTTGAGACGCAACGGACTGTAGATTTGACGCATGCGCGTCTTTGGTCAGCATGAAGCTATACCCGCGCACCTACACAGGCTAAAGTAAAGGCTCCAGGCTAGACTTTAGATCCATAACACTCATCCTGATAACGTTGGGGAAATAGAATGTTCCAGCAAGAAGTTACCATTACTGCACCAAACGGTCTGCACACTCGCCCAGCTGCGCAATTCGTTAAAGAAGCCAAAGCTTTCCAGTCAGAAATTACCGTGACCTCTAACGGTAAATCAGCGAGCGCGAAGAGCCTGTTCAAGCTGCAGACACTGGGTTTAACCCAGGGAACGGTTGTGACCCTTTCCGCGGAAGGTGAAGACGAGCAGAAAGCAGTTGAGCATCTGGTCAAACTGATGGCTGAACTGGAGTAATCTCCGCTCAGCTCTCCAGCAAATCGACTCCTCTGCGCCATTGAGTGCAAACATCTTGATCGCGGACAACCTGTCCGCGTTATTGCTTTCGTAGAGTACGTGTCCCGCGACAATGGCACCGCACAGAGTCCCATCAGCCATCGTGATTAAAAGGTAGCGTTATGATTTCAGGCATTTTAGCATCACCAGGTATCGCTTTCGGCAAAGCACTGCTGCTGAAAGAAGACGAGATCGTCATCAACCGCAAGAAAATTTCTGATGACCAGGTTGAGCAGGAAGTTCAGCGCTTCCTCGATGGCCGCAGCAAAGCGGCATTACAACTGGAAGCGATTCGCGTCAAAGCGGGTGAAACCCTCGGTGAAGAGAAAGCAGCAATCTTCGAAGGCCACATTATGTTGCTGGAAGATGAAGAGCTGGAGCAGGAAATCATCGACCTGATCAAAAAAGATCACGCTTCTGCCGATGCTGCTGCTTACTCGGTCATCGATGGCCAGGCGAAAGCACTGGAGGAGTTAGATGACGAATATCTGAAAGAGCGTGCGGCTGACGTACGTGACATCGGTAAGCGTCTGCTGCAAAACATCCTCGGTCTGCATATCGTTGACCTGAGCGCTATTCCGGACGAATCCATTCTGGTGGCAAAAGATTTAACGCCGTCAGAAACCGCACAGCTGAACCTGAAGAAGGTGCTGGGCTTTATCACCGATCTGGGTGGCCGTACCTCACATACCTCAATCATGGCGCGCTCGCTGGAGATCCCAGCCATTGTCGGTACCGGCAATGTGACCGTCACGGTTAAAAATGGCGATTTCCTGATTCTGGATGGCGTTAACAATGCGATTCACGTCAATCCTTCAGAAGCGATTCAGGAAGAGCTGAAAGCCGTACAGAACCAGTATCTGTCGGAAAAACATGAATTAGCTAAGCTGAAAGATCTGCCAGCCGTTACGCTGGATGGTCATCAGGTTGAAGTCTGCGCCAACATCGGTACTGTGCGCGATATCGCCGGTGCTGAACGTAACGGCGCTGAAGGCGTGGGTCTCTACCGCACCGAATTCCTGTTTATGGATCGTGACTCACTGCCAAGCGAAGAAGAGCAGTTCCAGGCGTACAAAGCCGTCGCTGAAGCCATGGGTTCACAGGCCGTTATCGTGCGTACCATGGACATCGGCGGCGACAAAGACCTGCCTTACATGAACCTGCCAAAAGAAGAGAACCCGTTCCTCGGCTGGCGCGCTATCCGTATCGCCATGGACCGCAAAGAGATTCTGCATGCGCAGCTGCGTGCCATTCTGCGCGCCTCCTCTTTCGGTAAACTGCGCATCATGTTCCCGATGATTATTTCGGTTGAAGAAGTACGCAGCCTGAAAGCGGAACTGGAACTGCTGAAAGCGCAGTTGCGTGAAGAAGGTAAAGCCTTTGATGAGAGCATCGAAGTCGGCATCATGGTGGAAACCCCGGCTTCAGCCGTGATTGCTCATCATCTGGCGAAGGAAGTCGACTTCTTCAGTATTGGGACAAACGATCTGACGCAGTATACTCTGGCGGTCGATCGTGGTAATGATTTGATCTCGCACCTGTACAACCCAATGGCGCCGTCTGTGCTTAACTTAATCAAGCAAGTCATTGATGCATCTCACGCTGAAGGTAAATGGACCGGCATGTGTGGTGAGCTGGCAGGTGATGAACGTGCTACACTACTGTTACTGGGAATGGGGCTGGACGAGTTCAGCATGAGTGCCATTTCTATCCCTGGCATCAAGAAAATCATTCGTAATACTAATTTTGAAGATGCGAAGGCATTGGCGGAGCAGGCACTGGCTCAACCGACAGCGGAAGATTTAATGAACCTGGTAAACAAGTTCATTAAGGAAAAAACGCTCTGCTAATCCGCATGATGCTGGCCCCAAATTACTGCTTAGGAGAAGATCATGGGTTTGTTTTCTAAACTTTTTGGCGAAAAAACGGATAGCGCTGGGACAATTGACATCGTAGCGCCTCTGTCAGGCGAAATCGTGAACATTGAAGACGTACCAGATGTGGTGTTTGCAGAAAAAATCGTGGGCGACGGTATTGCGATCAAGCCCAGCGGCAACAAAATGGTTGCTCCTGTTGATGGCACTATCGGTAAGATTTTTGAAACCAATCACGCTTTTTCGATCGAATCAGACAATGGCATTGAGCTGTTCGTCCACTTCGGTATCGATACGGTAGAACTGAAAGGTGAAGGCTTCAAACGCATCGCTGAAGAAGGCCAGAAGGTCAAAAAAGGCGACGTGGTTATCGAGTTTGACCTGCCGTTGCTGGAAGAGAAAGCGAAATCAACCCTGACACCGGTTGTCATCTCCAACATGGATGAAATCAAGGAATTGATTAAGCTGACTGGCCAGGTCACCGTCGGCGAAACGCCGGTGATTCGCATCAGAAAGTAAGCATTCGTTCATAACATAACGGCACCCGCGGGTGCCGTTATCGTTTCTGCTGTATGCCTGTTCAGGGCTGCCAGTGCGGCAGACGCAGCGTCAGTTCCAGTCCGCCTTCTGGCCGGTTTCTTGCCTCGACCTCACCATGATGCGCCAGCACCACCTTGCGCACGATAGCCAGTCCCAGACCATAACCTTTGCCCATCAGCGGCGAATTCACCCGCACAAACGGGTCAAAGATGCTGGAGAGCTTATCCTCATCGACACCCGGCCCCTGATCGCGCACCTGAATCACCAGCCACTGCTGTTCTGCGCGCAGATGAACATCAATCCGCTGCCCTGGCTGAGAGAAGCGCAGCGCATTGCGTAATACATTCTCTGCTCCGCGCCGTATCAGCTCTGCATTGCCTCGCACGGTGTAATCAGCCCGATCGTCGACCTGCAACTCTACCTGCACGCCTGGGATCTGCGCTTCATAACGGACATCGGTAATAACCGCCTGCAGCAAGCCGGTCAGATCAAAATATTGCTCATCCGGGATGCTTTCATGCTCAGCCCGCGACAGTGTCAGCAGTTCACCGATCATCTTGTCCAGCCGACGCGCCTCTTCATCAATGCGATCAAGCGAACTGTTCACACTTTCTGGCGTCTGTCTGGCCAGCCCGGTCGCCAGCTGCAGTCGCGCCAGCGGTGAACGAAGCTCATGTGAGATATCATGCAACAGTTCTTCACGGGCGCGCACCAGGGTATCGAGCCGCTCGACCATGGCGTCAAAGGCTTCAGCGACGTTTGAGATCTCGTCGTGCCGCTTACGCATGATCGGAAACAGCCGCACGCTTAAATCGCCCTCAGCCACGCGGGAAAATCCTTCCCGCAGCTGACGCATAGGTCGCGTCAGATTCCAGGCCAGAAGCAGACTGAACAGCAACCCCACCGAGCCAGCGAAGACAAACATCGGCTCAGGAATATTCAGAAATTTGCGCGGCATCATGTTCAGCGTGCTGTCTTTACGCATGCCATCCAGGTCGTAGCGCAGCTGATAGGCTTTGCCATCCGCGCCGCGAACCCAGCGCACCACCTCTTCAGGAAAGCGCCCTCTGATATCCAGGTTGCCGCTGTTTTCTGATTGGGACGGCTTTGTCTGTTGGGTGACGTGGAAGAACTGCCGATCGCTGTTATCCCAGTCCGAGAGCATCGCATTCAGCGCATCAGGCCCGCCCCGCTCCAGCACGGACGCGGCGGAGGTCATCTGCAGATCCACAATACGACGGATAGCTACGAGTTCAGGCGGTTCATGCCGTTTACCGGAGAGCGTAAAGCCGAGCCAGATAAGCTGGCTCATAATGACGAAAACGATCCAGAAGCCGATAAAGATCTTCCAGAACATGCGTCCACGGTAACTCTGCTTCATCGAATACGGTAGCCGATGCTGCGAACGGTTTCGATGTTGATGCTGTCAGCGGTTAATGCACTGAGCTTCTGACGAATGTTACTGATATGCACATCGACGCTGCGGTCATAGGCTTCACGCGGACGACCGAGTCCCTTTTCGGAGAGCTCATCTTTTGACACCACTCTGTCCGGCGCACGCAGCAGCAGATCCAGCAGATTAAATTCCGACGCCGTCAAATCAAAGGTTTTACCCTGCCATTCGCTGATGCGGGTGGCGGGATTAAGCATCAGCTCTCCCCAGCGCAGCGGCTCTCTGGCATCTGGCTGCGGCGCCTGCTCTTCGAAACGGCGCAATACGGCGCGCAGTCGCGCCACCAGCTCTCGGGGATAGCAGGGCTTGGGCATATAGTCATCCGCGCCCATCTCCAGACCGATCACGCGATCAATATTATCGCCTTTGGCGGTCAGCATAATGACCGGTATCCGGCTGTTCTGGCGCACCTGACGCAACACATCGATGCCGCTCATGTCGGGCAACATGATGTCCAGAATCATGGCGGTGAACTCTCCCGATAACGCGCCCTGCACGCCGGCGCTACCGGTCAGAACCAGCTGGGCATCAAACCCTTCGGTGATCAGGTACTGGCTTAACATCGTGCCTAATTCGACATCATCATCAACAAGCAAAATTTTCATGGTTATCTCTCTGGAGAATTGCCGCTATTTTGTCCTGTGCTGAACATTCGCGCAGCCTGATTTACGCGATCCTTACAGATTCAGTCTGTCTGGCACCGAAAATTGGGGTTAAAAAAGGCCTGTGGGCAGTTAATGCGCGCACAGGCCTGATTCCGCATCAGCAGAGGTTACTGATGATAGAGTCCGGTAGAGAGATAACGGTCACCGCGATCGCAGGCGATCGCCACCACCACGCTGCCAGGATTGGCCTGCGCAATGCGCAGCGCACCCGCCACCGCGCCGCCTGAACTGACGCCACAGAAAATGCCTTCACGGCGTGCCAGCGCCCGCATCGTCTCTTCCGCTTCCTTTTGCGTCATATCCATCACATCATCCACCAGATCGGGACGATAGATCCCCGGCAGATAGGCCAGCGGCCAGCGACGAATGCCTGGAATACTGCTGCCTTCGCTGGGCTGCAAACCGATCACCTGCACGCCCGTATTAAGCTCTTTCAGATAACGCCCCACGCCGGTAATGGTGCCGGTGGTGCCCATGCTGGAGACAAAATGGGTCATGCGCTGGTTCGACTGCTGCCACAATTCCGGGCCGGTGGTCTGATAGTGGCCCAGCGGATTATCGGGATTATTAAACTGGTCCAGCACCCGGCCTTCACCGCGCGCCGCCATCGCCTGCGCCAGATCCCGTGCGCCCTCCATGCCCTGTTCACGGGGCACCAGGATTAACTCTGCGCCATAGGCGCGCATCGCGTCCTGCCGCTCCTGACTCATGTTGTCGGGCATCAGCAGGCGAAGTCGGTAGCCTTTCATCGCCGCAATCATCGCCAGCGCAATCCCGGTATTGCCGCTGGTGGCTTCAATCAGCTGATCGCCAGGTGCAATATCACCACGCAGCTCTGCCTGATTGATCATCGACCAGGCCGCGCGATCTTTTACCGAACCTGCCGGATTATTGCCTTCCAGCTTGAGCCAGACCTCGCTGCCGTTGGCGGGCGTCAGGCGCTGCAACTTAATCAGCGGGGTATTGCCGATGGTATTTTCGAGAGTCGTCACGGTGCGGTTCCTGGCATCTTACAAACCAGATGCGAAAAAAAGGCGGGAGTGACACTCCCGCCCGGTATTGAAGAGAAAATATCAGGCGCTTTGTGCAAAGGCAACTGCGCGCAGTGGCGTATCGCCCTTATAGAGACGCGCCTGCTGTAAGCCAACAAACAGACGCTCGCCGCGAATCGGCGCTGTCTGCTCACCTTCAAACACCACCGAAACCGGCTCGCTTTGCCAGCCGGCAGGCTGGACGACCAGCTGCCAGAAGTGTCCACGCGGGCTCACTTCAAGTACCTGTACCGGCAGCGGGGTTTCCAGACTGCTGCGGCGTGATACGTCGATTTCCCACGGACGCAGGAACAGCTCAACCGCACCCTGATGTGCCGAGGTATAGCCCAGCGGCCAGTGGTGCGCGCCGACGTGGAACTGTGATCCCTGAATCTCGCCATCAAAGCGGTTCACTTCACCCAGGAATTCCAGCACAAAACGGGTCGCCGGATCGCGCCACACATCATCTGGCGTGCCAACCTGTTCAATGTTGCCCTGGCTCATCACCACCACGCGATCCGCCACTTCCATCGCCTCTTCCTGGTCGTGGGTGACAAACACGCTGGTGAATTTCAGCTCTTCATGCAGCTGACGCAGCCAGCGGCGCAGCTCTTTACGCACCTGAGCATCCAGCGCGCCAAAGGGTTCGTCCAGCAGCAGAATCTGTGGTTCAACCGCTAACGCACGCGCCAGCGCCACACGCTGTTTCTGACCGCCCGACAGCTGTGCCGGGAAGCGATTCGCCAGATGAGCCAGCTGCACCATCTCCAGCAGACGGGTAACACGCTGTTTGATCTCCGCCGTTGAAGGACGCTCACGACGTGGCAGCACGGTCAGGCCAAAGGCGATGTTGTCGAATACCGTCATATGACGGAACAGCGCGTAGTGCTGGAAGACAAAACCGACCTGACGATCGCGCGCATGCAGGCGGCTGACATCGTTGCCATGAAAACGGATATGACCGCTGTTCTGATGCTCCAGCCCGGCAATAATGCGCAGCAGCGTGGTTTTACCCGAGCCTGATGGGCCAAGCAGCGCCACCATTTCACCCGAGGCAATATCCAGAGAGATATCGTTCAGCACCGATGTGCGACCAAAGGATTTGTTGATCTTGTTAATCTCAATGCTCATGATTTCCCTCCTGTTGCAGGCGTTTGTGCTGTTGCTCTAAACGCCACTGCACAATGCTTTTCAGAAACAGCGTCACAATTGCCATCAGGGTTAACAGGGCAGCCGCGGTAAACGCGCCAACGGTGTTGTAGTCCTGATGCAATAATTCAACCTGAAGCGGTAACGTGTAGGTCTCACCGCGAATCGATCCCGATACCACCGAGACCGCACCAAATTCACCAATCGCACGGGCGTTGGTCAGCACGATGCCATACAGCAGCGCCCAGCGAATGTTCGGCAGCGTTACGCGGCGGAACATCTGCCAGCCAGAGGCGCCCAGCAGCACCGCCGCTTCATCTTCGTGACTGCCCTGACTCAGCATCACCGGCACCAGTTCGCGCACCACAAACGGACAGGTCACAAACACCGTCGCCAGCACCATGCCAGGCCAGGCAAACATAATCTGGATGTTATGCGCATCCAGCCAGCCGCCTGCCGGGCCATTAACGCCCCAGAACAGCAGATACATCAGACCGGCCACGACCGGCGACACGGCAAAAGGAATATCGAACAGGGTCAGCAGCAACTGACGCCCCGGAAAGGTAAAGCGCGTCACCAGCCAGGCGAGCAGCGTGCCGAACACCAGGTTAACCGGTACGGTGATCAGCGCCACCATTACGGTCAGCCAGATGGCGTGCAGCATGTCCGGATCCGCCAGATTGCTGAGAGCGACAATGAGCCCCTGATTCAGCGCTTCCCAGAAGATGGAGGCCATCGGCACCACCAGCAGCAGAATCGAGATCAGCGCGCCGATACTAATCAGCAGCCACTTGCCCCAGTTCACTGGCTGACGTGCAGCGTGATTAATCTGTGAAACCTCAGCCATTAGTGACCTCCCAGACGACGGCCAAAGCGGCTCTGTAATGTGTTAATCGCAAATAACAGAATCAGCGATGCCGCCAGGATCACCGAGGCGATGGCGCTGGCCGCCGGATAGTCGAACTCCTGCAGCCGGACAAAAATCATCAGCGAGGTGACTTCCGTTTTCCAGGCGATGTTACCGGCAATAAAGATCACCGCACCAAATTCACCCAGGCTGCGGGTAAAGGAGAGCGCCGTTCCGGCCAGCAGCGCCGGTGCCACTTCCGGCAACACGACGCGGCGGAAGCTCTGCCACGGCGTAGCACCCAGCGTTTCGGCCGCCTCTTCATACTCCGGGCCTAACTCTTCCAGCACCGGCTGTACGGTACGCACCACAAACGGAATGCTGGTAAAGGCCATGGCGATGGCGATACCAATCCAGGTATAGGAAATTTTGATGTCGAACTGAGCGAACCACTGTCCATACCAGCCGTTGACCGAAAAGAGTCCGGCCAGGGTCAGACCCGCCACCGCCGTAGGCAGTGCAAACGGCAGATCCATCAGGCCATCCAGCAGCGTCCGGCCCGGAAAACGGTAACGGGTCAGGATCCATGCCATCAGCATGCCGAACACCGCATTAAACAGTGAGGCGACGCCTGCAGAGAGCAGCGTTACTTTATAGGCGGCAATCAGCTGCGGATTGGTCACCACATCCCAGTACTGTTGCAGCGTCATCTGCGACAGCTGCATGATCACCGCGCTGATAGGCAGCAGCAGAATCAGACAGGTAAAGAGCAGGCTGGTGCCGAGGCTGAGACCAAAGCCGGGCAACACGCGTTTCTGGCTGGCTGCAAACATTATCCGCGCCCCGCCGCTAACAACTTATCGAGCTCACCGCCGCTGACGAAGTGCGTCTTCATCACCTTATCCCAGCCGCCAAACGCCTCTTCTACCCGGAACAGGTTGGTCTGCGGGAAGCGATCTTTCTGCTCCGCCATCAGCTGTGCATTGTTCACGCGATAGTAGTAGTGAGTAATAATATTCTGCGCTTCAGGCGTGTAGAGATAGTTCAGATAAGCGCTGGCCGCATCAGCGGTTTTATTGGTGGCGACGTTTTTATCCACCCATGCCACCGGAAACTCCGCCAGAATGTTGGTTTTCGGCACCACCACTTCATACTCATCTTTGCCGTACTGGTTGCGGATGTTATTCACTTCGGACTCAAAGCTAATTAATACGTCGCCCAGGCCACGCTCAGCAAAGGTCGTGGTCGCACCGCGACCGCCGGTGTCGAACACTTCAACGTTTTTCAGGAATTGCGTCATAAAGGCACGGGTTTTGGCCTGATCGCCCCCGTCCGCTTTCTCCGCTGCGCCCCAGGCGGCCAGATAGGTGTAGCGGCCATTACCTGAGGTTTTCGGATTCGGGAAAATCAGCTTCACATCACTGCGGGTCAAATCTGACCAGTCGTGAATCTGTTTTGGATTCCCTTTGCGCACCAGAAACGCCATGGTGGAGTAGAAAGGCGAGCTGTTATTCGGCAGACGGCTTTTCCAGTCTGCGGCAATCAGGTTGCCTTTATCGTGCAGCACCTGCACATCCGTAACCTGATTGTACGTGACGACATCCGCGCGCAGTCCCTGCAGGATAGCCAGCGCCTGCTTTGATGAACCGGCGTGCGACATCTTAATGGTCAGTGGATCGCCGGGATGGCTGGCATCCCACTGTTTAACGAAGGGAGCATTCAGGGCGACAAACAGCTCCCGCGAAACATCGTAAGAGCTATTAAGAAGTTCAGTGGCATTGGCTGCGCCGGCCAGGCTCAGCGACAACGCGATACCGCTCACGATTTTTTTCATCGCTTGTAATGTCATTTGGCACCCTGAAAAAGTTTGATGCGGATCTCACCCGCTGAGGCACCAGTTTATTTATAACTCAGTGAAAACCAGTAACGGTTTTATATATCGTTTGATGATTTCAAAGTCGAAAAAAGCATAAGACGACGGCAGTGTTTATGCAGAAATCAGCAAAAGCCGAGGGGGAGGAGGAACCCCGTGCCGTGCGCGCCGGTAAAGGTTTTGAGAGGCTCAGCGGCCGCCTGACGGGCGGCGCGCTGAACACGAGGGATTAACGCTGCCAGACAATCTTGCTGATTTTCCAGCTTTTCAGCGTATCGTCCGAGGGCATTAATCCCTCTGGTCCATGCCAGTCACCCTGATAAACATAGGTCAGATGCTGACTGCCAGGCGCACGGCACGCCACGTCACGCGCATCGGTGCCGCTGGCTAAGGTGCAGTTGTCGAAGGCTTTGCTGAACTTATTACTGAAGACATCACCTACTTTGCTGCCATCGCTGCTGGCGATTGCGCTGTCCATGACCTCAATACGTTCGACCTGAGACTGCCCGTAAATCACCAGCTTAACGTTGCCATCATCCAGCGCCTGCCAGAAAGAGACCACCTGACCGTTCTGGCTGCGCATGCCCTGACGCAGGCTATAGTCACCGTTCAGTCCGGCATTAATCGCGTCCTCTTTCATGGCGGTCGAGGCAGTTAACCCACCCACACCCTGTTCTGTCGCGGTCAGCGAGGAACCGAACCAGTTCCACGGCAGCGCCGAAGACCAGTGATACGTCAGCGGATTCCACCAGCTTGCCTGCTGGCTGCTGTCAGCGCCGGAACCCGAACTGGCACAGCCGCTCAGTACAACGGCGGCGATCAGTAGCGTGGAACGAACAGCTTTCATGAGAACTCCTGTAAATGCGATGCCGGAAAGGCGGAACTGATTGGAGTCGCAAAGCGACAAAAAGTTTAGTGAAGATGATGTTCGGGCAGAAAGCAGTCGCGACAGCGGCGACTGGATTGCAGCCAGATCAGCGCCAGCAGGTCAAACAACGTCAGCAGCAATGGCAGCGGTGAGGTGAGCAGATCGCCCTGCACAAACTGCATTCCCTGCCAGAGCAGATTCACCAGCAGCGACAGCGCCAGCACGCTGCGCCAGTGCTGCCAGAGTCGCGGCAGGCGGGTGCGATACCCGGTCAGCAGCAGGCCCGCCAGCGCCGGTAAACCCAGCGCAAGACCGATCCAGAACGCCTGACGATCCGGATAGAACAGCGCCAGCAGATCGTTGCCCTGCTGCCGAGACGCACCGGCCATTACCAGCAGCAGCCAGGTCCGTGCCTGGAGTAACAGGATCAGCCAAAAAAGAAACGGCAGCCGCAGCTGCCCTCTGGCGTCATACTCGTCCGGCAGATAGCCTGGTGACGGCTTAGTATTCACGATCTTCGATCAAACGTTTACCAAACAGCAGCGCATCAACCGGCTCATAATCGAGCTTCTCATAGAACGCCACTACCTGATCATTCTCTTCGCGGATCATCAGATGCAGTTTCGGACAGCCGCGCGCGATAAGCTTCTTCTCCAGACGGTTCATCAGCGCATTCGCAAAGCCGCGTCCCTGATAGTCGGGATGCACGGCCAGATAGTAAGCCGCGCCGCGATGGCCATCATAGCCGCCCATCAGTGTGCCCACGACCACGCCGCCCACTTCAGCGACCAGAAAGAGATCGGGGTCGTGATTCATTTTGCGTTCGATATCCAGCTCAGGATCGTTCCATGGCCGTAACAAATCGCAACGTTCCCATAAGGTGATCACTTCTTCAAAATCTTCCTGGCGGAAGGCGCGGATTTCCATCTTCATTACCTGCAAATAAGCACAATTTGCTGATTATCACGCATTCTCTGCCGCACGCAACCCTCCATGACGGGCGACAAATAAAAAAGCGCAAATTTACTGTTCGCGACCTGCAATACAAAGTAATGCCCTGAAATGGTTCTGTGATCGCAGGCAGCAGCCCCTTAGGCTATAACACCGGCAAGATTCCTGTTACCGGACCCGCACATGCACCTGCTTAAACGTTTGATTCATCGCCGTCAGTTACTGCTTTCCGGACTGGCTCTGGCCATTCTATCGCCGCGCGCGGTTCAGGCTAAAGAGCAGTCAGCCCTTACCGTTGCAAATCGTCACTCGCGCCCTGCCCCGCCCGCAAAGAACGGGAAACGTATCGTGATGATCGACCCCGGTCACGGCGGCATCGACTCCGGCGCCGTTGGCGAAGAGGGTTCCGAAGAGAAACACATCGTGCTGGAGATTGCCGGTAACGTGCAACGTCAGCTACAGAGCCATCCGCGCATAGAAGTGCGTCTGACCCGCGACAGCGACCACTTTATTCCGCTCTATCAGCGGGTGGAGATCGCCCACCAGCACGGCGCAGATCTCTTTATGTCGATTCATGCCGACGGTTTTACCAGTCCCGATGCCAGCGGTGCCTCGGTGTTTGCGCTCTCTAATCGCGGTGCCAGTAGCTCGATGGCGCGTTATCTGTCACAGCGGGAGAACGATGCGGATAAGCTGGGTGGCGTGAAAGCGCAGCAGCAGGATCACTATCTGCAGCAGATCCTGTTCGATCTGGTGCAGACGGACACCATCAAAAACAGCCTGACGCTGGGCAAGCATGTACTGGATCAGATCCGCCCGGTTCATCATCTTCACAGCCAGCACACCGAGCAGGCTGCCTTTGCGGTACTCAAGTCACCGTCGATCCCCTCGGTGCTGGTCGAGACCTCCTTTATTACTAATCCGCGTGAAGAGCAGCTGCTCGGCACCACCGCGTTTCGCCAGAAAATCGCCTCGGCTATTGCCAGCGGCATCGTCAATTACTTTGATGAGTTTGATCGGCGCAACGCCTGATGCGTGTCGCCGGTTCAGGCCGTGCGACTCGCCGCACTCATGCAAGCGGCGCGGTTTTGCGTATAATCGCGTCAGACTTTGACAAACCATAAGCGAAAAAATGGCTGATATTTCCCGCGTAAAAGCGTTCCTGCTCGCATTGCAGGATGAGATTTGTAACCAGCTGGCGGCTGAAGATGGCGGCGCAGCGTTTGCCGAAGATAGCTGGCAGCGTCCTGCCGGCGGCGGCGGTCAGAGCCGCGTCCTGCGCAACGGCGCGGTGTTTGAGCAGGCGGGCGTCAACTTTTCGCACGTGCATGGCGATCAGATGCCGGCATCCGCCACTGCACACCGGCCGGAGCTGGCGGGTCGCAGCTTTGAAGCAATGGGCGTGTCGCTGGTGATCCACCCGAACAACCCTTATGTACCTACCAGCCACGCCAACGTGCGCTTTTTTATCGCGGAAAAACCGGGTGCCGATCCCGTCTGGTGGTTTGGTGGCGGATTTGACCTGACCCCTTTTTATGGCTTCGAAGAAGATGCGCTGCACTGGCACCAGACCGCCGCTGACCTCTGCCAGCCTTTTGGCGAGGATGTCTATCCGCGCTATAAAAAGTGGTGTGATGACTATTTCTATCTGAAGCATCGTGATGAGCAGCGCGGCATTGGCGGCCTGTTTTTTGACGATCTCAATACGCCCGACTTTGAGCAGAGCTTCAGCTTTATGCAGGCGGTTGGCCGCGGCTTTATGGATGCCTATCGGCCGATTGTGGCGCGCCGTAAAGCGCACCCGTGGGGCGATCGTGAGCGCCAGTTCCAGCTCTATCGCCGTGGTCGCTACGTGGAGTTTAATCTGGTGTGGGACCGCGGCACGCTGTTTGGTCTGCAGACCGGCGGTCGCACTGAATCGATCCTGATGTCGATGCCCCCGCTGGTGCGCTGGGAATATGATTATCAGCCCGATGCCGACTCGCCTGAAGCCGCCCTCTATCGCGATTTCCTGCCGGTGAAGAACTGGCTGAACCTGCCAGTCTGATCGTTTCTGCCGCTGCAGCGCGGGTCTCAACCCGCGCTGCGCTTACCTCTCGCCTGATCGGCCTCTTCTTTTTTACAGGGCACAGATTGCTACAGTGTGGCCTGCGTCATTCCTCCTGACTGCTATGCTTATGGGTGGAATATGGCGCACCCCACGGTTAACACCGCATGACGGCTCCTTCGCACCGCCTCGCAGCGCAACAATCAGAGAAACCGCATGTTCATCAGAAACTCTCTGTTGCAATGTTATGGGTTCGCGTTCCCGGTAGCAGAACATGCCACAGACCGGCTGCGAGGCCTGAGGTGCCCCCTGTTCGCTTTCATTTTTCTTTTCAAGGAGTTTAGAGATGAACCAGCTAGAAGCCCTAAAACAGTTCACCACCGTGGTGGCGGACAGTGGTGATATCGAATCGATTCGTAATTACCATCCGGAAGACGCCACCACCAACCCCTCACTCATTCTGAAAGCGTCCGGTCTCGAAGGGTATAAGCACCTGATGGATGACGCGATTGAGTACGCCAAAAAACAGGGCGGCAGCAAAGAGACGCAGATTATCAACGCCAGCGACAAAGTGGCGATCAACCTTGGTATGGAAATCCTGAAAAGCATACCGGGCCGTGTTTCGACCGAAGTGGATGCGCGCCTCTCCTTCGATCGTGGCATGTGTGTGACCAAAGCAGAAAAACTGATTCGGATGTATGAAGAGCACGGTATCGATCGCTCACGCGTACTGATTAAGCTGGCCTCGACCTGGGAAGGCATCCGCGCAGCGGAAGAGCTGGAGAAAAACGGCATTCAGTGCAACCTGACACTGCTCTTCTCCTTTGCTCAGGCGCGTGCCTGTGCCGAAGCGGGCGTGTTCCTGATCTCCCCGTTCGTTGGACGCATCTACGACTGGTATAACTCGCGCAAACCCATGGACCCCTACGTGGCAGATGAAGATCCGGGCGTGAAATCCGTGCGTCGCATCTACGATTACTACAAAAAGCATCGTTACAGCACCATCATCATGGGCGCCAGCTTCCGTAAAGTGGAGCAGATTATCGCGCTGGCAGGCTGCGACCGCCTGACCCTGTCACCTAACCTGCTGGAAGAGTTGCAGAACAGTGATGCGCCGCTTGAGCGCAAACTGGAGCCTTCAACTGAAGGTTTCCACCAGCCGTCGCCGCTCTCCGAGGCGGAGTTCCGTTGGGAACATAATCAGGATCCAATGGCAGTTGAAAAACTCTCTGACGGCATCCGCCAGTTCGCGGTTGACCAGCAGAAGCTGGAAGATGTGCTCGCCGCACGCCTGTAGTCTTTATTTTAGTCGGGCGGGACTTTCCCGCCCTGATGCATAACAAGGGAGAACTTTATGTCCTCACGCAGAGAGTTGGCAAACGCGATTCGTGCACTGAGCATGGATGCGGTACAGAAGGCAAATTCAGGCCACCCCGGAGCGCCAATGGGAATGGCCGATATCGCCGAAGTGTTGTGGCGCGACTTCCTCCAGCATAATCCGACCAATCCCGCCTGGCTTGATCGCGACCGCTTTATCCTCTCCAACGGCCACGGCTCGATGCTGCTCTATAGCCTGCTGCACCTGAGCGGTTATGACCTGCCGATTGAAGAGTTGAAAAATTTCCGTCAGCTGCACTCTAAAACGCCAGGTCACCCGGAAATCGGCTACACCCCAGGCGTTGAAACCACCACCGGCCCGCTGGGTCAGGGACTGGCTAACGCCGTGGGCTTAGCCATTGCAGAACGCACGCTGGCCGCGCAGTTTAACCGTCCGGATCATGAGATTGTCGATCACCACACCTATGTGTTTATGGGCGATGGCTGTCTGATGGAAGGCATCTCGCACGAAGTCTGTTCACTGGCGGGGACCCTGGGTCTCGGCAAACTGATCGGCTTCTATGACCATAACGGTATCTCGATCGATGGCGAGACCGAAGGCTGGTTTACTGACGACACCCATAAACGTTTTGAGTCCTACAACTGGCATGTGATTGGCGATATCGACGGCCATGACGCTGATGCCATTCGTGAGGCGATCAAAGAAGCGCAGAGTGTCACCGATAAGCCTTCACTGATTATCTGCCGCACCATTATCGGTTTCGGTTCGCCGAACAAAGCCGGTAAAGAGGAGTCGCACGGCGCGGCGCTGGGTGAGGCAGAAGTTGCCCTGACCCGCAAACAGCTCGGCTGGAACTATCCGGCGTTTGAGATCCCGGCTGAAATCTACCAGCAGTGGGATGCCAAAGCGGCGGGTGCTGAACGTGAAAAAGCCTGGGATGCAAAATTTGCGGCTTACAAAGAAGCCCATCCAGAGCTGGCGAAAGAGTATGAGCGCCGGATGAATGGCGAAATGCCCGCCAACTGGGAAACCGAAGCGACCCGGTTCATTCAGGAGTTGCAGGCTAACCCGCAGAAAATCGCCAGCCGTAAAGCGTCACAAAACTCGCTGGAAGCCTACGGCAAAATGCTGCCGGAGTTCCTCGGCGGTTCTGCTGACCTGGCACCGAGTAACCTCACCATCTGGTCAGGTTCTAAATCGATCAAAGAGGATCCGGCCGGTAACTATATTCACTACGGCGTGCGTGAATTTGGTATGACGGCGATTGGTAACGGTATCGCGCACCATGGCGGTTTCGTTCCCTACACCGCAACCTTCCTGATGTTTGTCGAATATGCGCGAAACGCCGCGCGTATGGCTGCGCTGATGAAGGCACGACAGATTCTGGTCTACACCCATGACTCCATCGGTCTGGGCGAAGATGGCCCGACGCACCAGCCGGTAGAGCAGATCGCCAGCCTGCGTCTGACGCCAAATATGAGCGTATGGCGTCCGTGCGATCAGGTCGAAACGGCCGTAGCGTGGAAAGCCGCCGTCGAACGTCATCACGGCCCGACTGCGCTGATCCTTTCGCGTCAGAATCTGCTGCAGCCGGAACGTACCCCGGAGCAGATCGAAAACATCAAACGCGGCGGCTACGTGCTGAAGGATTGCGACGGCACACCAGAAGTGATTCTGATCGCGACCGGTTCAGAGATTGAGATCACCCTGGGTGCAGCGGATAAGCTCACTTCAGGCGGTCACAAGGTGCGGGTGGTTTCACTGCCTTCTACTGACCTGTTTGATGCGCAGGATGCCGCTTACCGCGAATCCGTACTGCCGAGCGGCGTGAAAGCGCGTGTGGCGGTAGAAGCGGGTATTGCTGACTACTGGTTCAAGTATGTCGGTCTGGACGGTGCGATTGTCGGTATGACCACCTTTGGTGAATCGGCCCCGGCCAGTCAGCTGTTCCCGGAGTTTGGCTTCACGGTCGAGAATATCGTCAGCCACGCTGAAGCATTACTCAAGTCAGTTTAATGCTTATGCCCTTCCCGGCTCACCGGGAAGGGCCATTTCCACTTATAGCCTGATACATAAAAAAAACTCCATTCCCCTCTTCCCGCCCTGCGCAAACTCATTACTATAGAGCCGTCATACTTAATGCTGCCTGTGCGCTGGCTGTCCGTCTGTTCCTGCTGTTGTTCTGCCGGGATAACGCGGTTCTGTCCTGATGCATCCCGATGAGTGAAGGCAGATTTCCTCCGATTTTATAGCGAAGCCACTTCCGTTGAACATGCGCACACCCTATTTACTGGCCCTGATGGTTTCACTGCTTCCATTAAAAAGCATGGCGCAGGTCGCGCCCGATCCGCTGCTGGCCTCTCAGATTGTTGATCGCTATGCGGAACATATCTTTTACGGCAGCGGTGCAACCGGCATGGCACTGGTGGCGATTGATGGTAATCAGCGGGTGTTCGCCAGCTTTGGTGAAACCCGTCCCGGCAACAATGTCCGTCCGCAGAAAGATTCGCTGATTCGCATCGCCTCGCTGAGTAAGCTGATGACCAGTGAAGTGATGGTGAAGCTGGCTGAGCGCGGACAGATCCGCCTCGACGATCCCCTGAGTAAATATGCGCCGCCGGGTTCACGCGTGCCCACCTACAATGGCCAGCCCATTCGCCTGATCAATCTCTCGACCCACACCAGCGGACTGCCGCGCGAACAGCCAGGCGGCAAAGCGCAGCGTCCGGTATTTGTCTGGCCGACCCGTGGTGAACGCTGGGCGTGGCTGTCGCGCGCTAACCTCAAAGCAGCACCGGGCAGCAGTGCCGCCTACTCTAACCTGGGCTACGATCTGCTGGGTGATGCACTGTCGCGCGCCACCGGCAAACCCTATCCGGCGCTGTTTCAGCAGCTGATTACCCGCCCGCTCGGCATGAAGGACACGACGTTTACGCCTTCGCCAGAGCAGTGCGGACGCCTGATGGTGGCGGAAAAAGGGGCCAGTCCGTGCAATAACACCCTGGCGGCGATTGGCAGCGGCGGCGTTTACTCCACGCCGGATGATATGGGCCGCTGGATGCAGCAGTTCCTTAACTCTTCGGTTAACCACCGCACGCCGCAGATCGATCGACTGCAGACGCTGATCTATCGTCGCGATCAGCTGAGCAAAGTAGAAGGCATGGATGTGCCGGGTAAAGCGGATGCGCTGGGGATGGGCTGGGTCTTTATGGGGCCGAAAAATGGTCGCCCTGGCATTATTCAGAAAACCGGCGGCGGCGGCGGTTTCATCACCTATATGGCGATGGTGCCGCAGCATAACGTGGGGGTATTTGTGGTGGTGACCCGCTCGCCGCTGACCCGCTTTACGCCAATGAGCGACGGCGTGAATAATATGCTGGCCGAACTGGTCGGCAATCAGCTTGGCTCACCGATGATGGTGCAGGCGATTCGTTAACGCTGCTGTACGCCACCGTCAGACTGGCTGACCCACAGGGTTGGCCAGTCATCACTGCTGTGCCAGGCGTCACAGGTCGACTCCTCCGCATACTCCGCTAACACAAAACGCGTGCCATCAAACTGCCAGCGAGTGGCACTGCCGCAGTCACCCAACCCACGTCCTTTACCAAAGGTGTAGAGCTGGCCGCTGGCCGCATCATATTCGGCGTTAATCAGCTCAAGCTGTCGGTCACTGGCACCTGGTGGGGTAAACGGCAGAGTTAAGGTGATGCCGCGCGCGACATACGGCTGGCTGCGCGTCACTTCAAACGCCAGATCGATCACGTTATAAGCCCCCATTTCACAACTCACCAGCAGCAGCGCGCGCTGATCGGTGAGTGGCGCCACGCTGACTTCACGGCGCAGTGGATCGAGTGAGCAGGAGTCGGTATTGACCCGCCAGGTGCCGTAATCAATTAATCCGCTGGTCTCATCGCGCGTCAATGCCGCGGGTGGCTCGACAGCAGGCGGCAGTGGCGGCAGCGCAGGCGGCGGCGGAACATCCCAGCTGGCGCGATCGCCACGTTTAACCCATGCGCTCATGCTGTTGACCCGCCCCTGGGTGTCATCCATCAGCAACAGCGCGGCCTTCATACCGCGCAGGGAGATCAGCGCATTGGGATCGAAAGTGAGCTGAAGGGTTTTCGCCTCCATCACCAGATCAAGAAACTCATCAATTGCGATGGCATTGCTGGTGGCGAGATGATGCGGTTCAACCGTCCAGTGTTTGAGGTCGGGTTTCAGACGGCGCTGATCCAGTAGCAGGTTATCCTGAAGCGAACCGCCAGGCAGCGCGCCACTGTAGGCACTGCCGTAGTCGATTCGCAGCAAGGGGCGATCGTTGACGCCCGCATGCCGCGAAATCGTCATCACTAACCCTTTGTCGCCCGGAATATTGCGCGCCACGCAAAAGGCTTCATTGTTGCAGGTGATTTGCCAGTCGTTGAATGACTTTTGCAACGGTTCCGCCTGAACACAGGCAACCCACAGAGACGGCAACAGCCACAGCGATTTCATCCAATACGACATTAAGAAAATCGATCCCCGAATACCCAGAGTGGAGAGGATAGCGCATCAACGGGCCTGCCAGGGTTCCCATTCTGTGAACCTGTGCAAAAAGCGCAGTTAACTGCTTAAAAAGCGTGCATGAAAAGTGGATTATGCTTCACTTTCCACGCTCAACGCCGTCACGCTGCAACAGGCTAACTGCATGATTTTTTATGGTATCAGCCAGCCAGCAATCTGCGCATGCTGCAACAGCATGACGGTTTTGCCGTCGCGAATGCGGCCATCGGCGACCATTGCCAGTGCATCAGGGAAAGGCAGTTCCAGCACGTCGATCGACTCATCTTCAACGCCGCCGCCCGCATTGTCGCGCAGCGATTCATTATATTCCGCCGCGAAAAAGTGGATCAATTCAGTGACGCCGCCCGGCGACATATAGCAGGAATAGAGTTTCTCCACCTCGCCCACCGCATAACCGGTCTCTTCAATCGCCTCTTTGCGAATGCAATCTTCCGGAGAGTCGTCGTCCAGCAAGCCGGCACAGGCTTCAATTAACATGCCGCCCTCGTTACCGTTGACGTAAGTGGCGATACGGAACTGGCGCGTCAGGACCACGCTGTTCTTTTCGCGGTTATAGAGCAGGATGGTCGCCCCGTTTCCACGATCGTAGACTTCGCGTTTATGGCGGATAACCTCGCCACGATGATCGGTAATCTCATAGGTGTAGTTACGCAGCACAAACCAGTTTTCGGACAGGAGCTTATCTTTGATGATGTTGATCTTAAACGACATGAGGACTCCGCTACCGCATAAAGGGAGCCTTTCATCATAGGGGCAAGCTTGCGGGAAAACTATCTTAATTCTCGCGGTGAATGAGGCGGTTTACGCCAAAAAAAAACCAGCCCGAAGGCTGGCCTGATTGCTGCAGCGCTAATCAGCGTGAGGTGTCGTCAGCCAGTCGGGTCGGCTGAGGCTCCTCTTCGTGATGATCCTGTTCGGTCTCAGCTATGGCGTGAACACGTTTACGCACGCCAAACCATCCCAGCACCAGCAATACCGCGATAAGCGGAATGGAGGCGATGGTGTAAGTCCCGTTCGGGTAGTCAAACGCCATCAGCACCAGCACGCTGAACAGGAACAGCAGCGTCAGCCATGAGGTAAACGGCGCGCCTGGCAGCTTGAAGCTGACATCATCCGCCTTGCCCTCTTTAATCGCTTTGCGCAGACGCAGCTGACAAACCACGATAAAGGCCCAGGAGGAGATAATCCCCAGCGAGGCGACGTTCAGGACGATCTCAAACACCTGAGAAGGCACATAGTAGTTAAGCACCACACCAATCACATAGACGGCGATGGTCACCAGAATACCGGCATAAGGCACCTGCTGACCGTTCATCTTAGACATGAATTTCGGTGCAGAGCCACCCATCGACATGGAGCGCAGAATACGCCCGGTTGAGTAGAGGCCCGAGTTCAGGCTGGAGAGCGCCGCACTCAGCACCACGATATTCATGATGCTGCCAACGTAAGGCACGCCCAGCTTCGAGAAGAAGGTAACAAACGGACTCTGACCCGCCTGATAGGCGTTCCACGGCAGCAGCAGCACCAGCAGGACCACGGAGCCAACGTAGAACAGGCCGATACGCCAGATCACGCTGTTGATCGCTTTCGGCAGCATGGTTTTCGGGTCTTTACATTCGCCGGCCGCCGTACCTACCAGTTCGATAGAGGCAAAGGCGAACACCACACCCTGAATCAGCACCAGCGCAGGCAGTAAGCCGTGCGGGAACATGCCACCGTTATCGGTGATCAGATGGAAGCCGGTGCTGTTGCCATCCAGCGGTTTGCCGGTGCCAAGGAACACCACGCCCACCACCAGGAAGATCACAATTGCCAGCACTTTCACCAGCGCGAACCAGAACTCCATCTCGGCAAACCACTTTACGCCGATCATGTTCATGGTGCCGACAATCGCCAGCGCGCCCAGGGCGAACACCCACTGTGGCACATCACCAAATGCGCCCCAGTAGTGCATGTAGAGCGCGACGGCGGTGATATCGACGATGCCGGTCATTGCCCAGTTGACGAAGTACATCCAGCCCGCCACGTAGGAGGCTTTCTCACCCAGAAATTCACGGGCGTAGGAGACGAAGCTGCCGCTGCTGGGACGGTGTAACACCAGTTCGCCCAGCGCACGCAGAATAAAGAAGGAGAAGATGCCACACACCAGATAGATGATGGCTAAGGCGGGGCCAGCAGCCTGCAAACGGCCACCTGCGCCCAGGAACAAACCGGTACCGATGGCACCGCCGATCGCAATCATCTGTACGTGACGGTTACCCATCGCCTTCTGGTAGCCGGCGTCATGAGAGTTGAGCCAGCGTCGTTTCGCAGCGCGCATCTCGCCTGGGGTTTTGTTTTTAGATTTCATAGCATTCCTGTTTGTCCTGACTATCAGTCGTCGCCCCCATTTCAGGCGTAATGCCCTGTGAAATGGGGTATTTTCCTCTGTGCGTTTGCCTGTGAGTGAGTGCCAGGCAGCGCGGGAATTTACGGCGATGAATCCTACCCGTTCTGCAAGAACGAAGCAAAATATACCGGGCAGATGCACAGGCTGATTTGTAAGAATCCATCCTGATGCACAAAAACAAAAAAACCGGCCATTTTCAGGCCGGTAAAAGCTACAGGGATGGAAACAGGAGGGTTGGGTTAGCGATAAATCTCTGCGGTGCCGCTCCACAGGCTGGAGTCGCCTGGGTTATCGACACCGATAACGCGGTAATGGCTGGCGCCCATCTCTTCCGCTTTTTGCGACAGCTGGCGATTCGCATCGTCCAGCGAGCCGCGAACACCGGAGACCGAAACGCTACCGATGCTCTGCATACTCTGCGCCTGCGACTGATCGACCGGCGCGGCGGCGAAAGTGGCAAATGAGGCGGTAGCCAGTAATGCGCCCGCCAGGACAGCATTCAGCTTTTTCATTGGATGCTCCTTAATCTGTGATCGGGGTTGAGTTGATGACTGGATGAATTATTAGCGCTGCAATGAAAAGCAACATCGGGACGATGTAAACCTGTTCCTTTTTTAAGCGTTGAACAGCAGCACGTCCTGGGAACTGTCAGTTGCGGTCATTTTATGTGCGATGTGTAACGTCCTGTGCGATAAACAGGGAATGGATCATTTGCGTTACGTTAATGCGCTCTTATAATTCCCGCACTTTCAACAGGGCCATTCATGTGATTGTTAAACGTTCCGTAACTCAAAGCATCGCTCAGGCGCTCAGCGCCATTGTCCTGCTGTCGCTGCTCACCACCGGTCTGGCATTAGTCACGCTCCTGAGCAGCCAGCGCGACGCGGAGGCGATCAATCTGGCGGGTTCACTGCGCATGCAGAGCTATCGCATGGCCTGGGATGCCAGCCGTCAGCCGCAAAATCTGGCTCATCATCTGGCGCGCTATCAGCAAACGCTGGATGCCCCGGTGCTGCAGAAACTTGATCGGCCCTGGGTACCCCGTGAAGTAAGTGTTCGCTATCAACGGCTGCGTGCCGCCTGGCCCTCGCTGCAGCAACAGTTGCAACAGGGCGATACCGTGGCTTATCAGCAGCAGGTGCCGATCTACGTCGGTGAAATCGATCGCTTTGTGCTGGGTCTGCAACGCTATACCGAGTTGAAAATGCATCTGGTGGCCGCCAGCAGCCTGGTGGGGGTCATTGCGATTGTGGCGCTGGCACTGATGACGATTCGTTTTACCCGACTGCAGGTGGTGCGCCCGCTTAATGCGCTGGTCACCGCCAGTCGCTACGTAGAGAGCGGCAACTTTGCTTTTCCGCCGCTGCATGTTGAGCAGCAGAATGAACTGCGGGTGCTGTCGCATGCCTTCAGCGGCATGGCGGCACGGCTGCATTCGCACTACCAGCTGCTGGAAAGCACGGTGCGCGCCAAAACAGAAGATTTAACCCAGGCTAATCGCACGCTGTCGCTACTCTATGACAGCTCACAAATGCTGACCGCCAGCCCGCTGCATCCGGCACTGTTTGAAGCCGTGTTAACCAATGTACTGACGCGCGAGAAACTGACGGCGATCCGGCTCGACAGTGACCAGTTTCAGTTTCGCGCCGGTGATGATCAGGCTGCCGGTCAGTGGCAACGTCTGCCGTTACAGCAGGACGAGCAGCAGATTGGCGAGCTGCGCTGGCAGACAGCTGGTGCCTCGCCTCCGGATGAACTGATGCGCAGCCTGGCGGCGATGCTGGGACGGGCTATCTGGATCTGGCAGGCACAGCAGCAGTATCAGCAGATGCTGCTGATTGAAGAGCGCACGACCATTGCCCGGGAATTACATGACTCGCTGGCGCAGTCGCTCTCGTTTTTACGCATTCAGCTGACCCTGCTGCGCCGCGCCGTTGATAAAGACGATAGCGCCGCCCATACCATTATCGCGGACTTCGATCAGGCGCTGGCCGAGGCCTATCGTCAGCTGCGTGAGCTGCTGACCACCTTCCGTCTGACCATTGAGCAGGCGGATCTGGTGGCGGCCATGCAGGCGATGATCGCCTCGCTGCAGGAGAAGAGCAGCGCAGAGATACACTTTAACTATCAGACCGGCCTGCAGAGTCTGGAAGCACAACAGCAGGTGCACGTGTTGCAGATCGTCCGTGAGGCGCTGCTGAATGCGATTCGTCACGCCAGTGCGCAGGTTATCCGGGTGGATTATCAGCACAGTGAAAAAGGTGAGCACTTACTGACGATTACGGATGATGGCGTGGGGATGAACAGCACAGACGAACCGCCGGGCCATTACGGCCTGACTATTATGGCGGAGCGCGCTCAGCGCCTGAGCGGCCATCTGACCCTCCACGCACAGCCACGGGGTACCAGGGTGGAGTTGCGCTTTCCACCGCAACCGGCGCGCCCGCTGGAATAGCAGGCCAGAGCGGGTATTAATTTATTAAAATAATCTATCGGTTTGCGACCGCGGGCTATTCGATACAGAACAGGGTGTTGTCCCTGAACAATACCGTCTGATCTGCCGCAGTCTGAAACCTATGAAACGGAGAAAATATGCAACAGCCCGCATTAACATTGATGATTGTGGATGACCACCCGCTGATGCGCCGCGGTGTCCGTCAGCTGCTGGCGCTGGATCCCCGGCTGGAGGTGATCGCCGAAGCCAGCAACGGCACTGAAGCGCTGGCGGAGGCCCGCCATCAGGAACCGGACATCATTCTGCTCGACCTGAATATGAAAGGCATGTCCGGACTGGATACGCTGAAGGCGCTGCGCCATGAAGGGATCAGTTCTCGCATTCTGGTACTGACCGTTTCTGACGCCCGCAGCGATATTTTTGCCATGGTGGATGCCGGTGCTGACGGCTATCTGCTCAAGGACAGCGAGCCGGAGGTCCTGCTGGCGCATATCCTGCAGGCATCACGAGGCGAAAAGGTCTTCAGCGAGGGCGTCACCCGCTATCTGGCTAATCGCCAGCACAGTGCCGATCCTCTGCGTCAGCTCACAGAGCGCGAACGGGATGTGCTGCAGGAAGTGGCGCGTGGCCTGTCGAATAAAGAGGTTGCCGCTATTCTGCATATCTCTGAAGAGACGGTAAAAGTGCACATTCGTAACCTGCTGCGGAAACTGGATGTCCGCTCACGCGTCGCCGCCACGGTGATGTGGCTTGAAAGCCGCAAATAGCCAACGAATTTACATTTTCTCCTCAATTTCTCCACGATTTCCCCCGCTGCCGCACGTAGAGTAAACGGCGGCGGAGAATCATGGCAAAGACCCGCCGAGTTTCCTGCCAGAGCGCCCGTTGCTGGTGGGCCTGACCAACGATAAAAGTAGTGAGGAGTGTCGATTTAATGTCGAATTTCTTTATCGACCGCCCTATCTTTGCCTGGGTTCTGGCGATTCTGCTGTGCCTGTGTGGCACGCTTTCGATTATTTCGCTGCCTATTGAACAGTACCCCGATCTGGCACCGCCCAACGTGCGCATCACCGCTAACTATCCGGGCGCATCCGCCCAGACGCTGGAAAACACCGTTACCCAGGTGATCGAGCAGAACATGACCGGCATCGATAATCTGATGTACATGTCCTCTAACAGCAGCAACACCGGCCAGGCACAGATCACCCTCACCTTTACCGCCGGGACCAATCCCGATGAAGCCCGTCAGCAGGTACAGAACCAGCTGCAATCCGCACTGCGCAAATTGCCACAGGCGGTGCAGTCGCAGGGTGTGACCGTCAATAAAACCGGTGACAGTAATATTCTGATGGTGGCATTCGTTTCAACCGACGGCAGCATGGATAAGCAGGATATTTCAGACTATGTCGCCAGTAATATTCAGGATCCGCTAAGCCGTATTGATGGCGTCGGCCAGGTTGACGCTTACGGCTCGCAATATGCGATGCGTATCTGGCTCGATCCCAATAAACTGATCGCCTATTCGCTGACCACGGAAGATGTGGTCAGTGCGATCCAGTCGCAGAACACACAGGTTGCCGTGGGTCAGGTGGGTGGCCTGCCGTCGGTAGAGAAACAGGCGCTTAACGCTACGGTCAACGCCCAGTCGATGCTGCAGACCCCTGAGCAGTTCCGGGCGATTACCCTGAAGAACAATCCCGATGGTTCGGTGGTGACGCTGGGCGATGTCGCCAGCGTGGCGCTGGGCGCTGAGAAGTATGATTATCTGAGTCGTTACAACGGCCAGCCCGCGTCAGGCCTGGGGGTGAAGCTGGCATCCGGTGCTAACGAGATGAACACCGATAAGCTGGTGCGGGCGCGCATTGAGGAGCTGTCCCACTACTTCCCGCACGGTCTGGAAGCAAAAATCGCCTATGAAACCTCCCCTTTCGTTAAAGCGTCAATCACCGATGTGGTGAAGACGTTGCTGGAGGCGATTGTGCTGGTATTTGGCGTGATGTACCTGTTTATGCAGAACTTCCGCGCCACCTTAATTCCTACTATTGCAGTGCCGGTGGTACTGTTCGGCACCTTCAGCGTGCTCTATGCCTGCGGGTTCAGCATCAATACCCTGACCATGTTTGCCATGGTGCTGGCAATCGGGCTGCTGGTGGATGATGCCATCGTGGTGGTGGAAAACGTTGAACGTATCATGCATGAAGAGGGACTCTCGCCGCGTGCCGCCACTCGAAAATCGATGGGCCAGATTCAGGGCGCGCTGGTGGGTATCGCGCTGGTGCTCTCTGCGGTGTTTGTGCCGATGGCGTTTTTCGGCGGCACCGTCGGCGCCATTTACCGCCAGTTCTCAATTACCATTGTGTCGGCGATGGTGCTGTCGGTACTGGTGGCGATGATCCTGACACCGGCGCTCTGTGCCACGCTGCTCAAACCCGTGGCGCAGGGCGAGCAGCCTGAGCGTCGCGGCTTCTTCGGCTGGTTCAATCGTCACTTTAATCGCAATGCTGACCGCTACGAGCGCGGGGTCGCGGGTATCCTGCGCAAGGGCGGTCGCTGGCTGCTGCTCTATCTCGGCATCATCGGCCTGATGGCCTTTCTGTTTCTGCGTCTGCCGACGTCGTTTCTGCCGCTGGAAGATCGCGGCGTATTCCTGACGCAGGTTCAGCTTCCGGCAGGCGCGACGCTTGAGCAAACTGCCAGCGTCGTCGCCAAAGTTGAAAACTATTATCTCACCGAGGAGAAGGCCAACGTGCTGTCGGTCTTCTCCACCATCGGCGCAGGTCCGGGCGGCAATGGACAAAACGTGGCGCGTCTGTTTGTGCGGCTCAAAGACTGGGAAGCGCGGCCCGGTGCCGATCGCACCTCGTTCGCGATTATCGAGCGCGCGACGAAGGCATTCCAGAAGATCAAAGAGGGTCGGGTGATTGCCAGCAGTCCGCCAGCCATCACCGGCATGGGCAGCAGCTCCGGCTTTGACCTGCAACTGCAGGATCACGCGGGCGTCGGTCATACCCAACTGATGGCGATGCGTGACAAACTGCTGGAGATGGCGGGCAATGACAACGCGCTGTCGCGGGTACGGCACAATGGACTGGATGACAGCCCGCAGCTGCAGATCGATGTTGATGCACGTAAAGCGCAGGCGCTGGGCGTGTCGCTGGATACCATCAACGACACTCTGACCACCGCGTGGGGTTCCAGCTACGTGAATGACTTCCTGGATCGTGGCCGGGTGAAGAAGGTCTATGTACAGGCTGCCGCTGAATTCCGCATGCTGCCAGACGACATCAACAAATGGTACGTGCGCAATAGCAGCGGCAAAATGGTGCCCTTCTCCGCGTTTGCCACCAGCCGCTGGGAGACCGGTTCCCCACGTCTTGAACGCTACAACGGCTATTCGTCGCTGGAGATTGTCGGCGAAGCGGCCAGTGGCGTCAGCAGCGGCACGGCGATGGATGAGATGGAAAAACTGGTTAATGCCCTGCCCCTGGGCGTCGGGTTCCAGTGGACCGGTGCCTCTTATCAGGAGCGGCTCTCCGGTTCGCAGGCGCCGGCACTTTATGCGATTTCGCTGCTGGTGGTCTTTCTCTGCCTTGCCGCGCTGTATGAAAGCTGGTCGATCCCGTTCTCGGTGATGCTGGTAGTGCCGCTGGGCGTGGTCGGCGCGCTAATCGCCACCTGGATGCGTGGGCTGGAAAATGACGTCTATTTCCAGGTTGGCCTGCTGACAGTAGTGGGGTTATCCGCCAAAAACGCCATCCTGATTGTAGAATTTGCTAATGAGATCAACAGCCGTGGACGCGAGCTGGTGGAATCTACGCTGGAGGCATCGCGTCAGCGCCTGCGGCCGATTCTGATGACCTCACTGGCCTTTATCTTTGGTGTACTGCCCATGGCGATCAGCAGCGGTGCAGGCTCCGGCAGCCAGCATGCCGTAGGAACCGGTGTGATGGGCGGAATGATCTCTGCCACACTGCTGGCGATCTTTTTTGTGCCGCTGTTCTTTGTGCTGGTACGCCGCCGCTTCCCGCTCAAAGAGAAGCCGCTCGACTAAGTAGAGGCGCAAATAAAAAGCGGTCACTGATATCAGTGGCCGCCTTATTTCTGTGTGTGGTAAGAATTCCAGCAAGCGGGATTAACCTGCTTTTTTCTTCGCGCGTTACTTGTTGCGTAACATCGCTTCGATAAATTCTTTCCAGGTTCCCATTTCGGTGTCAATCATAATGCCCTCTCTTATTGTGCTGGCAATGTTACGCTCTTTTTTTATACAGGTGAATACGTTTACACCTGTTATATCTATCGGCATACGCCATAAAAACATGAATGTTGCTGGTTTTGCAAGCTGACGCACACTTCAGCAACTCCTTAACCCCGTTGAAAATAATTTATTTTAAACCCAGCGGTAGACTATTTTATCAACATGGCGAAATTCCTAAGCTCTTATTGATAAGCAGGGTAATGGTTAGCTGCGAAATTGATAGCGTTTACCCGATGCCGGACGATGACCTTGCTGCCGTGCTCTGTGGCCCGATTCCCGCGCCTGTGCAGATGCCGCAACGGATCACACTATGGTAAACTCGCACTTTGGCTGCTTTTTTCAGCTTTCACTTCTCACAGGACAATAAGGATCGGGCAATGAGCACGCAGTGGGTGATGTTCGGGATTAAAAATTGCGACACCATAAAAAAAGCCCGGCGCTTTTTAACAGACGCAGGCGTTGACTATCACTTCCACGACTACCGTGCGGATGGCCTGAACGATGTCCTGCTGCAGGAGTTTATCGATGCACTGGGTTATCAGGCTTTGCTTAACACCCGGGGCACCACCTGGCGTAAATTGCCTGAGAGTGATCGCGACGCGGTTACCGATGCCAGCAGCGCCAAAGCGCTGATGCTGGCGCATCCCGCCATGATTAAGCGTCCGCTGTTGCGCGCCCCGGATGGCTCCCTGCTCGCCGGTTTCAGCGAAGCCACCTATCAGAATGCTATCCAGGAGAAGTCATAATATGTTTTGCCCGGTCATTGAGCTGACGCAGCAGCTTATTCGTCGCCCCTCTCTCAGCCCCGATGATGCCGGATGTCAGGCTCTGCTGATCGCCCGTCTTGAAGCCATTGGCTTTAAGATTGAAACGATGAACATCGACGACACCCTGAATTTCTGGGCCACCCGTGGCGAAGGTGAAACGCTGGCGTTTGCCGGTCACACCGATGTGGTGCCGCCTGGCGATGCCAGCCGCTGGATTAATCCGCCATTTGAACCCACCATCCGCGACGGCATGCTGTTTGGCCGCGGCGCGGCCGACATGAAAGGATCTCTGGCGGCAATGGTGGTGGCTGCCGAACGTTTTGTTGCGGTGCGTCCCAATCACCGAGGGCGACTCGCCTTTATGATTACCTCTGATGAAGAGGCCAGCGGGGCCAACGGCACGGTTAAAGTGGTTGAGCGGCTGATGGCGCGCCGCGAACGGCTCGACTATTGCCTGGTCGGCGAGCCCTCCAGCACAGAAGTGGTGGGTGATGTGGTGAAAAATGGCCGTCGCGGCTCAATCACTGCTAACCTGATGGTGCATGGCGTGCAGGGCCACGTCGCCTATCCGCATCTGGCGGATAACCCGGTTCACCGGGCGATGCCCGCGCTGAACGAGCTGGTCGCGACCGAGTGGGATCAGGGAAATGAGTTCTTTCCGGCGACCAGCATGCAGATTGCCAACGTCCAGGCGGGCACCGGCAGTAACAATGTGATCCCCGGCGAGCTGTTGGTGCAGTTTAACTTCCGCTTCAGCACCGAACTCACCGATGAGATGATTCGTCAGCGGGTCGCAGAGCTGCTGGATCGTCACCAGTTGCGTTACACCATTGAGTGGAAACTCTCTGGCCAGCCCTTCCTGACCACGCGCGGTAAGCTGGTTGATGCCGTCGTGAAAGCTGTAGCGCACTATAATGAAATTAAGCCGCAGCTGCTGACCACGGGCGGAACCTCCGATGGCCGCTTTATTGCCCGGATGGGTGCACAGGTGGTGGAACTGGGGCCAGTGAATGCCACCATTCATAAAATCAATGAGTGTGTGAAAGCCTCCGACCTGCAGATGCTGAGCCGGATGTACCAACGCATCATGGAACAACTGATCGCCTGACGGCGGTTTTAAGGAGCAGCAAATGGAATTTATTAAAGATTACTGGTGGATCCTGGTGATCCTGCTGATGGTTGGCGTGCTGATGAACGTTTATAAAGATCTGAAACGCATCGATCATAAAAAATTTATGGATAACAAACCTGACCTGCCGCCGCATCGTGATTTTAACGATAAATGGGATGACGACGACAACTGGCCGAAGAAGAAGTAAACGAAAAAGCCCCTGCTATGCAGGGGCTTTTTTATGGTTCTTCACAAAGTCAGCTCTCATCAGCGTTAAGATCGAGCTTGCGCAGGGGCTTTTTTACATCATCACGATAACATCATCGTCACCCGGTTTTGCGCCGCTTAACGCCTCATCAAAGTAGCGTTTTGGCACCGTATAACGCAGATGATTCAGCGCCAGCTCCATGCTGCGGTGATCGATGGCGTGCTCCAGATCGTCAACGATATCCAGGGTAACGTCGCCACCGCAGGCGGTCAGCCGATGCTCCGCCTGCTGCGCATGGTGCAGCGGGACCTGCTCATCATAATCACCGTGGATCAGGTGGATGGTGGTGCGGGTACTGGCCTTCTCCGGCAGGGTAATAAACCGGCCATTAAACACCACCGCGCGGCCCGCCAGATCCGGATGCGCCTTAACCCCTTCCAGCACCATACTGCCGCCCTGCGAAAAGCCGATTAACGCTGTCGCTTCCGGCCGCACACCGCTCTTTTTTTGCCAGTGACGCACAGATCCAACAAACTGCGGCATGGCCGCATCAACCCGCTGCTGGACGGTCTGATCGTGCAGGTCGGTTTCGCCGAACCACTGACGACTCGCACCAGGCGAGCCGACGGACACCACCAGCGCGTCGGGAAACGTTCGGGCAAACCAGTTGCCAATCTCGCCCATTGAATCCGGGTTATCGCCAACGCCATGGTAGAGCAGAAACAGCTGTGCTGTGGTGGCAGGCTGTTGAACGATTACATATTTCAGTGTCATGTTGACCTCCTGTGTTCACTCTACGCCGCCTGGCATAAAATCATATGAGGATAATTTGAACCAGCTGGTCGAATTATTTCAACGGCAGGTGCAGCAAGGCTGCATCAACGCCCAGTGTCTGGAGGGCCGCTGCCGCCTGCTGACGCAGCGCTGCGACTAGCGCTTTGCGCCCGCTCACTCCAGCCTGCTGGGCCAGTTCGCCCAGTGCTGTGGGTGTGGCCACCGCCGCAGCCAGCAGCGGTAAAGAGGCTGAACTGGCCTGCACCAGACGCTGCAACACCGGCAGGCTCGCTTCCAGTGGCCGCTCCGCCCAGGCAAAACCCGCCGCCAGACGAATATCCTGCGCGGTCAATCCGTCGTCAGTAACCTGATCAAACTGCAGTTCCAGTGCGATATGCTGGCGCAACAGCGGCCAGTCTCGCGCCAGCTGTTCTGCCGCGCGGTGCTGCAATGCCTCACCCGCAGCAGAACAGGGCAACATGGCCATCGCCGCGTAGCAGCCGCTGCTGGCTTCGCGCTGACTGCCAATCCGCACCAGGCTAAAGCCACAGGCGCGCCAGAACGCCCAGAGAGATTCAGTGTAGCCGAAGCTGACGGAGAGGTAGTCATATCCGGCTGCCGCACTGGCCGCTGCCGCAACCAGCTGCTGTCCGGTTCCCAGACGACGCCGCTCCGCCGCCACGGCAATACGGCTGATGCGCAGCGAGCGCAATGTCGCCGCCTCAGCCAGACCAGCGTGGGCTGCCAGCGACTGCGCCACCAGATTCCCGCGGGGTCGCCGGGTGCCCGCCCAGACCGCCTGTGCCAGTGCAGGTTCAAGACCGCCCTCTTCCACCAGCCAGAGCGCGCCCTGTAACGCCGGCGCGTCGCCGGCCCGCCACAGCTGCATGCCCGGAGCATCCAGCAGGCGGCGCAGATCAAGTGGCGAGGTACGATAGTGTGCACTGGTCAGCAGACGATACGCGGCCTCCAGCGCGCTGAAATCGTGGCGCTCAACATGATGAGGCGTTACAGGAGAATCGGGTGCGGTCGCGGCGGCATCGTCAAACAGCAGCGCCTGGTTCAGCCACTGCTCCAGCGGATCGAAACGCGACCAGCGCAGCGGCTCATCGAGCGTAAAATAGTGTGCATCAGGAAGCCCGGCGCAGAATTTAAGGATAAACCCGCGCCCGCTTCCTTCGTAGCCCTGTACGGTGGTGGTGAGCAATACGCGGGGATATCGACTGACCAGCGCCTGAAGCAGCGGTGCCGGGATCGCCGCCGCTTCATCCACAATCAGCCATTCCGCCTGCGGCGGCGTCTCCAGCGCCAGCAGCGCATCGGGTGCCATAAAGTGAAAAGCGTCAGCGGCGAAGGTGCTCAGCACCTCCGTTGAGGCTTTGGCCGGAGCCGTCACCAGACAATGTCCGTTCAATCGCGCCAGCATACCCGCCAGCGCCGATTTACCGCGTCCGCGGGGCGCGGTCAGCACGGCAACCCCCGATGGCAGCCTCATCAGCTGATCGAGTATCGCCTGCTGCTGCTGCGGTGCCTGACAGTGCCACTGCGGCCAGTCCGGCTGCGCCGGAAACCGGCATGGCTGATGCTGCCGCTCCAGCAGCACCTGGTCATCCGCTAATATCAGCTGTTGCAGGTGGTGAACAAAATAAGGGGTGGCGATGGGTTCAGCGACATCGGCCCAGCGCAGGCTGTCGCTGTCAGGCTGCTGCGCCCACTGTTCCCAGGGCGGCACCAGCAGTAACAGCCAGCTACCGGCGGTGAGCGTGCCAGCCAGCGCAGCGAAAGCGTCGGCATGAAAGCCCTGACGGGCGTCAAACAGAGCATGACGAAATTCACGGCCAAGCAGCGTGCGCACCGCAGCAGGCTGTTTGTGCAGGACCGGCGTTTTATACTGACCCGGCCCTTTATCCGAAGCAGAGAACAGCGGTTCCGGGCTCAACGCCAGCCAGTCGCCGGTCAGCGTTTCACGCCACGCCGCAGCCCGTAGTAAACACCAGGCCGGGTCGCCGCTGATCACCGCCAGACGACGCACACCGGCCTGCTGCATAAGCTGCGTAAGAGGCTGCAGACTCATTAGTTGCTGGCGAAGGTGTTGCACTGTCCTGGATTGCCACCATCAAACCCGCGCTTGAACCAGGTGTAGCGCTGCTCAGACGTGCCGTGGGTGAAGCTGTCCGGCACTACGCGGCCCTGACCTTTCTGCTGCAGGCGGTCATCGCCAATTGCCTCGGCGGCATTCAGCGCTTCCTGCAGATCGCCCGCTTCAAGGATATTTTCCTGCTGCATATAGTGTCCCCAGACACCGGCAAAACAGTCCGCCTGCAGTTCCATTTTGACGGAGAGCTGATTGACCTGCGTCTGGCTGGCACCCTGCTGCATTTCACGCACTTTCGGTTCAATACCCAGTAGTTTCTGGACATGGTGGCCAACTTCATGCGCGACGACGTAGCCCTGGGCGAAGTCACCGTCCGCGCCAAGTTTGGTTTTCATCTCGTCATAAAAAGAGAGGTCGATGTAGACGGTCTGATCGGCAGGACAGTAGAACGGCCCCATGACTGACTGTCCGGTACCACAGCCGGTGCGGGTTGCGCCGCGATACATCACCAGCTTCGGTGCCACATACTGTTTGTTCATCTGCTGGAACAGTTTGCCCCAGGTATCTTCCGTGGTGGCCAGAATCACCTTCGTGAATTTCGCAGCCTCATCATCATTGACGCTGACGCTGCGCTGTTGCTGCTGGCTGGTCGGTGCAACTTCGCCGCCTGTCAGCAGTGCGGTCAGGTCGTAACCGTAATAACCCGCGATGGCCACAACAATCAGCAGCACAATACCGCCTTTACCGCGCGGCAGACGAATCTGGCGGCCTCCGCCGCCTAAACCGGACGATTGATCGCGACGGTCTTCTACATTGTCGCTTTCGCGACGCCCTTGCCAGCGCATGCTGTATTCCCTCAGTCATTTTTTCAGATGGCATGATTTTAGTTGTGTGAGGCAGCAATCACCAGCTTTACCCTGAAATGAAAAAAGGAGAGCCGGGGCTCTCCTTTTTCTTTCTGCGCGGCAGGCAAACTCAGTCGAGCTTCACGCCCAGCCGCTGTGCAACCGCTTCATAGGCTTCCACCACGCCGCCGAGGCTCTGGCGGAAACGGTCTTTATCCATTTTATCCAGCGTCTCTTTGTCCCACAGGCGCGCACCGTCTGGCGAAAACTCATCGCCCAGCGTCACTTCGCCGTTAAACAGACCAAACTCCAGTTTGAAGTCGACCAGAATCAGACCCGCATCGTCGAACAGTTTGCTCAGCACCTCGTTGGCTTTAAAGGTCAGCTCCTGCATCCGCGCCAGGTTCTGTTTGCTGACCCAGCCAAAGGTTTCGCAGTAGGATTCATTGACCATCGGGTCATGCTTTGCATCATCTTTCAGGAAAAGATCAAACAGCGGCGGATTGAGCACAATGCCCTCTTCCACGCCCAGACGTTTTACCAGCGAGCCTGCGGCGCGGTTACGTACCACGCACTCTACCGGCACCATCTCCAGCTTCTTCACCAGCGCTTCAGTATCTGACAGCAGCGCTTCCATCTGGGTCGGGATACCCGCTTCCTGCAATTTAGTCATGATAAAATGGTTAAACTTGTTGTTAACCATTCCCTTGCGATCAAATTGCTCGATTCGGGCGCCATCACCTGCTGACGTATCGTTGCGGAATTCGAGTATCAGCAGATCCGGGTTATCGGTGCTGTATACGGTTTTCGCTTTACCGCGATACAACTCAGCTCGCTTTTGCATCTTGTTCACTCCAGACTTGAAATAACGGGTGTTCAGCGGCCAGTGCCGCTGCGGCGATTGCCTTGACGCAATCGTTTACTTCGCCGCGCGCTATTATGCCAAAAACAAAATAAAAAGGCCGGAGAATCTCCGGCCTGGGGCAACTTTATTTGTTCAGCGCCGCCTGGAACACGGCCACCAGCGCATCGTTCTGCGACTGGGTCAGCACATGCCCTTTCGGGTCGATGAATTGCAGACTGGTGCGGTTGTCGAGATCGCCGACCTGCACTTTGTAATCACCGTTTGGTAATTCCGGATCTTTCGCACCGACTGAATCCCAGTCGCTGCTGCTCAGTGACTTGTAGGTCACCTTCATGCTGCCGGTTGAGCGGGTCGTGTCGGTCACTTCCATCCCGACGCGTTTCATTGCATCAGGCAGACGCTGCCATGCCACGTTGTATGGCGTACGCAGGATCAGCAGTGGCAGGCCGGTATCATCTGCACCGCTCTGCACATCAATGGCCCCATTCACCCGACCAGAGGCCGCGTTTTCACTCGCCGTATCAATCTTGTCCATACCGGTGCTGATGTCATTCAGCATCTGCGCGGTGTAACGCTGGATCTGCACAGGTGAGGTAATGGTTTTACCATCCTGCTGCAGCTCCAGCAGACGAACGGTTAACTGCTGCTGATAGCTCTGCGACTGCACGCTGATCTGGTAGCGGCCACGATACTGCTGATCTTCATCAGCACGGTTCCACTGCACCCAGTCCGTCGTCAGCTGCTGGCCTGCGTCATTACGGGAAGCAATCGGGAATTTGTAAGACTGCACCACGTTGACGACCTGCGACCAGACTGAACCGCGGCTGTTATCAATCATCAGCGCGCCGGTATTGTTGCTGAACTGTGCGCGGGTGCCGTTCATCAGCGCCAGCGGCTGGGCTGGCGGACGGATGTCGAGCTGCTTGCCGGTGGGTGCCTGACTGGTCGTGCGCGGCACGTCGAAATCACCACGCTGCACCGGCAGGATCATTCCGGCAGGCGCTTTCAGTTCATTTAACTGACTGGCTTCAAGATAAGATTCGTCACCGCTGACCTGGCGCTTATAACGCTGATCGCTTGAACAGGCCGACAACAGCATCAGGGTAGAAAGCCCCACCACTGTGGCTACTGTTGACCGCTTTACTGAGTAATTCATTCAAACTCCCTAAATTATCGCAAACCCGCTTTCACCAGCGCCTGCTCCACTTTCGGCTGGCCGGCTGCAGTCAGTGGCGTCATTGGCAGACGCAGCGTGTCGTTAGCGATTAATCCTAGCTGTTTCGCAGCCCATTTCACCGGGATAGGATTGGGTTCACAGAAAAGCGTCTGGTGCAGATGCATCAGACGCTGATTCAGGCGGCGTGCCTCGACGAAATTGCCCTGCTGTGCGAGTTGACACAGTTCGACCATTTCGCGCGCAGCCACGTTGGCCGTCACCGAAATGACGCCTTTACCGCCCAGTTGCATAAAGTCCAGCGCAGTCGCGTCATCGCCACTCACCAGAATGAAATCTTCATTAACCAGCTCTTGGATCTGACTAACCCGCGATAAGTTCCCGGTTGCCTCTTTGATTCCGATAATATTTTTGATTTCGGCCAGGCGGGCAACGGTTTCTGGCAGCATGTCACAACCGGTACGCGAGGGAACGTTATACAGCATCTGTGGCAGGCTGGTGCTATTCGCAATCGCTTTAAAGTGCTGGAACAGCCCTTCCTGCGTCGGACGGTTGTAATACGGGGTCACGGTCAGGCAACCCACAACGCCGGAATTTTCAAAACGCTTAGTCAGAGAGATGCCTTCAGCGGTGGCGTTTGCCCCGGTTCCGGCAATCACCGGAATACGGCCATCGGCCAGCTCCAGGGTCAGCATCACCACATCACCATGTTCTTCATGGCTCAGGGTAGCAGATTCGCCTGTGGTGCCGACGGAAACGATCGCCGCGGTGCCGCTGGCGACGTGATAATCAATCAGTTTTTTCAGACTCGACCGGCAGACATTACCGCTGTCATCCATTGGCGTAACGAGTGCAACAATACTTCCCGTAAACATTGGCGATCCCCTCGACAAACAAGTGCTTCATGGTACGTTTTACACTTAGGGAAAAGCAAGCCAGCCACGCCATTCCCGCGCTTGTCAGCAGTTTTTTTTATGTTTACCTTATGGTTATTAGCGAAAGCAGAGGAAAAGCCATTTTGCCGCAATCTCAGCCCCATCATCTGGTGATCACCGCGCTCGGTGTTGACCGTCCGGGTATCGTCAACACCATTACCCGACACGTCAGCAGCTGCGGTTGCAATATTGAAGATAGCCGTCTTGCCATGCTTGGGGATGAGTTCACCTTTATCATGCTGCTGTCGGGCAGCTGGAACGCGATCACACTGATTGAATCGACCCTGCCACTGAAAGGGGCAGAACTCGAACTGCTGATCGTCATGAAGCGCACCAATGCCCGGCTCCGTCCGCCGATGCCCGATACCGCGTTCATTCAGGTTGAGGTGGCTGATTCGCCGCATATTATTGAACGCTTTACCGATCTTATCGATAAGCATCAGATGAATGTGGCCGAACTGGTTTCGCGCATTACGCCAGCGAAACACAATTTGCCCCCTACGCTCTATATTCAAATGACCGCTCACAGTCCGACGCGAACCAGTGGCACCCCGTTTGAGCAGGCGTTTAATACCCTGTGTCAGGAGCTGAATGCCCAGGGAACGCTGCGTCTTTACAGTGTGTCAGATGCCGACAGCAGCGAATCTGTCAGCGCGGTACGCTAAGCTTTGGTCAATTAACCGGAGTTATTTCTCCACATTACTGCCACTGAAAGGTGACCGGCTATGTGGTGAAATACCCCCTGATGGTAATTTTCCCTCTGGCCGTTTCTGACCGGATGGTGTATTACCCACAGCCTGAATAAGAAAATGGAGAGATGTAATGAATCCACTGAAAGCCGGAGATACTGCACCCGCATTTAGCCTGCCCGATCAGGACGGCGAACACGTGAATCTGACCGACTTCCAGGGACAGCGCGTTCTGGTGTACTTTTACCCGAAAGCGATGACACCAGGCTGCACCGTGCAGGCGTGCGGTCTGCGTGACAACATGGATGAGTTGAAAAAAGCGGGCGTGGAAGTGCTGGGCATCAGCACCGACAAACCGGAAAAACTGTCAAAGTTTGTCGAAAAAGAGCTGCTGAACTTTACCCTGCTCTCCGATGAAAACCATGAAGTCTGCCAGGCGTTTGGCGTCTGGGGTGAAAAAACGTTTATGGGGAAAACCTATGACGGCATTCATCGCATCAGCTTCCTGATAGATGCTGAGGGCAGGATCGAAAAAGTGTTTGATAACTTCAAGACCTCGAATCACCACGACATGGTGCTGGATTACGTCAAGTCAGCCTGATGTTGAGGGGCGCGGTAGCCTTAACGCCGCGCCCTGCTTAACTTCCCCTTCCCCACCCATTTTTATCCTGCCGTTGCGAAACACTGTGAGTTAACGCGATTACGCGGCGGCCACGATAACGCAGTTGCGCCCGGCATTTTTCGCCTCATAGAGTGCCGCATCCGCCTGTTTTAAACTGCCTTCCAGCCCGACATCCTGCGAACCATTCCAGGCCGCGACGCCGATAGACAAGGTAATGCGTCCCACGTCGGTGAGCCAGGCTTCTGCAATACCCAGTCGCACGCGCTCGGCGATAATCTGCGCCTCATCCAGCGCCGTTCCCGGCAGCAGCATCAGAAACTCCTCTCCGCCGTTGCGGCACACCACATCAGACTGACGGGCGCTGGCACGCAGCGTGCTCGCCACCTGCTGAATCACCCGGTCGCCCACATCGTGGCCCCAGCTATCGTTGACGTTTTTAAAGTGATCGATATCCAGCGCCAGCACCGAGAAAGGCTGGCGTAGCGTGCGGTAGTACTCCAGTACCGCATTAAGACCACGCCGATTCAGCAACTGAGTCAGGGGGTCGGTCTGGGCTTCAGAACTCAGACGACCGATTTTGTCCTGCACCAGTCCGATGCCGGTGAGCAGCGCGCGCTTGACCTGCGCCGCCTCAAAATACCAGGCACTGATGCCGCCAATCTCTTTTGATACGCCCTGCGCATCCATCCGGCTGGCTTTGCGGGCCAGCTGGAACAGTGGTCGGGCAATCAGCCGTGCCAGCCCTAACGCAACCAACAGGGTCAGCAGTGCGAACGGCACCGAGTTTTTCAGGACTTTCATTAACAGGCCTGAAAGCGGATTCAGCGTGACGTTAATCGGCTTCAGCGCCACCACCGTCCAGCCGGTGGTCGGCACGACGGCATAGCCCGCCAGCTGCGTGGACTCACCTGCACCCGCAAGCATCAGCGAGCCATTGGTCTGCTCGTCACGCGGACTGACGATGGCGGGCAGAACTTTACCAATCAGCTGACGATTCTGGTGATACAACACCTCATTATTACTGTCGAGCACATAGACCGTAGTGCCATCACGGTAGAATTGTTCACCCAGTAGCGCATTCAGAATGCTTTTTTTCTTCAGATAGATCGTGCCGCCGATGTAGCCCAGATAGTCGCCATCGGGACTCCAGATTGGCCAGGAGACAAACACCAGCAGATTATTGGCTGCAGAAAGGGTCGGTTTACTGATGATCGGCTGCCGCAGCGTCAGCGCTTCGCGGGAGGCGTCGCTGGTGACACGCATCCCTTTCAGCGTCAGGGATTCGGGCGAGATCGCTTTGATCGCGCCCTGCTCATCCACCACGGCCACCGAGTTAAAACTGGTAGTCTGCTCACGCAGACGATTGACTTCGCTATTCAGCAGCCCTTCATTATTAAAGTCACGGCTTAGCTGATTGGCGCTGTAGTGCAACTGTGACTGCGCCAGCTGAAAAAAGATTTCACTGGTTGAAGCCAGCTTGGCGGCATAGGCCCGGTTAGCCTCAAGCGTGGTGTCAATCAGCACCTGGCGCTGCACCCGCCAGGTAGCATAGAGCGTATTTGCGAGCGTGATAACAATGCTGACAATCACCAGCAGGGCGATCAGATTGCGCAAGTCGGCCTTGGGCCGAAAGAGCTTTAACATGGCGTCGCCGCCCCGGAGAAGAGTGTCATGTCGTGAATGCCTGATTATTTTTTTAATGTGTGCCAGAAGCCCTGATAGCCGGGCTTAAGTCTACACTGTGTCGGCATTTTTGAGCAGCATTAAGACAAATATCACCCCGCTTAATACAGATTTAGCTGGCACTAATCGATTAACCCCTGACTATCGTAAAATGGCCAGGGTCCCGAAAAGTGGCCAATCGCGCAATGATGCGTGACCATTCCCTGCACTGGCTGCCAGCAATGGAGCAAAAAGCCGGGCGGCTCCAGAATAAAGTGAGCCGGCCCCTCCGGGTGCAGATCCAGAGCCACCTGATGCGACACGCCGGGTGCGACACAGGCCAGGGTTCCGGCAAAGCGGGTCTGCAGGCTGCGATGCAGATGACCACAGAGCACCCGCTCAACCTGCGGATGGCGGGCAATGATCGCCTCAAGTGCCTCAGGATGGCGTAACCGTTGCCGATCCATATGCGCAATGCCACAGGCAAAAGGGGGATGATGCAGCATCACCAGCGTGGGCTGATCCGCGGCCTCGCGCAGTGCCTGATCCAGCCATTGCAACTGCTGCTCATCCACCTCCCCCCACGGCTGTTGCGGTACGCTGGAGTCCAGGGCCAGCAGCCTGACGCCGCCCACGCTAAGCTGCCAGTTCAGGGTCGGCCCCGCCTGCAGGTAGGTGTGATCCGGGAAGGCAGCACGCAGTGCCTCGCGATCGTCGTGATTGCCCGCCATCAGATAAAAGGGCAACTGGAGGCGCTGCAGGGCTTCGCGCAGCGTCTGATACTCTTCCGGCCTGCCAAAATCGACCAGGTCGCCGGTAATCACCACCACATCGGGGCGCGGCTGCAGCGCGTTAAGGGTATCGATAACCTGCAGTAAAGCGGCATGGGTATCGACCTGTTTATAAGAGAGACGACCAAAAGCCTTGATATGCAGATCGCTGATTTGCGCGATGACTGTGGGTTGAACAGACACAACAGACTCCTTAGCAACTAAATTCCAGCGCGGCCTGGCGGGTCAGCGACCAGCTGATGCGCTGTCCCGCCTGCCAGATTTCGCGGGCATGACGCTCGACCTGAATGGGGTTATCCAGCCCGATATCGATTAGTAAGCGCTGCGAGGCGCCAAGAAACGTACTGCCTACCACCACACCGCGCTGGGCATAGCGGGTGTCGTCGGCCAGCAGCACATCTTCCGGGCGGCAAAAACGCAGGGGATGACCGTCGGGATCGTGCGCAATGCAGTTTATGGCGCCCACAAAATCCGCTACAAAGCGGGAGGCCGGGCGCTGATAAATTCCCTGCGGAGTATCCAACTGCACCAGACGGCCCTGCTCCATCACCGCGATGCGATCGCCCAGCGCCATCGCCTCCTGCTGATCGTGGGTGACGTAAACCGCGGTGATCGCCAGCCGCTTGAGCAGCGCGCCGATCTCCAGCCGCAGTCGATCGCGCAGCCTGGCGTCAAGCGCCGCCAGCGGCTCATCGAACAACAGAACTTTAGGCCGGGCGGCCAGCGCACGTGCCAGCGCCACCCGCTGCTTCTGCCCGCCGGACAATTTATCAATCGCCCGGTGGGACAGATGTGTCAGGTCAACCAGTGCCAGCATCTCCGCGACCCGCGCATCGCGCTCGGCACGTGGCACGCCCTGCACCTTCAGACCATAGGCGACGTTCTGCGCCACGTTGAGCGTCGGGAACAGCGCGTAGTTCTGAAACACCATGCCAACGTTGCGTTTCTCAATTGGCAGCGCGGTGACGTTACGCTTGTCAAACCAGATCTCTCCCGGGGGATCGCTGCTATCCAGGCCGCTGATAATACGCAGCAGCGTGGTTTTGCCACAGCCTGACGGCCCCAGCAATACCAGTGTTTCACCGGCGTGAACCTGCAGGTCGAGCGGATGCAGCGCGACCTGCTGATTAAAGCGACGCGAGCAGTGGCGCAGCGTCACGTTGACGGCCTCATTCATACGGTTTCCTCTCTCTGCTGCCGCGAAGATTGCCGTTCCAGCCAGTGATTACAGGCGTTGAGCAACAGCAGCAGCGGTAAAATCATCATAATAAAGATCAGGGTATAGGCGGACCCGACTTCCAGCCGCATCGAGGTGTAGCTGTCGGCCAGACCGACCGGCAGGGTTTTGGTCAGTGGCGTGTGCAGCATCCAGGTAATGTTGAACTCCCCCACCGACAGGGTGATCACCATAAATGCGCCCGCCAGAATGCCGTTGCGGCAGTTCGGGACGACCACGGTAAAGAAGCGGCGCCAGAAGCCCGCCCCCAGGCTGGCGGCAGCTTCTTCAAGGCGCGGCAGATCAATCGCCTGCATCACCGACAGCACCGGTCGGATCATAAAGGGCAAGGTAAAGAGTACATGGCCGATAAGGATAAAGAGCCAGCTGTCGCGTAACGCGCTGAACTGACCATAAAGCAGAATGATGCCCAGAGCGGTGGCGAGGCCCGGCAATGCGACTGGCAGCATCAGGCACTCCTCAATGCGGCTGGCCCAGCGTGACGGTGATTTCAGTAAGCCCCAGGCGGCCGGCACGCCAGCGATAACCGTCACCGCCAGACAACTCAGAGCGATCAGCAGCGACAGCCAGAAGGTGTCGGCATACATCTGCCACACCTGTTCCACCCACTTCAGCGTCAGGCCGCTGCGCAGGCCAGTGAAATAGTTCTGCGTGACGCCCGCCAGCATCGAGAGCACAACCGGCACAATCATAAACAGCGCGGTGAGGCTGGTGATCACCACCTGCAGCCAGAACAGCCCCCGGCGTTTCATGTCTTCTCCTTACGGCGGGCAGCCAGTCCGTTCGCCAGCATCAGCGCCAGCCAGGCTACCGCCCCCATCACCACCGAAAGCGCCGCTGCGGTGGCAAAGTTGGCGTAATTAGTGAACTCGCCATAAATGGTCAGCGGCAGCACCGCGAGCTCTGTGCCAAGGGTAAATGCGGTGCCAAAGGCGCCCATGCTGGTGGCGAAACAGAGCGCGCCGCAGGAGAGCAGCGCCGGTTTCAGCCCAGGAATGATGACGTCAATGATGATGCGCCACTGGCTGGCACCCAGCGATCGGGCGGCCTCTTCCAGCGAACGGTCCAGCTTTTCACTGGCCGCCACCAGCGTCACGATGGCGCGCGGCAGCGAAAAATAGAGATAGCCAATAAATAAGCCGCTGAGCGAATAAGCAAGGACCCAGCGCTCATGAAACAGGCTGAGACTGAGTTGCGCCAGAACACCCTGACGCCCCGCCAGCATGACCATCAGAAATCCCACCACCACGCCCGGAAAGGCCAGCGGAAAGGTCAGCAGCGCCAGCAGCGTGCCTCGCCCGGTAAAGCGCTGCCGTGCCAGAAAGCAGCCCACCACCGCAGCAATCAGCAGCGTCACCAGTGTGACCGCTGCCGAGAGCAGCACGGTATTCAGCAGGCTTTGCAGATATTGCGGCTGGCTGATTACCGTCCAGTAGCCGCTGTGGTGAGTTGTACGATCTTCCGTCATACCTATCTGCAACAGACGAGCAAACGGCAACAGCCAGAAGGCAGCAAAGAACAGCAGCGCAGGCAGCAGCATCCACGGCCAGTTTGCCCCCAGCGGCCGAAGGCGGTGGCGAACTGAGTCGCCAGCGGCAAACGGATTGATCTCTGAGAGTGACATTAGCGGATCTCGCTCAGATAACGGGCGGAGAAGCCCTTCTGCGCGTCGGCCATCTGCTGATAATCCACCGTGTGAGCGCGCGCATAGTCGCTGTCAGGCAGAAAATATTTCTTCGCTTCGGGTGACATCGCGCCCGCCCGGACCGGACGCAGCCAGGCATTAGCCCAGATCGCCTGACCGGCGTCTGACAGCACGAAATCGATCACTTTCTTACCGTTGGCCGGATGCGGCGCATTTTTCACCAGGCTGATGACGTAAGGCACCGTGACCGTCCCCTCGCTGGGGATCACAAATTCCACATTGGCGTGATCTTTGTAGCGGGCGCGATAGGCGTTGAAGTCGTAGTCGATCAGAATCGGGATTTCGCCTGAAATCAGCCGGGCATAGGCGGTCTGCTTAGGCACAATCGGCTGGTTGCGTTGCAGTGCTTTGAACCAGTTGATGGCCGGGGTGAAGTCATGAAGACTGCCGCCTTTCGCCTGGTTCACCGCGACGGCTGCAACGTAGCCCACAAAGGCGCTGGCCGGATCAAGATAACCCACCATGCCTTTATATTCCGGCTTCAGCAGCTCATCCCAGGAACGCGGCACCGGCGCGCCACCCAGCGCATCAACATTGACCATAAAGCCCATGGTACCGGAGTGCAGCGCCACCCACTTGCCAGCAGGATCTTTCATGCCTGCCGGGATCTGATCCCAGTTTGCCGGTTTGTAAGCGCTGACCACGTCTGCACTGACTGCCTGAATGCCGAAGCTGACGCCGTAATAGACCACGTCGGCGACCGGATTGCTTTTCTCGGCGACCAGCTGCGCCAGCGCCTGACCCGAATTTTTATTGTCCTGCGGCACATGAATGCCCGTCGTTTTTTCGATCGCCTGGAGCTGTGTCGCCCAGTCGGCCCACTCTGGCGGGCAGTTGTAGCAGATAGCATTTTCAGCCGCCTGCACCCACGATGAGGCAAGCGTGCATCCGGCCAGCAGCGCAGCGCTGGCGATAGGTTTGAAATTAACGGTGAGTGACATGATGTTCCCCTGAAAAAGAGCCATGAAATGCCGGGGCGACACTCTCCCCGAAACGTAAATGATGAGCCAGCAGATGGGTTTTACCGCCGACGGGATTCAGAAGCAGGTCAATGGCGCGCGCGCCCATTAGCGCAATCGGCTGCACCACGCTGGCCAGTGAAGGTGAAAGCTGTTCGCCCAGCTCAATGCCATCGAAGCCGACCACGGAGAGCTGATTCGGAACGCTGACGCCGGCACGCGCAGCGGCGCCCAGCAGGCTGATAGCCAGCAGATCGTTACTGCAAATCACCGCCGTCAGCGGCGAAGGTGAATTAATCAGCGGCAGCAACGGATGGAAATCGGACTGGATATGGCTGGGCATCTCAATCATCGCCTGCGGCGTCAGACCGGCCCGCTGCATGGCATCGCAGTAGCCAAGGTAGCGCAGACGGGCGCGGTCAGATTGCTGCATAGGGCCCGCAGCCATCACGATGTGGCGGTGGCCCAGTGACACCAGATGGGCGGTCGCTTCGGCAATGGCTTTGCGGTTATCTACGCACAGCGCGGGCCATTCGTGCTGTTGCGGAACGTTGTGGGTCAGCACGAAGGGCATCTTCGCCGCCGCCAGTGTCGGCAGCAGCGCACTGCTGTCGGCATCTGCCACCGTCAGTACCAGACCGGCGACACGCTGGTGCAGCATATGTTCGACAATTGCCGCTTCCCGCTCAGCCTGATAATCACTGGTTGCCACCAGCAGCCCATATCCCGCCAGACGAGCCTGCTGCTCCATCGCCTGTAACTGCATGGCAAAAACCGGATTGAGCAGTGAAGGCAACAGGACGCCAAGCGTGGTGGAGTGCTGGGTGCGGAGCTGACGGGCAATATGATTCGGGCGGAAACCGATCTGTTCCGAGGCGGCAAGCACCTTTTGCAGCGTGCCCGGTTTTAGCAGATGAGGGTCAGAAAAGGCGCGCGCAGCGGTTGCGCGGGAGACCCCTGCCAGTCTGGCTACGCTGATTAAATCGGTCATGACTGCCTCGTTTATTGTCGATGAGATCGATCTCATTGCGACAACACTAGCGGCGTTCTATGACAGGGACATCACAGCAATTTGACGGGAAGGTGACAGCGGCAGTGACGCCGCTGTGGGGGAATTAAAGCATCAGGAAGGCGTAACCGCTGTTTTCCAGGGTCGCAACGGTGGTGCCGCTGGAGATAGTGTGAGTGACCATCGGGTCGATCCAGTTGCGCTCAAGCTGATGAAACGCCACTGACTGATCGCAGATAGTGACCTGAACGCCCGCTTTTTTCAGCTCGCTGATCAGCTTCAGGTTCGGGTTATCGACGCCGTAGGCTTTGCTGAACTGGTCATTATTCAGCGCTGATGAAACCGCGTCGCCGTTAATTGACACCACAAATTTCAGCTGGTCGAGTGGCACACCTGCCGCATAATAGAGGTTGGTGACGCGCGCTACGCGCTCCAGACCGAGATTCGGCTTACGAATATCCCCTTCACTGCGGTTGATCTGGAATACTATTTTATTACTCAGGCCCGCTGTCGTGCCGGGTTTAAATGCAGGCGTATCGACATAATGTATTTTTCCGTAGCCTTCAATCGCTGGCGTACTCCAGAAATCAGCAGGTTCGGATTTATTATCCGCCATTTTTCCGCTGACCTTATCGAATAATTCCGGCAACTGTAAAACATTGCCTCCGATAAATCCCGCTACGGCTGCCATCACCACTAAAGCTGCTGGACGCATTAACTCTTCTCCCGATCGTTTAAAACATTAATTACATTGCCAGCCACGCGTATCCCTGGTTTTGCAGGGTTGATACGGTGGTCGGACTGGAAAGCGCATGGACTACAGATTTATCAATCCAGTTATTGGGATAGTGATGGAATGCCACGGACTGATCGCAGACCGAGACTTTCACTCCCGCCTGATTCAGCTCATTAATCAGCTTCAGGTTTGGATTTTCGATGCCATAAAACTTTTTAAAATGGGCGTTATCCAGCATGGCGGGCGTCGCATCGCCGGTGACCGAAACGACAAACTTCAGCTGATCGGCCGGAATGCCGGAGGCGATATATAAATTCACCACGCGCGCCACACGCTCCAGTCCCAGATTGGGCGCGGTCATCGCGCCATCGCTTCGGGTAATCTGAAAAACAATTTTATTGCTCAGGCCTGCCACCGGTTTAAACGCAGCGTCGGGCTCATAATGAATTTTGCCGTAACCTTCAATCGCCGGTGTACTCCAGAATCCCGGGGCTTCCTGTGGCTCGGTTGCAAAATGGCGTGTCACTTTGTCATAAATCTCGCCACTCTGTGTGACAGCCGCGCCAACGACTCCGCCAATAATGGCGATTAACGCGTATGAAACAACTGAACGCATAACACTTCTCTCCGGCAAATAATGTCTGGCAGATTCAGGACTGAATCAGGTCGGCTATCTATATCACAGCGCAGGCATAATTCTCGCCTGCGTAAATTCAGGTCAGCGCGCGGCTGATAACTGCTGAAATTATTCACCTTCCGTATTAATCGAAAAGTTTCATTATGAGGAAAAAAAGGTCTTAATCAGAATGGACCTGACTCTTTGTGCTCTTTTCACTTCCTGTGACATTAACAGCAATAAATAACAGCCAGGCGTAGCTGGAATAAGCAGGATAAAGGCGGGAGCTACGATTTAATTTATCAATGGCGAAGAGGAGATTCACGGCTCAGAGAGGGCTATTTTTTCAGAGTAGACCTGGAAAAACTCATGCCATAGTCAGTTTTTTTGAGTGAATTTACATAACTTTAAAAAAATCCGCTCACAGGCTAAATCTGCGCGGCAGCAGATTCTGCTTTATTCTGCCGAAGCGCATTGGGAATAAATGAATAAGGCGTTACTTAACCGCTCACAAACCCGGCGATACTCCGCCGGTTTTTATTCGTTTAACCACGGTTTAAGTTGGCAGGATGTTCAGTTTTTTTCGTCAAAATGGGCGATCTTGCACAAATTACGTCGGTCGCTTGCCAGAAAACGACATTTCATTCTTTTGATGCTCTGGTTAAGATAGTCACGAACCGTCGTTATCTGCGAAAAATGGAACATTCCCGCTGCGCACCTGTCCATTTTCAGGGCCTCTCTACAGGATTAAGGCATGTTGAACCGGTTAAAGAAAACGCTGATCGCCGCGCTCCTTCCGACGCTCATTTTCACTACTCTGTCACCTGCTTATGCCGATGTCAGTGATTCACTTCCCGATATTGGCACTACGGCCGGTTCGACGCTGTCGATTAATCAGGAACTGCAGATGGGCGACTTTTATGTGCGCCAGCTGCGTGCCAGTGCGCCGCTGATCAACGATCCGCTGCTTAATCAGTATATTAATCAGCTGGGTCAGCGACTGGTGTCGCACGCCGACTCAGTGAAAACCCCGTTCCACTTCTTTCTGATTCAGAACGATGAGCTCAACGCCTTTGCCTTTTTTGGTGGCAACGTGGTGCTGCACTCAGCGCTGTTCCGCTATACCGAAAATGAAAGCCAGCTGGCGTCAGTAATGGCGCATGAGATCTCACACGTTACCCAGCGCCATCTGGCGCGCGCAATGGAAGATCAGAAGCGCAATGCGCCACTGACATGGGTCGGTGCGCTGGGCTCTATTCTGCTGGCGATGGCCAATCCGCAGGCGGGCATGGCAGCACTGACCGGCACCCTGGCGGGAACTCAGCAGGGGATTATCAGTTTTACCCAGGGTAATGAACAGGAAGCCGACCGCATCGGAATTCAGGTATTGCAGCGCGCCGGGTTTGATCCCCAGGCGATGCCGAATTTTTTACAGAAGCTGGCCGATCAGAGCCGTTTCTCCTCGAAGCCTCCTGAAATTCTGCTGACGCATCCCCTGCCCGACAGCCGTCTGGCGGATGCCCGCAACCGCGCTAACCAGATGCGCCCGGTGGTAGTGCAATCTACAGAAGATTTCTATCTGGCAAAGGTGCGTTCACTGGGCATGTACTCCACCGGGCGTAATCAGCTCACCGACGAACTGCTGAGCCAGTATGCCAGCGGCAATTCTCGTGAGCAGCTGGCGTCACAATATGGCAAAGCCATACAGTTTTTGCAGGCGAAAAGCTTTGCCGATGCGAAGCGGATTATGACGCCGCTGCTGGCGAAACAGCCGAATAACGTCTGGTTCCTGGATCTTATGTCAGACATCGATATCGGCCTGAATCAGCCACAACAGGCGATCGCCCTGCTCAGCGCCGCCACCAGTGCAAAAAACAGCCCGGTGGTGCAGCTCAACCTGGCCAACGCCTACGTTGAAGCGAAACAGTATGCCAACGCCAGCCGTATTCTGAATCGCTACACCTGGGCTAATAAAGATGATCCCAACGGCTGGGATTTGCTGGCCCAGGCGTCTGCACAGCAGGGACTGAATGATGAAGAGTTATCGGCGCGGGCAGAGAGTCTGGCGCTGAATGGCCAGCTCGATCAGGCGATCACCGCGCTTGGCAGCGCCAGCGCACAGGTGCCGCTCGGCAGCCTGAAACAGGCGCGCTACGATGCCCGTATCGATCAGCTGCGCCAGTTACAACAGCGCTTTAAGCAATATCAGAAAGGCTGAGCATTCACGCTGTGAATAGAGGAGAGTCTGAGATGGTGACGATTTACCACAACCCGCGCTGCAGCAAGAGCCGCGAGACGCTGGCGCTGCTGAACGCCCGCGGGATAGAGCCGGAAGTGGTGCTCTATCTGCAAACGCCGCCCGATCGCGAGACGCTGCAAATCCTGTTACAGAAACTGGGAATGCAGAGTGCACAGCAGTTGATGCGGACTAAAGAGGCGATCTATAGCGAACTGGCACTCAGCGACAAAAGCGAAAGTGCGCTGCTGGATGCACTGGTAGAACATCCGGTGCTGATTGAAAGGCCGATAGTGATTAATGGCAACAAGGCGCGGATCGGACGTCCGCCCGAAGCGGTGCTCGACCTGTTTTAAAGGCCGAGTGTCTCTTTCACAAACGGAATGGTGAGTTTACGCTGGGCGCTGATCGAGGCACGATCAAGCCGATCCAGCGTATCAAACAGGGTGCGCATCTCACGATCCAGTCGCTTCAGCAGGAAGCGCCCCACATCTTCCGGCAGCTCAAATCCGCGTAACCCGGCGCGCAGTTGCAGCGCCTGTAATTTGTCTTCGTCGGAGAGAGGCTGCAGCCGATAGATCTGCCCCCAGTCCAGCCGCGAGGCGAGATCGGGCAGCTGCAGATTAAGCTGGCGTGGCGGACGATCGCCGGTAATAAACAGCCGCGTATTGCCGGTTTCCAGAATACGGTTATAGAGATCGAAGATCGCCATTTCCCATTCAGGCTCGCCTGCAATGCACTCGATGTTATCGATGCAGACCAGTGACAGCTGCTCCATCCCTTCCAGTACTTCCGGTACAAACCAGGTGCGTTTATCCAGCGGAACGTAACCGACCGCTTCGCTGCGCGCTGACATCTCGGCGCACGCGGCGTGCAGCAAATGGCTCCGCCCTCCGCCTTCGCGTGACCAGAAGTAGAGATAGCTGCCATGTTGTTGGTTGAGAGCGCCTTTCAGCGCGGCAATCAGCGACGGGTTTTCCCCCGGCCAGAAGCTGGAGAAGGTTTCATCGTCAGGTAAATAGAGTGGCAATGACAATTGTGCCGGCGTGTTCAGAAGCACCTCAGCAAGAGAACAAGCAAAAAATCGGGGGAAGTCTAACACAGTTTTCAGAAAGAGATGAATGGGGCGTCCCTGCCCCGATCCTGTCAGGCTTGCTGCGATCACGGCTCGCGCGATTCTTCAGCCTCCAGCACCACTTCTTCCGGACGCAACAGCGAGATCACACGGAAGATCAGCGCTAATCCAACCCCTACGATTGTCGCCAGCGCCATGCCTTTCAGCTCCGCAGCACCGATATGCACCTTCGCACCGCTGACGCCGATGATCAGGATCACCGAGGTCAGGATCAGATTTTGCGCTTTGTTGTAATCGACTTTGGACTCGATCAACACCCGGATACCGGATGCGCCGATCACGCCATACAGCAGCAGCGACACGCCGCCCATTACCGGTACCGGGATCGCCTGGATCACCGCCGCCAGTTTGCCGACACAGGAGAGCAGGATTGCCAGAATCGCCGCGCCGCCAATCACCCAGGTACTGTAGACGCGGGTAATTGCCATCACACCGATGTTTTCGCCGTAGGTGGTGTTAGGCGTTGAACCAAAGAAGCCGGAGATGACCGTTGATAAGCCGTTGGCGAACATCGAACGATGCAGGCCAGGGTCGCGAATCAGATCTTTCTTTACGATGTTGGCGGTGACCACCAGATGACCGATATGCTCGGCAATCACCACCAGCGCCGCAGGCAGGATCGTCAGCATCGCCACCCACTCAAAGCGCGGGGTATAGAAGGTTGGCAGCGCAAACCAGGGGGCTTTGACCACGCCGCTCCAGTCAACGATGCCCATAAATGCAGAGAGCAGATAACCCGCCACCACCCCGACCAGAATCGGGATGATCGCCAGGAAGCCACGAAACAGCACGGAACCGAATACCGTCACTGCCAGCGTGACCAGCGAAATCAGCACGGTTGTACTGTCGGGCGCACTGCCTTCCGCGGGCAGCAGACCTGCCATATTTGCGGCAACACCCGCCAGCTCCAGACCGATGACGGCGACAATCGCGCCCATCGCCGCCGGGGGAAACATCACATCGAGCCAGCCGGTGCCCGCGCGTTTGACAATCAGCGCCACCAGACAGAACAGCACGCCGCACAGGATAAATCCGCCCAGCGCGACCTCATAACCCAGCGGCAGCAATAGCAGTACTGGCGAGATAAAGGCAAAACTGGAACCGAGGTAAGCGGGAATTTTGCCTTTACAGATAAAGAGGTAGATCAGCGTGCCTACGCCGTTGAATAACAGCACCGTCGCCGGGTTGATGTGGAACAGAATCGGTACCAGTACCGTGGCACCAAACATGGCGAACAGGTGTTGCAGGCTGAGTGGAATGGTTTGCAGTAACGGCGGTCGTTCACTGACGCCAATGGCGCGACGAGTCATCATTTATCCCCTTGTGTTATTTATCCCCCAGGGCGCGCGCCTCTGGCACAGCAGCAGGCAAGCCGGTGAGCCTCGCAGCCACACCAAACCCGTTCGGGGATCTTTTTTTTGCCAAAAAAAAGCCGACTCTCTGGTCGGCTATGCGATTTATTTGGTTCCGAAAATCTTGTCCCCGGCATCGCCGAGCCCGGGAATGATGTAACCCTTCTCATTCAGTCCCTGATCCACTGACGCGGTGTAAAGCTCAACGTCAGGATGCGCTTTCTCCAGCGCGGCAATCCCTTCTGGTGCGGCAACCAGTACCAGCACTTTAATGCTGGTGCAGCCCGCTTTCTTCAGCAGGTCGATGGTGGCAATCATGGAACCGCCAGTCGCCAGCATAGGATCGACGACCAGCGCCAGGCGCTCTTCGATGTTAGAGACCAGCTTCTGGAAATAGGGAACCGGCTCCAGTGTCTCTTCATCACGGTAAACACCCACCACGCTGATACGGGCGCTGGGAACGTGCTCCAGCACCCCTTCCATCATGCCAAGACCGGCACGCAGAATCGGCACCACCGTGATTTTTTTGCCTTTGATCTGATCGATCTCTACCGGGCCATTCCAGCCCTCAATGGTTACGCGCTCTGTTTCCAGATCGGCGGTCGCTTCGTAGGTCAGCAGGCTGCCCACTTCAGACGCCAGCTCGCGAAAACGCTTTGTACTGATATCATGCTCACGCATCAAGCCCAGTTTATGTTTGACCAGCGGGTGTCTGACTTCCACGATCTTCATTGGTGTTCTCCCGGAATGAGTTGAGCTAAAAAAAATCGCGGGATTATACCGCCTTTTGCGCTCCACGCCACCTGCTCTTGCGCAAAGCCGCGGGTTTTACCGGGACAAATAGAGGATTAATGAAAATCGCCCGATGCGCAATCCCGGACTCGCAAACGTTTGCCTGCACTGATAGAATTGCCGCGCTTTATTTTAAACCACCAACCGCAACTCGCGTGGGGACCTCGCAGTGACCGACAAAACCTCTCTCAGTTACAAAGACGCCGGTGTTGATATTGATGCTGGTAACGCTCTGGTTGACCGTATTAAAGGCGTAGTGAAAAAGACGCGTCGCCCGGAAGTGATGGGTGGACTGGGCGGTTTTGGTGCGCTTTGCGCGCTGCCGCAAAAATACCGTGAACCGGTGCTGGTCTCCGGCACCGATGGCGTTGGCACCAAGCTGCGTCTGGCGATGGATCTCAAACGTCACGATGCCATTGGTGTTGACCTGGTGGCGATGTGCGTCAACGACCTGGTAGTACAGGGCGCCGAGCCCCTCTTCTTCCTCGACTACTACGCTACCGGCAAACTGGATGTGGATACCGCCTCTGCGGTGATCACCGGCATCGCCGAAGGTTGTCTGCAGTCGGGTTGTGCGCTGGTGGGCGGTGAAACCGCTGAGATGCCAGGCATGTATCACGGCGAAGATTACGACGTGGCCGGTTTCTGTGTTGGCGTGGTGGAAAAGTCAGAGATCATTGATGGCAGCAAGGTGCAGGATGGCGATGTACTTATCGCTCTCGGCTCCAGTGGCCCGCACTCCAACGGCTATTCGCTGGTGCGTAAGATTCTGGAATTCAGCAACACCGATCCGCTGGCTGAACAGCTGGAAGGCAAACCGCTGGCCGATCATCTGCTGGAACCGACCCGCATCTACGTGAAAAATATCCTGAGCCTGATTGAGCAGGTCGATGTGCACGCTATCGCACACCTGACCGGCGGCGGCTTCTGGGAGAATATTCCGCGCGTGCTGCCCGACAACACTCAGGCCGTCATCGACGAGAAGAGCTGGCAGTGGCCGGCCGTCTTCAGCTGGTTACAGCAGGCGGGCAACGTCAGCCGTTTCGAGATGTACCGTACCTTTAACTGCGGCGTCGGCATGATCATCGCCCTGAGTCAGGCAGACGCGGACAACGCGATTGCGCTGATGCAGGCAGCGGGCGAGAAAGCCTGGAAGCTCGGCGTGATTAAAGCGTCTGATGCCGAAGAGCGTGTGGTCATCAACGGATGAAAAAGCTGGTTGTACTGATTTCCAGCAACGGAAGTAACCTTCAGTCCATCCTTGACGCCTGTGCAAGCGGGCGGATTCACGGCAGCGTGGCTGCCGTGTTCAGCAACCGCGCCGCCGCTTATGGCCTGACGCGGGCGCAGGAGGCGGGTATTCCTGCCCACTCGCTTGCCGCCAGCGACTTCACTGACCGCGAAGCCTTCGATCGCCAGCTCATCGCTGAAATCGAAGCCTACAGTCCAGACCTGATTGTCCTGGCAGGATATATGCGCATTCTCAGCAGCGCGTTCGTGGCCCATTTTCACGATCGCCTGCTGAATATCCACCCTTCCCTGTTGCCGAAATATCCGGGTCTGCATACGCATCGTCAGGCGCTGGAAAATGGTGATAGCGAACATGGCACCTCCGTGCATTTCGTCACTGACGAGCTGGATGGGGGTCCGGTGATCCTGCAGGCCAAAGTCCCGGTTTTTCCTGGCGACAGCGAAGCGGAGATTACGGAGCGGGTGCAGCATCAGGAGCATGCCATCTATCCGATGGTAATCGGCTGGTTTGTTGAGGGTCGTCTGGCGATGCGTGACGGCAAGGCCTGGCTGGATGGCGAACCGCTGCCGCCGCAGGGTTATGCTAACGACTGACCCGACAGGGGAAGCCGGGGCTTCCCCTGAAGTGCTGGCGGTCGGGGTAAAGGCTCAGGGAGCCTTTGAGCCGTCTGACATAACAACCTGCTCTGCTCCCGTTACTGACTTAACCGTAGCGCCCCGTAATATAATCTTCGGTCCGTCGCTGTTTTGGCGCGGTAAAGATACGGTCAGTCTCATCAAACTCCACTAACGCGCCCTGATGCATAAACGCGGTGTAATCTGACACGCGAGAAGCCTGCTGCATGTTGTGCGTCACCAGCACCAGTGTGAAATGCTGCTTGAGCGTAGTCATCAGCTCTTCAATCACCAGCGTTGAGATGGGATCGAGCGCGGAGGTCGGCTCATCCAGCAGCAGAACTTCCGGTTCAATCGCAATGGCGCGGGCAATCACCAGCCGCTGCTGCTGTCCGGTAGAGAGCGTCAGCGCATTCTGTGACAGCTGATCTTTGACCTCACTCCACAGCGCCGCCGCGCGCAGCGCACGTTCACAGGCTTCGTTCAGCACCCGCCGATCGCGTACACCCTGTAAACGCAGCCCGTAGACCACATTTTCATAGATCGATTTTGGAAAAGGATTGGGGCGCTGAAACACCATGCCGACCCGACGACGCAGCGCCGAGAGATCCTGCTCAGGTCGCAGGATCGGCTGCGATCCCAGCAACACCTCACCCTCGACCCGGCAATGATCAATCACATCATTCATGCGATTAAAGCAGCGCAGCAGCGTCGATTTGCCACAGCCGGAGGGACCAATCAGCGCGGTAATCTTGTTTTTCGGCACCTGCAGCGAAATAGCCTGCAGCGCCTGGCGCTCGCCATACCACAGCGATAGCTGGTTAACGGTCAGCGCGATATCCGTGTCGGACGTCATAGTCATAGCCTGTTATTGAGTCATAAGGCGATAGCGTTCACGCAGACGGTGACGCAGGCCCATCGCCAGCAGATTAAGCGACAGAATAATCAGCACCAGCAGCAGCGCGGTGGCGAACACCAGCGGCCGGTCAGCTTCAATATTCGGACTCTGAAACGCCAGATCGTAAATCTGGAAGCCCAGATGCATAAATTTGCGATCCAGATGCAGATAAGGAAACACCGCGTCGACGGGCAGTTCCGGCACCATTTTTACCACGCCAACCAGCATCAGCGGCGCGGTTTCACCAGCGGCACGCGCCACCGCCAGAATCAGGCCGGTCAGCATGGCAGGCACCGCCATCGGCAGCACCACGTTCCACAGGGTTTCCGCCTGAGTCGCGCCCAGCGCCAGCGAACCCTGCCGCAGGCTGTTGGGAATGCGGGATAGTCCCTCTTCGGTCGCCACAATCACCACCGGCAGCGTTAGTAACGCCAGAGTCAGCGACGCCCACAGCAAACCAGGTGTCCCGAAGGTGGGATTGGGCAGCGCGCTGGCGAAGAAGAGCTGGTCTATCGTGCCGCCCACCAGCCAGACAAAGAAGCCCAGACCAAATACGCCATAGACGATTGAAGGAACGCCTGCCAGATTGACCACCGCGATGCGCACCAGTCTGGTCAGCGCATTGCGTCCGGCATATTCATGCAGCCAGATGGCGGCGATGACACCCAGCGGCATCACGACCACCGACATCAGCAGCACCATCAGCACGGTGCCAAAGATCGCCGGGAACGCCCCGGATTCACTCTCGCCTTCAGCGGGTGAATCACTGACGAAACGCCACAGCTGATGCAGAAAATGCAGCGTTTTGCCGGTCAGCGTCATCGCGTTCGGCTTCCAGCTGTCAACGATTTCGGTCAGCGGGATCGCATGTTCGGTGCCATGCACATCCCGCAGGATTAACAGATCGCGCTGACTCTGCTGTTGCAGCGAAGCCAGTGTCTCGCTCAGCTGATTAAACCGGCGCTGCAAAGCGGCCTGATTGGCCTGATATTCTGACTCGGCCTGCAGATCAAAGCGCCCGGCAGCACGGTTTGTGGCCGCCTGCTCATCAAGCTGCTCACGCTGGCTGTTGAGGCGCGCCATATCGACCCGGCGAATCTGATTAGCCTGCCGCACCAGCATCTGCACCTGTCCGAGCCGCTGATGCAGCAGTGCATCGGGATCCTGCGCAGTCAGCTCTTCATTATCCTCACGCAGGCCGACAAACCAGCCGTATGCCTGACCGTGGCTGCGGCGCTGCAGCACCATGATGTCCGCTGGCTGGCTGACCTGCGCCGCCGTGCGACTGTAAACCACCCGGAAATCGGGTGCGTCCCAGTCACGGTTACCGGTTTTAATCAGATAGCGATTAACCTGTCCGCCGCTGTTGCCCTGCTCATCTGCCGGGGCCGGAAAGCGCCGCTGATGTTCCAGGGTTTCACCCAGCAGCCGCGTCTCGCCCCCTTCAGGCTGGCTAAACGTGTAGAGATCGACGCGCTGCGGCCAGAAAGCGCGCACGCCCTGCCAGGCCAGTAACCCAATCAGCAGCGTAAAGGCCAGCAGGCAGACGGCTACGGCACCGGCGGTTAGCCAGCGCCAGCGATCGTTCTGTCGCATCGCTTTCATGCCTGCTCCTCTTGCTTGCTGTAGCGCTGGCGCAGCCGCTGACGGATCAGCTCGGCAACCGTGTTGATCACCAGCGTAAACAGCAGCAGCATCAGGGCGCTAAGAAACAGCACGCGATAATGGGCACTCCCCGCCGCCGCTTCCGGCATCTCAATGGCGATATTGGCGGACAGCGCGCGCAGGCCGCTGAACAGGCCACCTTCACTTTGCGGCGTGTTGCCGGTCGCCATCAGCAAAATCATGGTTTCTCCTACGGCACGCCCCAGACCAATCATCAGGGCGGCAAAAATACCGGCGGAAGCACCCGGCAGCACGACGCGGGTCAGGGTTTGCCACGGCGTCGCGCCCAGTGCCAGCGAGCCCTGCCCCAGTGCAGCAGGCACGCTGAACAGCGCATCCTCAGAGAGGGTAAAGATCAGCGGTACCAGCGCAAAGCCCATCGCCAGCGCGGCCACCAGCAGATTGCGCTGTTCGTAATGCGGCAGCCAGTCGCCCGCATCCGGTATCAACAGCGTGGGCAGCCACAGCGACAGCAGCGTGACCAGCAGCAACAGCGGCAGCAGAATCAGCACTTCATGACCCGGCTGACGCCAGCGCGGCGGTAAACGCGCGCTGAACACGCCGCACAGCAGCAGCGTGCCCGCCAGCGTCAGCGGCAGCAGCAGCACACCCACCAGCGCCTGACCAATATGCGGCGCGAGCCAGATCCCGGCAATCAGCCCCACCACTACGCTTGGCAGCGCACCCATCATCTCAATGGCCGGTTTGACCCAGCGTCGCAGGCCTGGCGCCATAAACCAGGCGGTGTACATCGCCGCCGCCAGCGCCAGCGGTGTGGCAAACAGCAGCGCTAAACTCGCCGCTTTCAGCGTACCCATCACCATCGGCATCAGGCTGAACTTGGCCTGATAACTGTCACCCGCCGCGGTCGATTGCCAGATCCAGTCCGGTCCGGGGTAATTTTCATACCAGATTTTTTGCCAGAAATTGCGCCAGGTGACGTCCGGCCACGGATTATCAAGCCGCAGGGTCTGCCAGCTTCCCGCCCGTTCAATCAGCAGGCTGTCGCCACGTGGCGAAAACTGCGCCTGCACAATGCCAGGTTCCAGCTGACGCTGCAGTATCGGGCCATTCTGCTTGCTGGCAAACAGCCGCAGCATCCCCTGTTTGCTGAGCGTCGCAAACACGCGGCGTTGTGATTCCGTCACCAGAATGGTCTCGCCGTCGCTGCTGGCAAAAGTACGGATACGCTGCAGGCGCGGCCCCTGTTCGCTGGCGATAGCAAACCACTGTGTGACGCCGCTGCCATCCTGGATCAGCAGGCTTCTGCCGCCCACCAGCAGATGCAGACTTTTTGGCCGCTGCGGCAGGGTGTGCGTTTCGCGCAATAGTGCACGGTCATCGTCAAGTTGCCAGACTCGTAGCAGATTGCCTTCGGTGGTGTAGAGCAGATCGCCGGCCGGCGAGAGCGCCAGCAGATCCAGCTGGCGTTGCGGCAGCGGGATAACCGAGGCCTGGCGATCGGTGCCGAGCGTCAGCACCCGGAGTCCGGCCTCAGTAAGTGCGGCTATACGCCACTGACCCGCATGGCGCGTCGCCAGCGCCATCTTCGTCACTGCGCCATCAGGCAGATGAAAAGGTTTATCGCCCAGCGGAAAACGCCACTGCTGGTCGGCGGTTGGCTGCATCAGTGTCAGCGCACCCTGCATATTCAGCAGTAGCGTCTGCTCATCGGCACTCCGCACTATCTCCCCGGGCGGCGGGGTCAGCGCCAGTGCCGGTTCCGCAGGCTGACCATCCAGCGGAATAAAACGCGCCGCACCGCGCTCGCTGATGCGCCAGCCGACCTTCCCCTGATTGCCAATCGCTAAGGCTGGCGCACGATCCCAGAGTTGCTGGCTGGCCGCAATCTGCAGGCCCGGCGCATTAAACAGCGGTAATACCACGCCAATCAGCCAGCAGAAGAGCAGCAGCATCAATAGCAGGATCGCCACGCCACAGCAGGTGACCAGTCGCCGTGTCAGACGGTCAACGGCACGACGCTTACGATCGCTGAATTGGACAGGAATGTGGTTTGCGCTCATGCGGTTCCGCTAGCAGGCCAAAATAAGCCGCTATGTTGCCCGTAGCCGATTGATAAGACAACTCCTGGCGTTGGACAACGCTGCCATACTCTCGCCATAATGTTGGTGGATACTGGATCTTCAGTCCTGCAACCGCTAAATGGAGTGAGAATGGGTCAGGTAAAGCTTTATATTGAAAAAGAATTAAGCTGGTTATCCTTTAATGAACGGGTTTTGCAGGAAGCAGCAGACAAAAGCAATCCACTGATTGAGCGGATGCGCTTTCTGGGTATCTACTCCAACAATCTCGACGAATTCTATAAAGTGCGTTTCGCCGACCTCAAACGCCGCATTCTGATTGGTGAAGAGCAGGGTTCCGCCAGTACGCCACGCCATCTGTTTAAGAAAATTCAGCAGCGGGTAATGAAGTCCGATCAGGAGTTTGATGCGTTATATAACGATCTGCTGCTGGAGATGGCACGTAACCAGATCTTCCTGATCAACGAACGTCAGCTCTCATCCAATCAGCAGGCGTGGCTGCGCCACTACTTCAAGCACGAGCTGCGTCAGCATATCTCGCCGATTCTGATCACCCATGAAACGGATCTGACCGAATTCCTTAAAGATGACTACACCTATCTGGCGGTAGAGATCATTCGCGGTGACAATATTCAGTATGCGCTGCTGGAAATTCCGTCCGACAAAGTCCCGCGTTTCATCAATTTACCGGCTGAGCCACCGCGCCGCCGTAAGCCAATGATCCTGCTGGATAACATTCTGCGCTACTGCCTGGATGACATTTTTAAAGGTTTCTACGACTACGACGCGCTCAACGCCTATTCAATGAAAATGACGCGTGACGCCGAGTACGACCTGGTCACGGAGATGGAGTCGAGCCTGCTGGAGCTGATGTCCTCCAGTCTGAAGCAGCGATTGACGGCGGAACCGGTGCGTTTCGTCTACCAGCGCGATATGCCCGACACGATGGTGTCGCTGCTGTGCCACAAGCTTTCCATCTCAAACCTGGACTCCATCCTGCCAGGCGGCCGCTACCACAACTTCAAAGACTTTATCGGCTTCCCTAACGTCGGCAAAAATAACCTGGTGAACCGCCCGCTGCCGCAGATTCGCCACATCGGCTTTGATGGCTTCCGCAACGGCTTTGATGCGATTCGCAATCGCGACGTGCTGCTCTACTACCCGTACCACACCTTTGAGCATGTGCTGGAGCTGCTGCGTCAGGCGTCGTTCGACCCCAGCGTGCTGGCGATAAAAATCAACATCTATCGCGTCGCGAAACATTCCCGCATCATGGATGCGATGATCCATGCCGCCTATAACGGTAAAAAAGTCACGGTGGTGGTGGAGCTGCAGGCGCGCTTTGATGAAGAAGCCAATATTTACTGGGCGAAACGCCTGACTGAAGCGGGCGTGCATGTCATTTTCTCCGCACCAGGCCTGAAGATCCACGCCAAGCTGTTCCTGATTTCACGCCGCGAAGGCGAAGAGATTGTGCGCTACGCGCATATCGGTACCGGCAACTTTAACGAGAAAACCGCGCGTCTCTATACGGATTACTCGTTGCTGACCGCGGATGCGCGCATCACCAATGAAGTGCGTCGGGTGTTCAACTTTATTGAGAATCCCTATCGGCCCGTGACGTTCGATCATCTGATGGTCTCGCCGCAGAACTCGCGCCGGATGCTGTATGAGCTAATCGACACCGAAATTGCTAATGCGCAGCAGAATAAGCCCTGCGGCATTACTCTGAAAATCAACAATCTGGTGGACAAAGGTCTGGTTGATCGGCTTTATACAGCCTCCAGCGTAGGGGTGAAGGTCAATCTTCTGGTGCGCGGAATGTGCTCATTAATCCCTGACTTGCCCGGGATCAGTGAAAATATTCGTGTCATCAGTATTGTTGACCGTTATCTGGAACACGATCGCGTCTATATTTTTGAGAATGGCGGCGATAAGAAGGTGTTCCTCTCCTCCGCTGACTGGATGACACGTAACATTGATTACCGTATCGAAGTGGCAGTGGCGATTCTCGATCCCCACATCCGGCAGCGCATACTCGACATTATTGCTATTCAGTTGAGTGATACGGTGAAAGCCCGCATCGTCGATAAAGAGTTGAGTAACCATTACGTCCAGCGCGGCAATCGTCGTAAAGTGCGATCGCAGCTGGCCATTTATGATTACATCAAGAAACTGGAACAACCTGAATAAATCCTATGCCAATTTCTCATAAAAGTACGCCAAAACCCCAGGAGTTTGCGGCGATTGACCTGGGCTCGAACAGTTTCCATATGGTGATTGCGCGGGTTGTCGATGGTGCGATGCAGGTACTGGGCCGCCTTAAGCAGCGCGTCCATCTGGCTGACGGGCTGGATGCCCGGCACAACCTCAGCGAGGAAGCGATGGAGCGAGGGTTAGCCTGCCTGGCCCTGTTCGCCGAGCGCCTGCAGGGGTTCAGTCCGAGCAACGTGACGATTGTCGGTACCCACACGCTGCGCGAGGCGGTCAACGCCGAAACCTTCCTGCAACGTGCGGCCGAGGTGATCCCCTATCCGATCGAGGTGATTTCGGGCCATGAAGAGGCTCGCCTGATCTTTATGGGCGTTGAACATACCCAGCCGGAGAAAGGCCGCAAGCTGGTGATCGATATCGGCGGCGGATCAACCGAGCTGGTCATTGGCGAGGATTTTGAACCGCAACTGGTTGAGAGCCGACGCATGGGTTGCGTCAGTTTCGCCCAGCTCTATTTCCCGAAAGGTGAAATCAGCCGTGAAAACTTCCGTCGCGCCCGTTTAGCGGCCGCGCAGAAGCTGGAAACGCTGGCGTGGCAATATCGTCTGCATGGCTGGCAATATGCGCTGGGCGCGTCCGGCACCATCAAAGCCGCCTGCGAAGTGCTGCTGGCGATGGATGAAAAAGAGAAGCTGATTACGCCTGAGCGCCTCGAAAAGCTTTATGACGAGGTGATGAAACACAAATCCTTTGCTGCACTCAGCCTGCCGGGTCTGTCGGAAGAGCGTAAAGGTGTGTTTGTACCCGGGCTGGCGATTCTGTGCGGCGTATTTGATGCGCTGGCCATTCGCGAATTGCGCCTCTCCGACGGTGCGCTCCGTGAAGGCGTGCTCTATGAGATGGAGGGCCGTTTCCGCCATCAGGATATTCGCAGCCGTACGGCACAGAGTCTGGCGAACCATTACGCTATCGACAGCGATCAGGCACGACGCGTGCTCGACACCACCGAGCAGCTTTATCTGCAGTGGCGCGAGCAGAATCAGAAACTGGCGAATCCACAACTGGCCGCGCTGTTGAAATGGGCGGCGATGCTGCACGAAGTGGGCCTGACCATCAATCACAGCGGCCTGCAACGCCATTCAGCCTATATTCTGCAAAACACCAACCTGCCGGGCTTCAATCAGGATCAGCAGATGCTGCTGGCGGCGCTGGTCAGATTCCATCGTAAAGCGATAAAGCTTGATGAGCTGCCGCGCGTGACGCTGTTCAAGAAAAAGCAGTTTGTGCCGCTGATCTTCCTGCTTCGCCTGGGTACCCTGTTGAATAATCAGCGACAGGCCACCACGCGTCCGGAGGCGTTAACCCTGAAATGCGATGACGGCCACTGGACGCTGACCTTCCCGGCGGGCTATTTCACGCAGAACAACCTGGTTCAGCTCGATCTTGAACGGGAGCAGGTTTACTGGAATGACGTCACGGGATGGAAACTGATCCTCGAAGAAGAAGTCTGACAACACGGGCGCCTGGCGCCCGTTTAACTGAAATGATGAATATGACACAACCAACCGCACCACTTTCAGGCGAAAACTATTTTGCCGAAACCTATGGTTTAACGCCGCCCCACTCCGAAGTGGTTGCGGCGCTGCCCCAGCTCAACGTCGGCAAGGCGCTTGACCTTGGCTGTGGCGTGGGACGCAATACGCTGTTTCTGAATCAGCACGGTTTTGACGTCACGGCGTGGGATCATAATCCGCAAAGCCTGGCGCGCCTGCAGGAGATTATTGCGCAGGAAAATCTCAGCGGCATACATACCGAGCAGCGCGACCTGAACAACACGCGCTTTAATGGCGGCTTTAACTTTGTGCTGTCGACCGTGGTGATGATGTTCCTGCAGCCGCAGACTATTCCGCAGCTGATTGCCGACATGCAGGCCTGTACGGTCAGAGACGGTTTTAACCTGATCGTGGCGGCGATGAACACGGACGATATGCCCTGCCCGGCTGATTTCTCCTTTGCGTTTAAATCAGGTGAGCTCAGCCACTACTACCGCAACTGGCACATCGTGAAGTACAACGAGCACCCCGGTCAGCTGCATCGCACAGATGAAAATGGCAACCGCATCGCCTGTCGGTTCGCGACGCTGCTGGCGCAAAAAGCGAGTTACTGATCTTTATCTGCTGTTTTTTTCAACAGCGATTGATTTCATCAGGCGACTGTGACTAAATATTGCAGTCGCCCCAGATGGGGTCATTACAGGAACCACCCCGCGTGAACAGCGCTATTTCTCCCCGAAGACGTCAAAAAACCGGCACCATGACCCGCATTGTGTTGCTGATTAGTTTTATCATTCTTTTTAGTCGCCTGATTTTTATCCTGCCTGCTGCCTTCGAGCATCATCAGCAACAGAAAGCTATTCCTGAACCGGTTGCCATAACATCAGGCGATACGCGATAGCGAATAACCAATAACGACATTTCGCCTGAAACGCACCTGAAACTTAAACGTTATCCAGATAACTGGACTCTTTTTTGCATCCCTTTTTCAGGCGAAACGCTACACTTCGTGCTGGTGCTTTCAGACTTAAGGGATCCAATGTGTCTGCCTCTCACTCTCAACGTTTAAGTGAAATACGTCATCGCATTCTGACGCTGCTGCTCAGCGAGCACGATCTGGTTGATGCCCTGCTGGAGAAATCGGGCGATCTCAATCCTGAACAGCAACGTGAAAATGCGGCCCAGCGTGACGCGCTGGAGCAGGACATTCTGCAACTGCATGCCGCTGACCTCGCGGATATTCTCGAAGCCCTGCCCGAAGAAGAACGTCAGGCGCTGTGGCGGCTGGTGCCGAACGAGCGGCGCGGCCATGTGCTGGTTGAAGCGTCTGAAACGGTCTGGGCCAGCCTCACCGAAGAGATGAGCGACCGCGATATCCTGCGCGCTATCCAGCCGCTGGATATCGACGATCAGGTCTGGCTGGCGCGTTATCTGCCACGTGACCTGACCGGACGCCTGCTGGCAACGGTGGAGCCCGCCCTGCGCGCCCGCATGCTCGATATGGTGCAGCTTGACCGTGACCGCGTAGGCCGGGTGATGGATTTCAATATCCTGACGGTGCGTGAAGATGTCACGCTTGCAACGGTGCAACGCTTTCTGCGCAAGCGCAAAAGCATGCCGGGCGGTACCGATAAACTCTTTATCACCAATAAAGATAATCAGCTGCTGGGCGAACTGCTGCTGACGGACATCCTGCTTAACAAACCCAAAACCCTGGTGAGCGACGTGATGAACGCCCGCCCTACCACCTTCCAGCTCAATGATAAGGCCGAAGACGCTGCCAGCGCCTTTGAACGTTATAACCTCATTTCAGCCGCCGTCACCGACGCCAGGGGCAAGCTGATTGGCCGCGTGACTATTGAAGACATCATCGACCTGGTGAATGCCGAAAACGAAAGCAACATTCGTAAAATGGGGGGTATCAGCCAGGAAGAGGATGTGTTCGCGCCGGTGCGTAAATCGGTACGTAAACGCTGGGCCTGGCTGGCCATTAACCTTTGTACCGCCTTTGTCGCCTCCCGGGTTATCGGGCTGTTTGAAGGGACGATTTCGCAAATCGTGGCGCTGGCCACGCTGATGCCGATCGTCGCGGGTATCGGCGGCAATACCGGTAATCAGACCATCACCATGATTGTGCGGGCGCTGGCCTTACACCAGGTTGAACCGGGCAACTTTTCGTTTTTGATCGTCCGCGAGCTTGGCGTGGCGCTGATCAACGGCCTGTTCTGGGGCGGCATCATGGGCGGCATCACCTGGATGATGTATGACAATATGGCGCTGGGCGGCGTTATGATGCTGGCTATGGCGCTTAATCTGCTGCTGGCCGCGCTGATGGGCGTGCTGGTGCCGCTGGTCATGACTAAAATGAATCGCGATCCCGCCGTCGGCTCCAGCGTATTAATCACCGCCCTTACTGACACCGGCGGCTTCTTTATTTTCCTGGGGCTGGCGACGATCTTCCTGCTGCCGCACTGATCGTCAGGCTTGCAGACCGTAACGTTGCAGCGACCCGTTAAGATTGCGCTGCCGCGTTACCTGTGCCAGCTCTCGGGTCGCCGCAGGCAGCGTATAGTTACCTCGCTGACTCAGCCACTCCAGCACATCCGCTAAGTGCCAGATGGCGGTTTTACCGTCATGCACCGGCAGCGGAAACGGCGGGCGGTGGCTGAGCATCAGCTTACGCATATTCTGACGCGTCATGCCGATGATCTCCGCAACATCCGTCAATCCCACAAAATCGGGTGCGGCTTCCACCAGCGTGGCACCCGGTATCGCACGCAGCACATCCTCTTCTGCCTGCTTCAATACATCCGTTGCAGAGTCGGACTCGCGGGTGAACTCCAGTGCAATTCTGCCCGGCATGCCCAGTCCGATTAGCGCATCATCACAGCCTGCCGCTGCCAGCGTTTCCAGCAGTTCATCCACCGGCGCATGCCCTTCCGGCAGGCTGAACCGTAATGTGAAACAATATTCCATATGCTTCTCCTTGTGCTGCATCAGGACTTCAGATAGTGACAGTTGTCGACCACGCGTCGCAGCGCGCGGGCATGCTGATGTGCGTTTTTTGGTGTGCTCCAGATACAGGTCAGACAAAACTCCCCGCATCGGCACATCAACAGATTTTTCGGACAGTACATTTTGCCCCAGGCGTGATGGCCTCCCGTGACGACCAGCCAGCCATGGGATTCGGCGTAACGTAACGCCGTTTCGATCTCTTTGTTGGGATGCCGCTTCCTTGCCATGTTTTTCCCTATCCTGACGCCGAATTGATAAGTTGTCAACTGACAACCTGATGAAATTATCTTAGTGCGGCTCAGCATGCGCAGACTTTTTCTCGCAGTAAAACAGTCAGGGTATAAACTGGAAAACGTCACACAAAAAACGATCAGCGCCAGAAGTCATCTGGTAGCCGAAACGATAATCAACGGAGGCAATATGTTTAAAGCAGAGGATTTTGTTCAGTCGAAAACCGGCGGCCCGAAAATGCAGGTGCTGCGCGTAGAAGGCGATACCTTATGGTGTGCACGCGTTGATGATGCGGCGAGAAAAGAGATCGAAGTGAAAGCAGAGAGCGTCAATCTCTATCACGAAGAGGGTGACTTTGGCGTGTGCTGAGGTGAAACGGCCCCTGACGGGGCCAGACTGTCAGGGCTTATCCTGCTGAAGGTTGTCATTTCCCAGGCCGCCAATAAACGGCAGACGCAGCCGGAACGGTGTGAAATCGACTCCCATGTTCAGACCCAGCAGATTGACTTCAAATCCCTCTTCTGCACCCAGCGTCACTCCTGCCACGCCCAGAATCGACACCTGCAGGCCGCGCCCGGATGGCGGCAGCCCGACCGGACGCCACAGTGGCCGGTAATCTTTTCCCAGCGCGTTAGCGGGCAGATCAAGCCTTAAAGCGGGTACTTCGCGGCCAATATGCGCCAGGAAGGTGTTGCTGTTTGGTCCAGGCCAGGCGCGATAGGTTGTCGGCCACGGATAGGATTTAATGGCGGCTTCAATCTGCGGGATCATCGCTTCTGCTTCCGGTCCGCGATGTTCCACCAGCAGCCGCGGTTTTGCACCATACCAGTAGCCATCAGGCAGGTTGGTGTTGCGCCGGACTTTATCGCCGCTGCCCCAGCTAATCACTTCGTAGCGAGTGAAACGCGTTTCACCGGCGCGCTTGAAGATGATCCACGGATGCACCGCCACCGCCCCTTTCCAGCCGTAAGTCGGCGCGGCATAAACCTGCACAATAGCCAGGCTATATAAAGCGCGCGGGTCGGGCGCTATTCCGGCTGAATCGCGCCGGGCCGACCACCAGCCGCCCTGCTCTGTGGTATCGCTGTGACGCGTCGCCTGCGCGATGCTGGCTCCCAGCGATAGCAGCAGTACGGCAACAAAAAACAGGCTGAACACTTTAAGTGAGAGCATGACAACATTCCTGGTGACGTAAGAATCGCGAAACGCCTGTTCAGCAGGCGGTTTCAGTAAGCGGCGGCTTTGGGATACGGACGATCGATGAAGCGGCGGATAAAAGCGGGACACAACTGACGTCAGTTGCGGGCTTTTACTGCATGGAGGATAGCGTAATTTCCGGCAAAGTGAATAATAAAACGCCAGCGGCGAGGCGGGATGCGCTGAAAAGTTAAAACGGCGAGTCTGCGCACGGTCAGAGCAATAAAAAAAGCCCGCTGAGGAGCGGGCTGCAGACTTATCAGGGATTAACTGGCTGAGGCCAGGTTATTCCCACTCAATCGTCGCTGGTGGCTTACCGCTGATGTCATACACCACGCGGGAGATGCCGTCGACTTCATTGATGATGCGGTTAGAGACACGACCCAGGAAATCATATGGCAGGTGCGCCCAGTGTGCGGTCATAAAGTCGATGGTTTCCACCGCACGCAGCGAGACAACCCAGTCATATTTACGGCCATCACCCATCACGCCGACTGAACGTACCGGCAGGAAGACGGTGAACGCCTGGCTGACTTTGTTATAGAGATCCGCTTTATGCAGCTCTTCAATGAAGATGGCATCGGCACGGCGCAGCAGGTCGCAATACTCTTTCTTCACTTCGCCCAGCACGCGCACGCCCAGACCTGGACCCGGGAACGGATGGCGGTAGAGCATGTCGTAAGGCAGGCCCAGCTCCAGACCAATCTTACGCACTTCATCTTTGAACAGCTCACGCAGCGGCTCAACCAGGCCCATCTTCATCTCTTTCGGCAGGCCGCCGACGTTGTGATGCGATTTGATGACGTGCGCCTTACCGGTTGCAGAGGCCGCAGACTCAATAACATCCGGATAGATGGTGCCCTGTGCCAGCCACTTAACGTCCTGCAGCTTCAGCGCTTCTTCGTCGAAGACTTCCACAAAGACGCGACCGATAATTTTACGTTTCGCTTCCGGCTCATTCTCACCTGCCAGCGCGTCGAGGAAGCGCGCTTCGCCTTCAACGTGAATAATGTTGAGGCCGAAGTGGTCGCCAAACATATCCATAACCTGTTGTGCTTCGTTCAGGCGCAGCAGGCCGTTATCTACGAACACACAGGTCAGACGGTCGCCAATGGCGCGATGCAGCAGCATTGCCGTCACGGAGGAGTCAACACCACCTGACAGGCCAAGGATCACTTTGTCGTTGCCGACCTGCACACGCAGGCGTTCAACCGCATCTTCAATAATTTTGGCTGGCGTCCACAGGGCTTCACATTCACAGATGTCGATAACGAAGCGCTCAAGCATCCGCAGGCCCTGGCGGGTATGGGTCACTTCCGGGTGGAACTGCACGCCGTAGAAACGCTTCTCTTCGTTAGCCATGATGGCGAACGGACAGGTTTCTGTGCTGGCAACGGTCACGAAGTCAGCCGGGATCGCCGTGACTTTGTCGCCATGGCTCATCCAGACATCCAGCAGCGGTTTGCCAGCGGCGCTGATCGCATCTTCAATATCGCGAACCAGGGCGCTTGGCGTCGTCACTTCAACCTGCGCATAACCAAACTCACGCTCGGTTGAGCCAGCAACGGTGCCGCCCAGCTGCATCGCCATCGTCTGCATACCGTAGCAGACACCCAGCACCGGCACGCCAGCGCTGAAGACATATTCAGGCGCACGCGGGCTGTTCAGTTCGGTGGTGCTTTCCGGGCCACCGGAAAGGATGATGCCGCTTGGATTGAACTGGCGAATCTGCTCTTCGGTGACATCCCATGCCCAGAGTTCACAGTAAACGCCCAGCTCGCGCACGCGACGTGCAACCAGCTGAGTATATTGTGAGCCGAAATCGAGAATCAGAATGCGATGCTTATGGATATTTTCCGTCGTCATTGAGGGTTTTCCAGAACGGTGACTTGATCAATAAAAGCGCCCGGCTGAAGCCGGGCGGGAAATCGGGATTATGAACCCATGCGGTAGTTCGGTGACTCTTTGGTGATGGTCACATCATGCACGTGGCTCTCATTGATGCCGGCGCCGCTGATGCGGACAAACTCCGCCTTAGTGCGCAGGTCATCAATGGTCGGGCAACCGGTCAGGCCCATGCACGAGCGCAGGCCGCCCATCTGCTGATGCACGATCTCTTTCAGACGGCCTTTATAGGCCACGCGACCTTCGATACCTTCCGGCACCAGTTTGTCAGCGGCGTTATCGGTCTGGAAGTAGCGGTCAGAAGAGCCTTTAGACATCGCGCCCAGTGAACCCATACCGCGATAGGATTTGAACGAACGGCCCTGATAGAGTTCGATCTCGCCCGGTGACTCTTCGGTCCCCGCCAGCATCGAACCGACCATGACACAGGACGCACCGGCGGCGATCGCTTTCGCGATGTCACCGGAGAAACGGATACCGCCATCAGCAATCACCGGAATACCGGTGCCTTCCAGCGCGGTGACTGCGTCAGAGACGGCAGTGATCTGCGGAACACCAACGCCGGTCACGATACGGGTAGTACAGATAGAGCCCGGGCCGATACCCACTTTAACGGCGCTGACACCTGCCGCAACCAGCGCCAGTGCGCCGGCACCGGTGGCTACGTTGCCGCCGACGATTTCAAGGTCCGGGTATTTGGCACGGGTTTCACGGATACGTGACAGAACGCCTTCAGAATGGCCGTGTGAAGAGTCAATCAGCAGCACGTCAACGCCCGCTGCAACCAGCGCATCGATACGCTCTTCGTTACCTGCACCTGCGCCAACTGCCGCACCGACACGCAGACGGCCCTGCTCATCTTTACAGGCGTTAGGTTTACGTTCAGCTTTTTGGAAATCTTTAACGGTGATCATGCCCAGCAGATGGAAGCTGTCATCTACCACCAGCGCTTTCTCAACGCGCTTTTCATGCATCCTGTGCAGCACCACATCGCGCGCTTCGCCCTCTTTCACCGTCACCAGACGATCTTTCGGGGTCATGACTGCAGAGACAGGCTGTGAAAGGTCAGTGACAAAGCGCACGTCACGACCGGTGATAATACCCACCAGTTCGTTGTCGCGGTTAACCACCGGATAGCCCGCAAAGCCGTTGCGCTCGGTCAGCGCTTTGACGTCAGCCAGTGGGGTGGTTGGCAGGACGGTCTGTGGTTCAGTCACCACGCCGCTTTCATGTTTCTTCACCTTGCGCACTTCGTCCGCCTGGCGTTCGATTGACATATTTTTATGGATGAAGCCAAGGCCGCCTTCCTGTGCCAGCGCAATCGCCAGACCCGACTCGGTCACGGTGTCCATGGCAGCGGAGAGCATAGGAATATTTAAACGGATATTTTTGGTCAGCTGAGTGCTGAGATCGGCCGTATTCGGCAGGACGGTGGAGTGTGCAGGGACGAGCAGAACGTCGTCAAAAGTGAGTGCTTCTTTAGCGATTCTTAACATGGCAATACTCCACCTCGGGTGATTGAGAATAGATAAAATATTGCCGCGGCATTATACAGGCCGTAATCGATTGCCTCCAGCATTATTTACGAAAAACTCTTGATCCGCACTGGCAGCCCTGTAGTATCGATGAATTAACCTGCTGATTTGGAATTTGATCTTCGTCACATGTCGCTGCCACCCATCGCCAATATTTTTACCGTCAGCCGTCTCAATACGACAGTGCGTCAGCTGCTGGAGAAAGAGATGGGCCTGGTCTGGATCAGCGCCGAGATCTCCAACTTCACGCAACCGGCATCCGGTCACTGGTACTTCACGCTGAAAGATGATGGCGCTCAGGTTCGCTGTGCTATGTTCCGCAACAGTAACCGACGCGTCACCTTCCGTCCGCAGCATGGTCAGCAGGTGCTGGTGCGCGCCAACATCACTCTCTATGAGCCACGCGGTGACTATCAGCTGATTGCCGAAAGTATGCATCCGGCGGGTGAAGGCTTGCTGCAGCAGCAGTTTGAACTGCTGAAAGCAAAACTGGCCACCGAAGGACTGTTTGATCCGCAGCATAAGCAACCGCTGCCGGAACCAGCGCGTCAGGTCGGGGTAATCACCTCTTCCACCGGCGCGGCGCTGCACGATGTGTTACGCGTGCTGCATCGCCGTGATCCCTCCCTGCCCGTGGTCATCTACCCGACCGTGGTTCAGGGCGTCGATGCGCCAGCGGCTATCGTCCGCGCAATTGAAATCGCCAACCTGCGCAACGAGTGCGACGTCTTAATTGTCGGACGCGGCGGCGGTTCGCTGGAAGATTTGTGGGGCTTTAACGATGAACGCGTGGCGCGCGCCATTTTTGCCAGCCGCATTCCCATCGTCAGCGCGGTGGGTCATGAAACCGATGTCACCATTGCCGACTTCGTTGCCGATTTACGTGCACCCACCCCTTCCGCCGCGGCTGAAATTGTCAGCCGTAACCAGCTGGAGTTGCTGCGTCAGTTGCAGTCACAGCAACAGCGGCTGGAGATGGCGATGGATTACTACCTGGCACGTCAGCAGCGGCTTTACTCCCGCCTTGAACATCGTCTGCAACAGCAGCATCCGCAGCTGCGTCTGGCCCGTCAGCAGACCGCCCTGTTCCGCCTGCAGCAGCGACTGGGAGAAGCGATGGAAACCCGCCTGCGTCAGGCCTCGCGTCAGCAGGATCGCCTGTCGCATCGACTCAATGCCCAGCAGCCTCAGCAGCGGCTGTTCGATGCGCAAAAACAGCTGCAAAGCTGGCACTACCGCCTGCAGCAGAGCATGACAAAACAGCTGAGCACCAGCAAACAGCACTTTGGTCAGTTGGTGGCGCAGCTGGAAGGCGTCAGCCCGCTGGCGACGCTGGCGCGCGGTTTTAGCGTGACCACCGACACTGCCGGACAGGTGGTGAAGAAAACCGCACAGCTCCAGAGCGGCGACCTGCTCCGTACCCGTCTTGATGATGGCTGGGTTGAAAGCCAGGTGACGCAGTTACTGCCTGAGAAAAAGCGCCGCCGCAAAACTGCCTCCTGACTCTGCCTGTCAGCTCACACTTTTACACTTAACGCTGGCCTTACTAATGAGGTCTAACCAGCCTGACGGGTCTATACTTTCTGGCACATTCCCTGTCGCCAGGGCGTTTCAGATGGCTTGC
>NZ_LGYX01000002.1:0-66670 GCF_001264395.1 Pantoea sp. CFSAN033090 | reverse complement strand
CCCGCCGATGCTCGCTAAAGTGCTGGCGTTGACTGTCGCAGCCTATACTGTTTAACCCACTTGATTTAATACCCGATTTCATTCCCATCATCGGTTGTCCCGATTACCTGCTTATAGTGCCTGGGGCGTCTTACCCAGTCGATGTCATGCGTGAAAACCGGGAAACCGCAGCGCAAGCTAGTTAATCTCCGGTCGGTCGCATGAAGGCAAGCGGTGTTTATATTGACATGGGTAGTTTGTGCAACTCTGCTTGTCAGGGAACTTAGAGCGTCAGCTTGTGGTTCTGATGTGTTCTCGCTTTATTCCTTTCAGATGTTGTCGCGATTAGCGCAAAATGGTTTTCCGCTCAGATTTGGCCATCTAAGAAAATTTCCCACAACGCTTCTACCGCCCGGGACATCCTCGCTGCGGGTCTGAACAGCCGGATCTCTATGGGTATCCAGAGTGCGCTCTCCTTATTAGCTGCTACGGCAATCGAGCCAGCATCAACATCCGGCGCTGCCAGTGTTTCCGGCAGCCATGCGATGCCGTCTCCGGCTTTGACCATGGCGAGTAAGGTGGCAGCAAGATCGGCCGTGAAGGCAATATCCATTCCGCGTCTGGCCCGGTTAACCTGTGAGGTATTAGACAGGATGCGGCCCAGGCCGGATTCAGCAGAATAGGAGAGGAAAGGAAACTTCTTACCGCCTGACGCATGGAATAGAGGCTCACGCGTTGTCGGATCGCATCGTGAATACGGCTGTAAAACTTCCTGTCCAAGCCGGACGCTGAGATATTTCGACTGATCGAGATGGATGTGCATATGAGGATGGTAATAAGAAAGCAGAAATTGCGCGTCACCTTTCTCAAGCATGCGTTCGCAGGCACTTAATGAGTCTGATAACAGTCGAAAAGATCCGAAGCGGGCAATTTTTTCGTTGTTACGCATCAGTGCCGGAAAAAAAGAAAATGACAGCGCGTGTGTGGCGGAAAAAATAACATCCGGTCGGGCTTCTCCTGCGGCCTCGATAGATTCACTTCTCAGGGTATAAAGCGCACGAATAAGTTCCGGCACCTGCCTGACGAAAACCTCTCCGGCTCGGGTCAGGCTGACGCCCCGACGATTTCTTTCAAAAATTGGCGTGCCAAGCCACTCTTCTAGCGAGACGATTCTGCGGCTGAATGCAGGCTGTGTCACATATCGTGAAGCTGCCGCACGGGAAAAATTGAGTGATTGCGCCAGCGCAATACAGTCTTCAAGCCAGGTTAACTCAAGGTGATGCCGATTTTGCATTACAGGCTGCCTCTTTGGCATTAGAACGGAACCCATGTACTGCTTAGGATAATAGCAGACAGAACAATCAGGTCCCTTAACACTACGCTACTTCATTGTGCCGATGAATGCCGATAAACAGATGGCATGACATAACTGATTGCGTAGGTATTTTAGTAAAACAGTCTTTGACTGAGAACTACCGGAGAGATCATGCGCATCCTTGATGTTGTAGAAATTACCAAACCCATTGCTTCCCCTATTCGTAACGCGTACATCGATTTCAGCAAGATGACGACAAGCCTGGTCGCCGTTGTGACAGATGTTGAAGTCGACGGGCGCCGTGTAGTGGGATACGGCTTTAACTCTAACGGCCGTTATGGCCAGGGTGGCCTGATCCGGGAACGCTTCCGCGATCGCATTCTTGAAGCCGATCCCGAAAGCCTGCTGAATGCCAAAGGTAACAATCTGGATCCGCACAAAGTCTGGGCCGTGATGATGAGCAACGAAAAGCCTGGCGGTCATGGCGAGCGTTCAGTTGCAGTGGGAACCCTGGACATGGCCATCTGGGATGCAACGGCAAAAATTGCAAACAAGCCGCTGTTCCGCCTGCTGGCCGAAATGAAGGGCGTTGAGGCTAATCCGCGCGTCTTCGTCTATGCGGCTGGGGGTTACTACTATCCGGGTAAAGACCTTGGCGCACTGCGACAGGAAATGCGCGGCTACCTGAACCGCGGCTATAACGTTGTGAAAATGAAAATCGGTGGTGCCTCTCTGGACGAAGACCGCCGCCGTATTGAGGCCGTACTGGAAGAAATCGGCAGCGAAGCGCGCCTCGCCGTTGATGCTAATGGTCGCTTTGATCTGGAAACCGGTATTGCCTACGCAAAAATGCTGCGTGAATATCCGCTCTTTTGGTACGAAGAGGTTGGCGACCCGCTCGATTATTCTCTGCAGGCAGCCCTGTCGGAGTTCTATCCAGGCGCAATGGCAACGGGCGAAAACCTCTTTTCACATCAGGACGCGCGAAACCTGCTGCGGTATGGCGGTATGCGTCCGGATCGCGACTATCTGCAATTTGACTGCGCGCTCTCCTACGGGCTGGTTGAGTATCTGCGCACACTGGATGTGCTTGAGCAGTTTGGCTGGTCACCGTCACGCTGCATTCCTCATGGCGGCCATCAGATGTCCCTGAATATCGCCGCAGGCCTCGGTCTGGGTGGTAACGAAAGTTATCCCGATCTGTTCCAGCCTTACGGCGGTTTCCCGGACTCGGTAAAAGTTGAAGATGGCCATATTATTATGCCGGAACTGCCGGGTATCGGTTTTGAAGGCAAATCAGACCTTATTAAAGAAATGCGGGCGCTGGCTGAATAAGTTTTCGCTTACATTACGGCATGTTTAATGTCACTGCGCCCCTCGTTAAGTTGAGGGGCTACGGTAAAATATCAATCTCTTAATTAACCTGACGCCTCAGGAAGAATAAATTTATCTGAATCTGAGAGGAGAGGACGTTATTGAACTGACAAACGGTAGCGTTATTAATAATTCCGGGTTGAAGGGCTGACTTTGATTCAGGCACAACATCTTCTTGTAGGTATATCAGCTATCCGTTGAATTATCGACATTCAGATAGTCTTGTCGGATTAAATATACACTGGAAATTATTATAAATATCAGTCATTTCGAGCCAGTCATGAATCCTGGTGCCCGGCCTGTTTATCCGCGCCTTTTACTCTCAGGCTGCTCATTTCTCCGTTACATCCTTCGGATAATGAATAAACATTTTGACTGATATTCAGATGGATTTGAAGTCAGCATTTCCTCCCCCTGCCAAAGTGTTAAATGAGGAAGTTATCATGAGTGAGAAAACTCTCAAAGGTAATGCGCTTATCGGAAATAAACGCTGGACAATCATATTACCTGCCGTATTCATCATGTATACCATTTCATTTTTTGATCGGGTGAATATAGGCATGGCGCTGCCCCATATAACAGCTGAAATGGGCCTGAGTCCTGTTGAAGCCGGCTGGCTTGGCGGCGCATTTGCCTGGGGTTATGTCGCCACGCAATTTACCGCAGGATGGCTGGCTCTCCGTTTTGGATCACAGAAAATAATAGGTATCAGCCTGTTTCTGTTTGGGGCCTGCGCAATGCTTACCGGCCTGACGCGTAACTTCGGTGAACTGGTAGCGATCCGTTTCTTACTGGGCATCGCTGAAGGTCCAATTCAGGCCGCCACGGCCATGTTCCTGGCCCAGTGGTTTATGAAGCCTGAGCGGGGGCGGGCATTCGGAATCTGGAATCTTAGCCTGGGTGCGGGCGCGTTTCTGGCCGGTCCGATATCTGGCTGGATCCTTGCACATCATAACTGGCGCCTGATGATGGTAATTGAAGGTGCACCGGCCTGGCTGTTCTGCATCATCTGGTTTTATCTGGTTCCTAAAAGTATTCAGGCCGCTAGCTGGCTGAGTGCCGAAGATCGGGATTATATCCAGAAAGACCTGGCCGCTGAGCAGTCAAACTACAGGAATGAGAAATCCGCTCCCTGGTGGACCATTCTCAAAATACCGGCCCTCTGGCTGATGCTGATCGGCTACTCCCTGCATAGCATGCTCGCTTACGGTTTTACGCTCTGGCTGCCGACAGCTCTCAAAGGGTATGGCACGCTCAGTGAATTTATGGTCGGTCTCATCAGTGGGATGCCATTCCTGATGACGATGCTGGGCATCTGGTACATCACCCGGCGTTCAGATAAGTACAACCAGGAGCGACGACTGCATGCCGCTATTCCTACCGTCCTCTGTGGTGTGGCATTACTGGCTGCCGCTTTTGTGCCGCTGGAATATTACTGGGCTCAGATAGGATTGTTCATGTTTGTCGGCCTGACAATGAAGATGCTGGTGCCACTGGTTTACGTCAGGCTGACTGAAATTCTCCCGACAAAGAAAGCAGTCCCTGCGGTGGCTTTTGTCGGCGCATGCAGCAACTTCATTGGACAGTTTGGCGGCCCCCTTGTTGCCGGATACCTCAAGCATCTGGGTGGCGGTAGTGATATGACGCTGGCATGGGGTGTTCTGGGGCTGTTCTCAATTGTGGGTGGCGTGCTGTTTGCCCTTGCCGTGGGACGTGAGGAACGCATCCGGGACTTCAGCAAGGCATTCTCTGTGTCTTCACACAGAGCAGTATCAACACGTCAATAATAAAGCGGAATCTTCACACTGCCATCGTACGCCCGATCGGGCAGGATGCGCGGATCAGCATTAAGCACTCTTGTGCACCTGTGGAATTATCATGCTCATCCCCGGAGTGTATCTCTCTCAATACCTGACTGTTACAGCCCGTACTTCACGGGCTTCAGAATGCCTACAATCCCACCAGCGTGATATGTTTCTTTATTGTCAGCGCTTTATACAACGCTTTTGCCAGCGTGCCTGGTTCCACACCTGATTGAGCGCCCTCGGAATCGGTCCAGAACGATTTGATGCGCAGTATGGTGTTGATACTCGTTACGCGTTCCATTTCCAGCACGGCCAGCACAGGATGGCGCATTTCGCCATGTTCCTCTGTCGCGTCCGCCTGGATCACTGCGGCGCGGGATGCCTGACTGTCAAAGATAACGTGGCAGCGTACGCCATTCAGGTTGAGTATGCCGATAACTTCATACAGGCACTGAACAGCCTCTGCACTGTAGGATGCGGGCACAACAAACATAACAGATCCTTCTGAAGTGAAATCTAATGAGCAGCCAGCATAGGCGAACTGTAATCAGAGGAGAAGTTACTGTTTTTGAATGAAAAATGTAGAGTTCTAAGGTTACGATAACGCGCGTTATTTTCACTCCAGTTTTCGCTGGTACTATCAATAACTGACGTGTAACCCGATCATGGCGTCGGGGCGCGGATTTGACTTAAGGAAAGGCCAGCAGGTGGCAGGTTATTCGTTCCAGTGGGGAATGTATTTATCTGTACGCGCAACGCGTTAGCTGCGTGTTTCAGCCACTTAACAGGATGAACATCAGATTAAGTTTAAGATTTTTCGCGCTCTTCAATCGCTCATCTCTCAATCCTGCCGTCACGTTTAACCGGAGGCCGTCAGTATGACATCAGGTGCTGACTCATATATTGTTGTTATCCGTGTAGCAGACCAGTCAGTATGGGTATCAGCTATGTGCCCGATTTTGTCGTACGTGAATCTTTGGATTCGGGGCAACTGAAAGAGGTATTGCCCGGTTACTGTACCAGGCAGGGGTATTTCTCGGCACTCTGGCCGGCCAGCCGATATCTCTCATCGAGAATACGCTGCTTTATCGTTTTTATTGCTGAGTCAGGCCTGTCTCTGTAATCCGTATCGGGAAGTTAATGCTTTCTGAAATCGTATGCACTTTTATGCTTAATTCAAAATCATAAACGCCCGTTTCTGGCATAGAGCAGAGCATTGCCCGTTATATGCAAAAAGCGGATGTTACGTTTACTTGCCTTTATTAGATTATTAAGAGTTATTTATATTGTATGAAGATATTCAATTGGTGCTCATTGAGTCACCTTTTGCTATCGACTAATTCTAAAGCTATAAGTTCTTTATACATTAGGTAAGGCATCATTGGGCTCTTATATACAAAACCCATCCTCATTAAATCAAAGGCGTTGCCAGAAATTCCGGTCGCTGTTCGGCTAGCAATGTAAACCCGGCCAGTTCCGGATACTGCGCATGGCTGACGGTATCCGGCAGCATCAATTCTGTAAAACTCCAGGCCACTGCGATGCTGATACCGGCCACGGACAGCATGTCAGGATGACTTTTCCGCAGCCCGTTCTCCAGCGTCTGCCAGGCACCATGCAGTTGTTGAGTTACGCGATCCACCCAGGGCTGATGCTGTTTTTCTTCCGGCCTGAGACGCTGTTCGTACACAATCTGCACCGCTTTTTCGCAGGCGGCCAGGGCGAAGCCGGTAAGATGCAGATCCCGGAACTCTTCCACGCCGGACGCTGATGTAGGTGCAGGCGAATGACCGCAATATTTCTCAAGGTAATGAATAATTAGTGTGGAATCGATCAGCACCTGATTATCATCTGTGATAAGCGTTGGAACTTTAACGGCCGGGTTAATTTTCGTTAAGGCATCAAAATCGCCGAATACCGAAAGCGGGCGATGCTCGAATTGAATACCCAATACTTTCATGTAAATAGCAACCCGTCTGACATAGGGTGAATCCAGCATTCCGATCAGGATCATGGCTCTACCTCATATTATGTTGATTAACAAAATCAATTACCTGTGCGGCGACTGGCAAGGGGGCATCTTCCATTAAAAAGTGTCCGGCCTGTTCAAAGATATGCAGCGTGGAGGAGACGATGTCGCACTGCAAACGCCTTGCATACTCAACGGGTTGCCATTCATCTTCGGCGCCCCATAAAATCTGTACGGGCAGCCGGAGTTGCGGCAATTTTCCTGCAAAGTCACTGGTGTAACACTCATTATAGTGCGCAACCTGATGCTGATAAAATGAAGGTTGCCCTACCACACCACAAAGCGGTGCAAGATAATTTTCCAGCCGCTGCTCAGTCATACGATCCTTATTAAAAACCGCCATCTTTAACTGGTGCCACATCGCGCGGTAATGCTCAGTGGCGGGGATCAGCGCATAATCCGCATAATTATCCCGCATATCTCTCCATGTGGGCGAAGGCCAGGAGTTGTAGCTGGGAATATCGGCAATCGTAAGCGTCTTCAGAAGGGATGGGTTGTCGAACGCCAGTCTGAGTGAAATGGCCCCACCGATATCGTGACCAAAAAGATCTGTTTTTTCGAGCTGCCAGTGTTCAAGCAGTTTCAGCAGAAAACTGACTTGAGCGGCAACCGAGGTATCAGCCGTCAAAGGACGCTCTGATGCGCCAAACCCAGGCAGGTCATACAGATGAACGTGAAAACCCGCATCGACAAATACCGGCACCAGTGACTGCCAGATTATTGAGTGTGCGGGCGTGCCATGAACCAGCACCAGAGGTGTTCCTGAACCATGGACTCCGGTCGCAATGCGACAACCATTTATCAGAACGTCGTCATTCAGTAATGGGTTATTAGCGGGCATCGGCTTTCTCCGTTGTGTTTGTTTCAGTCAGGCTATCCGTTGACTGAATATGACACCAGTGACATTCTTTCCCGCTGTAATCCTACTTTTGTCATACAAAAATGAATAAACGACTCTCCGTTGACTCACTCAGAGTGTTCCGGACCGTGCTGCAAACGGGCAATATGAGTAAGGCCGCATTACTCCTCAACCTGAGCCAGTCCGCTGTAAGCTGGAAGCTCAGACGGCTTGAAGATCAACTTCAATGCCAGCTATTAACGCGCATCGCCGGAAAAGCCGTTCCGACAGAAAAGGGCAGCGTTCTGCTGCAACATGCGGAAAAAATACTTACTGAACACGATCATGCCGTAGCCTATTTTTCGCCTTCGGCACTGCGTGGCAAGCTGCGAATCGGGGTCACTGAACACATCTCAATGACTGAAATATGCGGGGTGATTTCAACCTTCACTCACCACCATCCAGAGGTGGATATACAACTGGTGGTGGAGCAAAGTCATCTCCTGCGTCAGCATTTTTCTGAAGGAAGTCTGGAGATCATTTTACATCAGGATTTCACGGGCACGGCATCGACGGAAGATAAGGTATTGTGGAGTGAAAATTTATACTGGTACGCAACGCCTGCCTGGCGACATGACTCGGATAAGAGCCTGAAGCTTATTACCTGGGGACCGGATTGCTATTACCGTAACCTGGCTGAGGAGAAACTTCGCCAGGCAAACATTCCATTTGCTGTGATGCTGGAGTGTCCTTCAGTAGCAGGTATGCTTGCGGCGATAACCACGGGGCTGGGGGTGGGAATACTCAATCAATACAGCGTTGATAAAGCGATTTGTAGCATGCCTGAACTTGAGAAATTGATGCCTCTGCCGTCGGTCGATTGCCTGCTACGCCTGAATAAACACCGCGTTAATCCAGCAAGCGAGGCCTTCTGCGAGATGCTGACCAGGCTGATGCATAAAGATTGAAAGTGAAGTGGCTGCAATTAGTTGATGAATACACCGCGTTGTAATAAATATCCGCGTCTGGCACTAAGCAGACAAACAACAAGGATGTTGCATCTGCTGTGAGCGCAAATAGAAGCCCCCATATCATTACATCACCCGAATCAGGATCCGCTATTTTCTCACAGGCAACAACGCTGCATTCAAAAGGAGGATCGTGAACATATCGCCTGTCCGGGTGTGATCCCCGTTTGCCTTTGAAACATGGCAATAAACGACGACGCGCTGTTATAGCCGACTTCGAAGGCTACACTTTCCACTTTTCCACCTTTTTCCAGCAGGTGCATGGCTTTTACCACACGCATCCGCTGACGCCACTCGTTCAGCGGCATACCCAGTGCCTCCTGACATTTCCGGTTAAGCGTTCTTATTGTCGTCCCTGATGAAGAAGCCAGTTCTGCCAGCGGCGTATCATCCGCCAGATTTTTTTCGAGTTTTTCCAGAATCCCCTTGAGCAGTGGATCATCAGTGTAGGGCAGAAAATTTTTATAGCGCTGTGCGCTTTTCAACTGGTCACGGAGCACGTCGAGGAGCCGATGGTTTTCCTCAGAAAGCGGCGACAGAAGAGGATGCAGCCGGAGATGTTCAAGCAGGGCAATCGTAAGAGGATTTACCTGCAGTGTGCAGGGCACTTCAGGCATGCCCAGGCAGAGTTCAGGCATCAGGTAAAGTGAACAGTGGGTAGCAGAGTAGCGGTTCAGCCCTTCATGTACGACGCCCGGCGGCAGCCAGATACCATAGTTAGCCGGGGCAGTGAGGTGATCGCCTTCCAGCCTGACTTCCATAACTCCGCTGAAGGAAAAGACAAACTCACCCCAGGGGTGCGAGTGCACGGGATAGGTAGCCCCGGCGGGCATGTCAGCTACCCTGAACCATGCCGGGCCGGGTAGTTCACGTGTGAAGGGGGGAGAAATAAGCTTTTTGTTTAGCATGACTGAACCCGATTGATTCCTGCATTTACCTGCTGTTTTACACTACAGGATGTCCTTTTCACACTATATGCTCTATCCACGTCACTGCCATACTGAATTTTTTCAGGAGGCAGAGATGACGTTCAGGCGAAAAAATGCGGATCTGCGCGCAAGCGCAATAATGACGGTGCTCTGCATCATATGGGGAGTACAGCAGGTCGCTATCAAAGGCGTGGCAGAAGAAATTTCGCCCGTGTTACAGGTAGCTCTCCGCTCTGGCATTGCCGCTCTGCTTGTGCTGGTCGTAATGACCTGCAAAAAAGAGTCGCTGCGTCAGTCCCGCCCTTATCTGATGGCTGGATGTGTGGTCGGGCTGCTGTTTGCACTGGAGTTCCTGTTTGTTGCTGAGGGGCTCCGCTATACCTCTGCCTCCCATATGGCGGTTTTTCTCTACACTGCGCCTGCCTTTGCCGCTGTCGGTCTGCAGCTTTTTCATCCTGATGAGCGGCTCATGCCTGCACAATGGGGAGGCATCGTTGTTGCGTTCATCGGCATTGCGGTGGCGTTCCTTTCCGGGAGCAGCAGCACCGGCGACACAGTGAGAATGCTGACCGGAGATGTGATGGGCCTGCTTGCTGGGCTGGCATGGGGAGCCACCACTGTCGTGGTGCGCTGTACTGCGCTGAGCCAGGCACCGGCAACGCATACACTGTTTTATCAGCTCACAGGTGCCTGCATTTTACTCTTTCTGTACGCACTGTTCAGCGGACAGCTTCATTTCAGGCCTGGAGTCACCGGAAGCCTGAGCCTGCTTTTCCAGATTTTTATTGTCGGGTTTGCCAGCTATCTGACCTGGTTCAGCCTGATGAAAACCTATCTGGCCTCACAGCTCGGCGTATTGTCGTTCATGACGCCGGTTTTCGGTGTCCTGGCGGGAATGCTGTTTCTCGACGAGCAGCCTCAGCCGGGCTTCATCTGGGGCACGCTGCTTATCCTGAGTGGAATCATTATTGTCAGCGGCTGGCCGTGGTTTATCACTAAGCTGGACCGGTCTGCTGCGCGTCGTCGTCGTTCAACAGGGAGAAATCCCTGAAAGTTCTAATCGTTTTTGCCCACCCGGAATCGCAGTCGTTTAACGGGGCTGTAAAGACAATTTTATGGCGTGGATGGCAGATAATACGTCGCAGGAAATCAGAGAGGCCTGTCTGGAAAAGTGGGCTACATGGCTGCGTTATATTGATCAGTAAGCGCCATTGTTTTTTCATCCGCGGGAAGATTACACCGACTAGCAGCGTCTGCGGCCGGGTATCGAGGCAAAGACAGGCTTTCAGTGGAATCCCCCGGCAGGCCAGACACATGACGCTGCTGCCGCTGCGTACACGAATAACCTGAAAAAATAAGGCAATCATGGTTGTTAACCACTGGAAAGTATTGTCTGTGGGTTCTCCAGAAGGGGATGCTGATTGAAGATTGACATCCCGCTTGGGTTTACGCGTTATCATATTTTTAATTTCTCTATGGGAGTCTGCGAAATACCCCTCCTTGTTAACTTCCGCTTCTGGCATTAACCGGAGCTTATAGAAAATACGGCCAGGGAATTAACATTCATGTTGTGGCGCTGTCTTTTTTCTTTATGGATAATAATGTTGCTCTTAAAATCATAGCGATGGTTCTGTAAAGAGCGCATGTGGACGCATCAGTATCATTTCTATTTTTTTCTATCCTTCAGCCACAACCTTTATGCCTTCTTCGGGTTCCCAGACATTCCACATCTCCCAAAATATTGTTGCAACGGCGTCCTTGAGCATTTCGGGCGGGAAAATTTTACTCTGCGAAAACGTCCCGATATTTGCACTGATTCGCCCATCATTGCCGCTTGTTCCAATATTCATTGCGAAGAAATCACAGTGCATTGATAACCAAATAATTCTGCCACAAGTGCAGGACGAGGGGTTATGAAGGGTAATATTAGTTACTGTCGGGGCTTCAGGCATATTCATCATGTCACATCCTTTGATATTGAGTTGAAAGCAAAGGCCGGAGAAAACCGGCCTGTTTGGTGTAAGCAAAATCGGCGATTTATTAAGCGAAAATAAATACGTCTCATCATCTGTTAATAAAATGCTTTGATTAAGATGTGCCCGGTAGCTTAATGTCCTTCAACATACTGAATGCAAGCTTCATATGATCTTCACTGACAACAAATGCCCGTAGTGCACCGTCTTCGTCACGGCCTTGAGCAATTATGCCTGCCGGGGATAGCGCCATTTCCCAATGATAAGCAGCATTCGCTGGATCGCCCGCCAGCTGAAGCGGCATATCCGGCGTTTTAATCTTGATCAACATGGCTGGTAGCATCAGTTTGGCGTTGTGGCCGGTAAGATTTTTAGCCAGCGTCATTGCCGCAAGGGCTGCTGGTTGCAGATAGGGCATCGGTTTCCCCTGTATTTCTGCACAATCACCCAGTGCATAGACATCGGCAACCGACGTGGCAAGAGTGTCATCAACTACAATCCCACGACGTGTCTTAATCCCACCACTCTTCGCCAGCGTAAGATTAGGGCGTAAGCCAATGGCACACACCACGGCGTCAAAGGTCTTTCTCTGTCCGTTACTGAAACTTGCCTCCAGTAAATCATTATGCCGGGAGACTTGAATGAGTTCCTGCCCGAACATAAATTCTACCCCGTTGTTCATTAAACGGTTTTGCAGCCGAGCACTGATTTCCGGTGGTAACAGCGTTGAAAGAAGGCTGTTACTTCGATCCATTACCGTTACTGCTTTACCAGCACGGTTAAAATCCATTGCGAGTTCTGTGCCGATTAGGCCACCGCCGACTATCAGTATTTGATGCGCATCAATAAGCGCTTTGTCATAGCGTCGGTATTCCTGCTGACTGTTCAGCGTGAAGATCAGATCACTGCCTTCTATCTCCGGTACGATAGCCTCGGCACCGGTGGCAAGTACCAGCTTGCCATAGATGTAATCGCCCGCGCTGGTGGTGATAATGTGTGCAGCCGTATCAATGCACGAAACTACGGTAAAAGGATGCAGCATGATGTTCTGGCTTTCCGCCCAGTCTGCTGCTGCTTGTCGAGTGAGTGCCTCAGCGCGATAACCCATACTGAAAACATGACTGAGTTCGGGCTTGTTATATTCATCACAGCTGTCGGCAGCAATGATGCGAATCGGCACATTTTTGTCCAGATGCCGGATGTTTTTGACCAGCTGGCGGGCGGCGAAACCTGAGCCAATCACCACAATGTCTGCTGACATAGACTCAGCCCTCGTAAGGTTCGAACACGGATTTACCCAGCGCGCATCCAGGACATAAGAAATCGTCTGGTACGGCTTCCCATGCGGTTCCTGGTGCGACATCCTGATTTGGTTCGCCCTCGGCCGGGTCGTAAACCCACTGACAAACCGTACAAATCATTTTCTGTCCGATGTTCTCACCCGCTTCTACTACGCCGACGCCATCCTGGTTTATGGGCACGGCGGCTGCAATAACCGCAGCGGCATTATTCGCTGCGACGACGGCTACCGGCAGCGGCATGAGCGCCCATTCACGGGCGATTTTGCGGCCATGCTCGCGGCACTCTTCCAGCGCGGAGAGGTCGGGACGCCACTTAGTTTTGAGCGCAATCGTCATATCAAAACCGGCATCCTGCAGGCGGGTGGCTACGCGATCCACCGCTCCGCCGGTCCAGCCATAAGAACCGAACGCGGAGGCACGTTTATTGCGGAATTTCAGGCCGGTAATCTCTTCCAGCATGCCCGCCACCTTCGGCATCATCACATTGTTCATGGTGGAGGAACCGACCAGAATGCCCTTGGAACGGAAGCAGGAGGTAATGATTTCGTTTTTGTCGTGGGTGGAGACGTTGTAAACCTTCACGGCAACGCGAGGATCGGTTTCGCGGATGCCCTCGGCGATAGCATCCGCCATCATGCGGGTATTGTTAGACATGGTGTCGTAGAACAGAGTGATGCGATCTTCCTGGTAATCCGCAGCCCATTGCAGGTACAGCTCTATAATCTGCGTTGGATTATCGCGCCACACCACGCCGTGCGAGGTCGCAATCATACTAACCGGCAAATTAAATCCGAGTATCTCATTGATTTTTGGGGTAACCAGACGTGCAAAAGGCGTCAGAATGTTGGAAAAATAGCGCTGACATTGGTCAAACAGTTCGTGTTGGTCAACTTCATCGTTAAACAGATGTTCATCGCAATAATGCTGGCCGAAGGCGTCATTACTGAACAGCACGGCGTCCCCGGTCATGTAAGTCATCATGCTGTCCGGCCAGTGCAACATTGGGGTTTCAACAAAAATCAGTTTTTTGCCGTTGCCGAGATCAAGCGAATCACCGGTTTTAACCACGTTAAAATTCCATTCAGGATGGTGGTGATGACCATTAATGGAATCAACACCATTAGCAGTGCAGTAAATCGGCGTGCCTGGGATCAGCGCCAGCAGTTCGGCGAGTGCGCCAGAATGGTCTTCTTCGGCATGGTTAATTACGATGGCATCGATTTTTTTCAGATCAATTTCTTCTGCCAGATTTTTAACAAAATCAGTGCGAAATTTCAGATCAACTGTATCGATCAGGACGTTCTTTGCTTCGCGAATAAGGTAGCTGTTATAGCTAGTGCCCCGCTGCATCTTGTACTCTTTGCCGTGAAAGTGCTCAACTTCCCAGTCACGTTTGCCGACCCAAAAAATATTGTTTTTTACAAGAATGTTCATTTGATGCCCTGTTAGCGTAAGTTGGTTTCACATCAGCTTTGCATCAAATGTGCCAGTTTTTAAGTTGCTGATATTTGGGTATTTACATTAACTTCATTGTTAAAATTACACTGGCATATTTTGTGTTAATGACATCGAATTGTTAAAATGACAATACATGTGATATAAAAAAACCGCCGCAGCGGGTCAGTGATATGGCTCATTTCGATGATTCCGGAATATGAAGCTCGCGTTCAAATCCGTCGTCTTCTAATGCAATGTCTGGGTCAGCAAAAAATTCAAGATTGAAATAAGTGTCATCACTTAACAACTCAATGCGGTGCCAGGATAGCGGCGGGCTGATGCCAAACTGCCCGGCGATAAGGGTGGTTTCCATTTCGTGTTCTGTCTTGTGTTCACCGGCGAAACCATACTATTTCACCGCACCGCACATAACTGAAAGCCTGCCATATACGCCTTTTTTCGTGTTGTGATGTGTCAAAAGCGCTTGCGGCACACTCTTTTTATCCCAGAAAGATGTTGAGCGGGTATGTACAAAATGTTTAGGGATGATATGAGCCATGTTGGGCCTCCTGTTAGCAGATGATGCCGCCCTGGGTAAGCCAGACGCGGCGTTGTTCGGCGAGCTCATCTTTCTCGGTGCTGTGTTTAAATACCGCAACGCGCAGACGCTGCTGTTGGGTAAAGCGCTCTTCGCGAGTGAGCTGATGGTCGTCGCTGAGTTCGCACAGCAGCACATTCATATCGTGGATGACATTGTTGCGAATGGCTTCATCAACTGTTTTGAGGACTTCATCTAAATGTTTCATAGTGTTATCCGACATAAGTGTTCAGCTGTTGCAACAGCAGCGCACCGGCAACGATAAGTGACAGTGGGGTGTAAGGGATATCTAAATCAACCCAGGCTTTACGTCCGGCATATTCGGTTTCAAAATGCAGGCGTTCTGGCGACGTTTGTCGGTAAGTGAACGCCAGCCCGCGGCCGCCGCTGCCAAATGTCGCCCAACGCAGGGCGTCAGCGGCTATTGCAATTTGTTGTGTGTTAAACGCCTGGCTGCTTTGTTGCTCTGACATGGTCATACTCCTAAGCTACATTATCTAATCTGATAAGGCATATTCCATGCCATTACTTAACACGTTGATTTGCATCAAACAGGCAAAACGGGATTGTGCTAAATACAATGCGTTTAGTTGTCTTTGAGACAATTCATGTGCAGGTGACAATATGACGCTTTCTGTTGAAACACTGGCGGCGCTGGCTGTCGATATTCAAAATGGTGTACACGGACGCGATCGGTTTATGCGGATGATTAACAGCATCCACGGCGCGCTAAACTGTGATGCGACCGCGCTGTTACGCTACGAGAATCAACAGTTTCGTCCGCTGGCCACTGCAGGTCTGGCACCGGATGTGATGGGACGGCGATTCAATCTTGATGTTCATCCACGGCTTGAGGCCATCGCGCGCGCTGGCGATGTGGTGCGCTTTCCCGCCGACAGCGATTTACCCGATCCCTATGATGGATTGATTCCCGATCAAGGCGATTTACACGTTCATGCCTGTGTCGGCATGCCGCTTTTTATCGGACAAACGTTGATCGGTGCCCTGACGCTGGATGGCATTAATGCCACTCAGTTTGATGAATACAGCGATGAAGAGTTACGAGTGCTGGCGAGCCTGATGGCGGGCGCACTGAACAATGCCTTGCTGATGGAGCGTTTAGAAAAACCCGCCTCATCCTTTACACCGTCACCACACCGACCCGAAGAGAACGAAGAGGTGGAAATCATCGGTGATTCGGCGGCGTTAGCGCACCTCAAACAGCAGATTGGAGTGGTTGCTCCTTCTGATCTCAGCGTGCTGATCATGGGCGAAACCGGCACCGGTAAAGAGCTGATTGCTCAGGCTATTCACCAACAATCTCAGCGCGCAGCGCGGCCACTGGTATATTTGAACTGTGCAGCCCTGCCGGAAAGCGTGGCGGAGAGCGAGCTGTTTGGACATGTCAAAGGAGCGTTTACGGGTGCCATTCACGATCGGCCCGGCAAATTCGAGTTGGCGGACAAAGGTACGCTATTTCTTGACGAAATCGGAGAGCTTCCGCTTTCGCTGCAGGCCAAGCTTTTACGTGTGCTGCAGTATGGCGATCTGCAGCGGGTGGGCGAAGATAAGCCACTTACCGTTGATGTGCGCATTATCGCCGCAACCAACCTCGATATGCGTAAGGCGGTGACCGATGGCAAATTCAGGGCTGATCTTTATCATCGCCTAAGCGTCTTCCCGCTGTTCGTCCCGTCGCTGAATGAGCGTCGGGACGATATCGTGCTGTTGGCGGGCTATTTCTGTGAAAAGTGTCGGGTTAAATTTGGTCTGTTAAGCGTTGCGCTAAGTTCTGGCTGCCGCGCTATGCTGCAAGCCGCGAGCTGGCCAGGAAATGTGCGCGAGCTGGAACATGCCATATACCGCGCCGTGATTATCGCGCAGGCCGAATCACGCAACGGCGAAGTTATTCTGCTTCCGCAACATTTCCAACTGGAGAATAGCGAGGCTGTTCATGCAGAACCGATCAAAACGTTGCTAGCAACGCCAGTGATGAACCTCAGCGAGGCGACGCGTAAATTTCAGTACGATTACATCAAACAGGTCTATGAAAGCTGCGATCGGGTGTGGGCTAAGGCGGCTAGAAAGCTGGAATTAGATCCGGGTAATCTTCATCGGCTGGCAGTCAAACTGGGCCTGAAGTAAAAAGGTAGCCTTAATCGAAAACAGGCCAGGAAATTCCTCCATTCTGTAGGGTAAAACGTTTAAATGGGTCAAAGAAAATGTGACCTGCTTACCATTGCTTCACACAGAATGTTGTTCGCAACTTCCGCACTGGTACTAAGCGGACATTTGCCTCATCTTCAACTAACAACCTGAAACCGAAGCCTGCCTCGTTAAAATTAAGCTGGCGGCCGGGAAATATCAGATGATGTTGTGAACTGGCACTAAGGCTGAACAAGGCTGTTCTGACGGTCAATGTTAAAGCCAAACACACAAAACCCCAGTAAATCTTTTGCCTCATCCTCCACCCGCGTAATCATAACCAAATCGGTGCTACCGCCGGGCAGCTTTACCTCAAACGGAGGGTAAGGAAGACCTTTTGTCCTGAAATCCTGCAACCAAAGCAACTTCTCGGCTTGAGACGGTATCACTTCAAAAATATGGCGATGGGTAATGTCCTGCATTGGCCAGCCAACCCGCGCTGCAAAGGTATCACTTGCGTCAACAATCATCAGTTCAGGGCTGAGAAAACAGATAGAGGTGTCAGGCGCAGCATACATCGATGAAATCTGATGCGCGCGCTGCTCAAGAGACATTCGTGCCACACGACTATGAAATTTACGGCCAGAGCCAGCGGTGAGAAAATTATGTGTTTCTTCAGCCGGGATCGGCCTGCTGAATAAGTAGCCTTGTGCATAAGCGCAGCCGATACCCCGCAACATCTCAGCCTGTTCCTCTGTTTCAACACCCTCAGCAATGACGTCCATATCCAGGCTGCGGCCCAAACCGACTACGCTGGAGATAATTTTCCGGCTATCCTTTTTCTGAAGCATTGAACGAATAAAACTGCCATCAATCTTAATCGTGCTGGCGGGAAGCTGGATTAGCCAGGCAAGGCTTGAACAGCCGGTGCCAAAGTCATCCATAGCAATCATACAACCCATTTCAGACAATGCTTCGAGTTCTGCATGAGCCGTCTCTATATCATCGATCAATGCTGTCTCGGTGATTTCAATCCTGAGCCGCGAAAGGCTGAACTGATAACGTTCAGCCAGTTTTCTTAAAATTTCGGGAAGGCGCTTACCGTTCAGTTGCGAAGGAGAAACGTTTATAGACAGAAACTGGTGTTCTGGCCAGGTGCTCGCTGTCATGAATCCCTGAGCGGCCAGACTTGTCATCAGCTCATTGAGTAACCGATGATGTTCCATAGCCGGAATGAACTCAGCCGGAGATACGATAAGCCCTTCGGGCAAAATACGCCGTGCCAGCAATTCAAAACCCACTACGCGCTGATCCTCAAGTGAGACTATCGGCTGAAAAAAAGGTTTAAACTCGCCCGACTTAATTAGCTGCTGATAAGCTGCACGAGCATCAGCATCTTTCAATTTTTCATTCATTTAAATATCCTGAAACGTATTTCTGTAAGGCATTGATGACCTGAGCGGGAATGGAATAGAAAACCTTTTTTAAAACCCTGTTTTGTTTGCGGCGGAAAAATTAATCTTTTGCAAACGTCATTTTGCGGAGGCCTTAAATTGTCTATGGTTATTAAGTGCGATACACATAGCTATAATGTCAGTGAGCGGGGAAAGTTCATGAACATAAAATGCCATACTTATTTAACCCACGGGTCTGCATGAGGCTGATGGTATCTGGTATGGTAAGCCAGAAACAAAGTGAAACCAATCTCATAAAAATATCGCTTAAGTTAAATATTAAACCCTGTTAATACATCCAATATGATCAGCAGCCAGTTTCTCTTATGAATTGCTGAAGTATACCCCTGGATATCAATAAGTAATGTGCGGGTTTTCGCCTGTCAGCAGAAGTGACATGCCACAGCTAAACCACTCATTTAATATCCGCGATAGCCAGCTAGTATCAATCCACAACCGCGTATCAAAACTAAGAGTAACATTTCAACGTAAATTTCGTTGGGAGTCAGAGCGTCGGGATTATAAGGCCTGAAATTTTCCAGATATCATAGACCAAAGATAATTTCGCGCCACATGATTTCAAAAAAATAAATTTAGCCCGCTGGCGGTGAGGCTCATCCATCACCTCAGCTCCGGTAGTTGTCGCTGGCGAGCTATCTATAGCATCTTGTTACAGTATTAATTCAAACCAGCGACCTTTAACTGAATATCCAGAAAGTTCTGCCGATAACCCTTTCAGGCATATTTTTATGCCTGTATATGCTCACCAGGAGAAATAATGCTGAATTTATTCCGGAAACAGTCCGCCAAAGAGCCGACAACGATGGATATCGCTGAGAAATTTATCGATGAAACGATGGATGTGGATCATAGTGATGCCACGCTGCTGAAATGTATTATGAACCTCAGCCAGAAAGGCTACTGGTATGTTGAGACGACCGATCTTAAAAGTGACGCGCCTGCATTTGTTTCACCTGAAGCACGTCAGCTTATGGGATTGCCTCTGCAGAAGGAGGTCGGGCTCTCTTCGCTGATCCAGATGATCCATGCGGATTTCCGGGAGGCGTTCAAAGGTTTGATAAGTCATACACTCAAACATAGCGGTGATGAAAAGCTGTTACGCTGCCTGATAAAAACTGGCGCAAATACCTTTCAGTGGTTTTGCATCCGTGCATCATACAGTCGTGAATTTACGCCGCCGCGCCTGGTTGCCGTTATAGAGAATACAGAAGAAGAAACGTCACAGTCCCGCAAGTTTGATATTGTCTCCACCCGTTTTGACCTGTCGCGCGAAATGCTTAATGACGGCCTCTGGGATCTGGATATTATTGGCGGAAATCCCCTGAATCCCGACAACGTATTCTGGTGGTCACCGCAGTTCAGGAAGCTGCTGGGTTTTGAAACCATTGAAGAGTTCCCTGATGTGATGGACAGCTGGGCATCACGCCTTCACCCGGATGACAAACAGAATGCGCTCGATGCTTTCGTCAGCCACCTGATGGACTTCAGTGGTAAAACCGGTTTTGATATTGAATATCGTCTTAAACTGCGAAGTGGTGAATACCGGTGGTTTCAGGCCCGCGGGCAGACTAAACGTGCACCTGATGGTACCCCTTTGCGTGCCGTCGGCGCGCTTATTGATATTCAGGGCCGTAAAGACCGTGGGCGACATGAGGAAAGCGAAGTCAGGCGAAACATTCAGACCGCCGAAACCGCAAAAGAAATTGCCGAACTCGTCTCTGAAAACGGGATTATTGCTGCGCAGATCAAACTCATTTCACTGAACGCCAGTATCGAAGCCGCGAGAGCAGGTGTACATGGCCGTGGGTTTTCTGTTATCGCCAGTGCTATCCGGGGATTAGCAGAAAGGACGGCAGATATCACCGGACACATTTCTCGTCTTCAGATGCGAATAAGTAATTCTGCTAGCGGCATAGAAAAATCGCCTGAACAATAAACATCACACATTGATGAACACTTACCACAGGTAAATACAGGGATGTTCTGGTGAAGAGATACCACAGCCTGTCTCTCATTTACTGTAACCAGAACATCAGTTCAGTTCGCAGTTTCACTCTATGAAAATTCTCCCGGAGTGGGTTCACATTTCATTATGCGAACTTGCTCTGGGAGTTACTCAGCACCTCAGAGCAAATATCTGGATAGTAAGTAGCCCGCAAGCTTTCTCATCTGTGGTTCACATCCGGAAGTGCATGATGATAGCAATAGGGTGATGAATAACAATCATTTTTCTGCCAATGTCAGCTCCTGGCACTGAGCAGACAGCGTTGCGCACAAATCAACGTTCACTCTACGTTCAACACCTCCCCAGCCGGCGCCTTAACGGTGGCAAAATCAACCTGTTAGCTGTCCGTTTTTACCGCAAATATCATTTTCCTGTCATTTATGTTCTTTACGCTGTCAGCTTTTCCTCATGGATTTAATATTATGAAAATAAAAACGATTTCTTTAGTTATCAGTTGTGCGCTCTCGTTTTCTGGTCTTGCGGCGCAACCTCAGGCTGAGCACTATATCGTCAGTTTTCCGGAAGGTACGCGCGTTAGCTATAACGGCGCGTTCGCCAGTGCGTTTCCGGATGGTTTGCCGGTGGGAATCGGCTCCGGTTTGCTGTTTACCGGTAAGCAGGGGGATGCGCTCACCTTCGCGACCGTCACCGATCGTGGGCCGAATGCTGACTCACCCGATGTGGACAAACATGAGTCAAAAATTTTCGTCACGCCAGATTTCGCTCCGCTGCTGATGAATATTCGGGTGCAGAACGGCAAAGCAGAAGCCACGGACGCCCGACCGCTGCATGACGACAAGGGCAATATCAACGGATTGCCGCTACAGGATGGTGTCATCGGCTCAACCAATGAAGTCGCGTTAAGCGACACACTGAAAGTGCTGAAGGGCGATAACCGTGGTCTGGATACGGAAGGCATTACGCCGGACGGGAAGGGCGGGTACTGGTTGTGCGACGAATATGGCCCGTTTCTGATTAACGTTGATCAACGCGGTAAGATTCTGGCGATTCACGGGCCGCAGGCCATGGCAGGGGAAAAATCCATTGCGGGCGGACTGCCTAATATTCTTAAGTGGCGTCAGCCTAATCGTGGTTTTGAAGGGCTTACCCGTATGCCGGACGGGCGCATCATCGCCGCGGTGCAGAGTACGCTGGATATCAACGGTAAAAGTAAAAAGCAGGCGCGCTTTACCCGCCTGGTGAGCTTCGATCCGGCAACCGGGAAAACAGCGATGTATGGATACCCTATCGACAGCCAGGCTTATAGTAAAAACAACGACGCCAAAATTGGCGATATCGTGGCGCTCGATAATCAGCATATTCTCTTGATTGAACAAGGCAGCGATAAAAACGACGCGATGCGCAACCTTATCTATAAGGTGGATCTCAGTGCGGCTACCGATCTTGCCGCATTCGATAAGCCTGGTGAGTATCCGGAGGCTGACAACGAGAAAGCGCTGGCGCAGCGAGGCATTAAGCTCGCAGCTAAAACGCTGGTGGTCGATTTACGTCAACTCGGCTGGCAGCAGGAGAAGGCCGAAGGACTGGCGCTGATCGACAGTAAAACGCTGGCGGTCGCCAATGACAATGACTTCGGCGTGAAAACGGTCATGCAAAATCCGGTGGAAGGTAAGAAGCGCAAGGATTATCGGCTGAATGAAAAGGGGGAACTTACTATAGAGGGTAAGCCGGTTGCAACGACGATCGGCGTGAAGCCGCTGAAGAAACCGGAGTCGGACAGCGAGTTGTGGATCGTAACGATGCCGGAACCGCTGAAATAAACGTTCCCCTTACCCTGGGCTGTCTCCTTAATTTCCTGATTTTCTGTAAAAGAGCAGGATTCAGCCCGGATTTGCCAGCGAAAGATCGGTCTGCGCCGTTTTGTTATAGCGGCCGGCAGCAGACCGATATTCGTTTAAGCAGTTAAACAGCTTTCCACCGCGTTGCGGCATTAAGCGTCACTGGCGAACTTTAAACGTCAGCCTGGCGTTTATTTTTTATTTTCAATGCGATAACCGCTTCCTTCTGCATCCGAGCGCTTTCGATATCGGGCAACCCGGTCAACTACGGCTCAAGTCGCCAGGTTACAGGGCGTGATTATAACATTGTGTAATAATGTGTTATCTGCCTCTTCAACAGATACTCACCACCGTGTAAGTTCTGGGGTCTTATACGCTTGTTGTCCCCATAATCCGCTGAGGAGAAAGAGAGTGAAAGCAACCGCAATGGCCGCTACAAGTCTGTTAATGCTGATGAGCAGTGTTCACGCTGAAGGTCTGACGACATCGGCAGAGGGTAAAAACCTCACCGTCAGCTTCGGCCAGCCCACCATCAAACAGGTGCTGCACTACCGAAAAATGTATGACAAAAAGCCGTTTCCGGATGCGGAGATTTATTATTACGACAACGGTACCTATAAAATCATTTCTCAGGGCGAAAACCACTACGGCGTTTACGTTATGCAGGGCAAGTTTGATGATGAAACTTTCACCGTGCGTTTTATCTCTCTGCCTTCTGCTGACTGGGGCAATAAAACCGCTTTTCATCAGTTAACCTTTGTCAGGGGGGACGGGCAGAACGTCTTTATTCAGAATGCCATTGTGGACACGGGTGAAGCCATTGCGCAGCAGAACGGCACCTATACTCAGGAAAAAAACACCGTAACCAACCCGGTTTCAACCAGCTGGGAAAACAAATAATTGTCGGGTGGCAGCGGGTCTGCCACTCTGATCCAAACCCGGTACCTGCCACGTTCCTCGCGCAGGATCGTATTAAGTTTTGGCTGGCGCACACCTTCACACATTTATTTTTTTACTCAGAAAATGCATAGCCGCAATTAAATGCCTTATATTTCCTAGCCTGATGTACATTTGCCTTGCAGCGCCCACGCCAGCAGTGTGAGCGCGCTGCAACATGCAGTACCGGTAATTTGCCTATGAAGGGTAACTCCTGCTTTTTTTGATACTGCCAACACTCAATTTGTCAGGTCCTGAGGCGCAAATATGGACAGAGTTTCACTCCTGCTGGATGTGCAGGATGTCGCTTTTTCAGTCGGGGATAGGCAGCTACTGAAACCGGTCTCCCTGCAGTTATATCAGGGTGATTGCGTCTTGCTGACCGGCCCATCCGGAAGCGGAAAAAGTACCTTCCTCAAAATCCTTGCTTCGCTGATTACCCCCACCTCCGGGCAACTTTTCTTCAGGAACAGTGATATCACCACGCTGAGAGCAGAGGCCTATCGCCAGCAGGTCTCGTACTGTTTTCAGACGCCGCAACTGTTTGGTCAGACGGTATATGACAACCTGGCGCTGCCATGGCAGATTCGACGTCAGAAACCTCAGCGGGACAAACTTGTTGCTGCGCTGGAAAGCGTAAATCTCTCTCCGGATATGCTGAATAAACCTGTTGAACAACTATCAGGCGGAGAAAAGCAGCGTGTCGGACTACTGCGCAATCTGCAGTTTATGCCTGAGGTACTGTTACTGGATGAAGTCACCAGCGCACTTGATGAAGAGAACAGACTATCAGTACTTTCACTGATTAACCGGATCTCAGCTGAAGAAAAGGTAGCCGTGGTGCGGATTAGCCATGACGTTAACGATATCCAGCAGGCTGAGCAGGTGCTTCGGCTTGAGCCGCCAGAAAAGGAGAATAAGCGTGAATCAGCATAATATCAGTGACACCTCTCTATTGCTGTCACTGACGCTGGTGGCCATAGCGCTGCTTATCAGCCAGAAAGAAAAGCTCGGCATGAGCAAAGATATTCTCTGGAGTGTATCCCGGGCGATAATTCAGCTGGTCATTGTCGGCTTTGTATTAAAGTCGATCTTCGATGTTAATAACAGCTGGCTCACGGTATTGATGGTGCTGTTTATCTGCGTTAATGCCGCGATCAACGCCCGTAAACGCGGACGAAATATTGATAACGCCTTTACGATATCGTTTATCGCTATTTTTAGTGGCACCGTTATCACGCTAACGATTCTGGTGCTGAGCGGGGCGATAGCGTTTATTCCGATGCAGGTCATCCCCATCACGGGCATGATCGCCGGTAATGCCATGGTCGCAGTAGGGCTCTGTTACAGCAACCTGAACCAGCGCTTCAGCGACAACCAGCAGAAAATTATGGAGATGCTGAGCCTTGGCGCATCGGTGAAGCTGGCATCAGGCCGCATCATTGCCGACAGCATTCGTACAGCTATGATGCCGACGGTGGACGCTGCCAAAACTGTCGGACTGGTCAGCCTGCCAGGGATGATGTCCGGACTGATTTTCGCCGGAATAGATCCGCTCAAGGCGATTAAGTATCAGATTATGGTCACGTTTATGCTGATAGGGACCGCCAGTCTGTCAACGATCATTGCTGTCTATTTATCCTATCGTCGTTTTTATAATGCCAGGGCGCAGCTAAAAATATCGGATAGATCGCTGGATTAGTGAAACTGATTGGCGGATCTGAAGGTTATAGCTGGTGAGGAAAGTAAGTCTGTTATCAGACGCGCTCGGTTGCTTGCGAGCGCTTAACTGACAGCTGAGTGCTCAGGGGATGCTGCAAAAAACTCCCCGCTGATCTGAAATATCCCTGCAGGGTTCGTGCTTTGATTGTTCATCTGAATGCCTGATACACAACTGGCTTTGGTGTTTAATTCTGCCTGTTCTGATAAAGGTCCCAGCGGTTGCCGTACAGATCTTCAAAAACCACCACGGTTCCGTACTCCTCTTCACGAGGCTCCTGGGAGAATGTAACGCCTTTCAATTTCATGGCTTTGTAGTCTCGCCAGAAGTCATCCGTCTGCAGAAAAAGGAATACTCTTCCGCCGCACTGATTGCCAATAAAACCTTCCTGTCTGTTATTTGAAGCGCGAGCCAGAAGAAGATTGCAGTCGCTTTCAGGGTCAGGTGTAACTACAACCCAGCGTTTACCTGGCTGCGGTGTATCCTCAACAAGGGTAAAACCCAGCTTTTCGGTGTAATACTCAATTGCCCGATCATAGTCATCAACCACGATGGCCACATATCCCATACATCGCTTCTGCGTTCTCATTTCTGCTCCGTCATTTTTCAGGCCTGGTTGCCTTGAAACATTGTTTTAACACAAACGAGTATCCCTGGTTTAAGTGAATTGATTCAGTCATCACAGTATTCAGCCGTTGCAATAAAGATACATCAGCTGACATCAGCCTATAATTTTTATAAATTCATGGCGCGGGTATAAAAAAATGTTTGAGGGATTTACTCATACACAAATCAGACTTTCTGAAGCAGTGCTAAATGTTCGCTATGGAGGTAATGGTCCTCCGGTTTTGCTGTTGCATGGACACCCCCGCACCCACGTAACCTGGTCAAAGGTGGCCCCGCAACTTGCCGAATCTTTTACCGTGGTTTGTCCCGATTTAAGGGGATTTGGCCGCTCATCTAAACCTGCAGATGAGCCCAATCATGCTGGTTCTTCTAAGCGAGCTAAAGCGAAAGATGGTATTGAGTTGATGAGCCAGTTAGGTTTTGATCAATTCGCGCTGGTGGGACATGACAGAGGTAGTTATACAGCATATAGGGCCGCACTTGATTACCCTGAGCGAATTACACGACTTGCTGTACTGGATTGTATACCCATACTTGAAGCGCTCAACCGATGTAACGAGAAGTTTGCCCGACAGTGGTATCACTGGTTCTTCTTCGCTCAGCCTGAAAAACCCGAAATGGCAATTTTAGCCGATCCGGACAAGTGGTATGGAGGCCAGCCCGAAACAATGGGGAATGATGAATACATTGAATTCAGACGAGCTATACACGATCCGGAGACTGTACATGGGATGATCGAGGATTATCGTGCCGGTCTTACTATAGACAAAGAGCATGAGCTTTATGATCGTCAGAATGGGCGATTGATTGAATGCCCGACGCTCTGTTTATGGTCAAAATATGATGATCTGGAAGATATTTACGGCGACCTATTGGGCATCTGGAAATCCTGGGCACCGCATGTTCGGGGTAAAGCGATAGCCAGCGGTCACCATATGGCTGAAGAAGCACCAGAAGAAGTTACCACTGAGCTCCGGCATTTTTTGTTGCATGAGAATCCTTAACTGGCCGGTGCGCAGTAACATAACATCCCATTCTCCACCACAGAGAACGAATCGTTGTTCCTGCATTGTCATGTTATGGTTAAAACTCTTCAACAACATGAGGATAGCAACATGATTGTCAGAACATGGCACGGATGCGTACCGGTCAGGCACGCCGAAGGTTTTGCAACTCACTTGCAGAAGACTGGTGTTGAACATTCAGAAGCGACGCCAGGGAATCTGGGAGCCTATGTACGCAGAGAAACGCAGGGCGAATGGGAACATTTCTTCCTTGCGACGTACTGGGAAGATTTAGAAGCCATCAAAGCCTTTGCAGGCGACCAGTATAAGATTGCCGTTACCTATCCGGATGATGAACAATATGAGTTGTTATCAGATCCCTACGTTTTTCAACATCAGGTCCAGACTGTAATCCCATTATAAGTATTTGCCTGCCGCCGCCAGAAGGCGGCCAATCTCTCACCTGTGTTAGTCCGCTGACTCAGCATTAAATTTTACCAGGCGAAAAGCATGACTTTTAACACAAGGTTTAGATAAAGCCTTTTAATTGTAGATTGACCGATCTACAATCAATCGTCAGCACAGGAGAACCTTATGAAAGCATCAGCAGGCAGACCCAGAGAATTCGATCCAGAGACCTTCCTCAACACCGCACTTGAATGCTTCTGGCAGAAGGGATATCAGGCAACATCTATGGCTGACCTAATGAAAGCATCGGGTCTGGCAAGTGCCAGCATCTATAAACTTTATCCCGATAAGCGCGCTATCTACCTGGCTGCTTTGCAGAGATACATGGATGAAGGCATTTCAAGGACAGTGAAACGAAATGCAGAAATGTCGCCAGAAGCTGCCTTGCGAGAAACGCTCGAATTTGTGGCTCAGTTATCATCTGCTCCTGCCGGAGAGAAAGGGTGCTTTACTATTGCGGCAGCCAGTGAGCTTTTACCCGGAGACGAAGAGGTTAAAGGCAAAGTTTCCTTTAAATTTAACCGTTTAATTAACGAGTTAGAGAATATCTTAAAAAGAGGCCAGGATCAGCGGGTATTTCGACAGGATGAAGATGCGCGAGTAATGGCTCAAAGCATTTTCATGATGATGGAAGGTATGCGGATATATGGAAAACTCCAGCCAGAGATTGGAGATCTGAGAAAAAGTAATGACTTCATTGTCAGAACGATACTTTCAGACACCCATGACGTAACCGGCAATAGTGCGGTTAAGGCATCCGCATGATTGAAGTGGGCACCATTGTTCGGCGAAGAAAAAGAAGAAGAATAATGGTGGTAATTGAATATTCAGATGGCATGGCATTGTGCGGCTGGGTCGATAAAGGACGTTTTTTTAAAAGGCGTTTTCCACTGTCTGAATTAAAAATAGGCGTGCCTTATTCAAATTTCTGGTCACTCACCTAAATCACTGCACCTTTAAAGACATCGGGTTCAAATAAACATAATTAGCATAACTGGCTGCGCTTAATTCGCCGTACTTTTGTGAGTCAACAGACTCAGGATGCTCATCACTCATCACTCATCACTCAGCGATCACCAGACATCATCAATGCCCGGTGATCAGCTGATTTACATCGGTGCTACAGCCTCAGCTTATTTTTGAGATTGCTGATTTTGCTCAGCCTCTTTCTGTTTTTTCTTCGCCATATGATGACCGACTGCGCAGCCCGCTGCGGCACCGGCCACACCATGATGAGCAACATGACCTGCGACGCCGCCTACTGCGGCTCCCTTAAGACAGCCCTGGGCATTAGCCTGTAAATTCACCGACAAAAACAGTCCGGTAGCAATAACGATAACTGATAATTTTTTCATCACTTAATATCCTGATAGTTAGTTATAGTTGCAGGTTAAACCCGACAGAGCATAGCCGCACTCTGGGGTGTTTCGCTGGCCGGGATACAGGAATCACGACATTAGTTACCTGTCGTTACGCTTTCCAGAGGGAATGTAAGTATTTAATGCCATACCCGTGAGCCAGATACTTTCCGGCTCGTTAAGTGGCAGCCAGAGATTAGCACTGAGAAGATAAATCGGGGGGAGTGTAAACAGGAGGTTTTTCGACGACGACGAAAAAACAGCGCCTCCACCGGGAAGCGCTGCTGCAGATCAGAAGGACATTGTCAGCCCGGCATAATAAGCGCGTCCCGGCTCGTTATAGGTTGATGCGCCATCAGCTTCGCGATATAGCTGCTTATCCAGCAGGTTATTAATACCCGCATTGGCACGCAGATTTTTGGTGATGTCATAATTAAAATTGACCCCAAATACTGAATAAGCGCCGACTTCGCGATTCGACATTGAATTGCTTTCTGTGCGGGATTCCGCATACTGGCGTGGTTTCTGACGACCATACATTGTCCAGTTCAGATTAGTGGAGAAATCCTGCGTCACCTGCCAGTCCAGCATCGTATTGATGGTGTATTCAGGAATAATCGACAGCGGATTACCGGTCTTTTTATCCTTCGACTCGATCATATAAGTTGCGTTAGTCCGCCACTCCAGCTCGTCACTGACCAGCGGGATAGTGAAATTGCCTTCCAGACCTTCCACTACCGCTTTGCCGCCGTTACTCCATTGCAGGATATTGTTACCATTAGAGGCGTAACCCAGCACCTCCGTCCCGGAGACGATTTTGTTTTTATAGTCATTGCGGAACCAGGTGATACCCGCAACATAGCCATCCTGGCTGAACTCGATACCCAGCTCTTTATTTACGCTGACTTCAGGATCGAGATTTTCATTGCCCAGCAGATAGCAACTGCCACGGGTAACGTTGATCGGACAGCCATTTCCCCGCGTCGCCAGTAAATAGCCTTCGCTGGACTGATAAAGGTTAGGGGCTTTAAACGCACGGGCGATACCCGCTTTCAGGGTAAAACTTTCTCCCAGAGCCTGAGAAATATTGAGCGACGGACTCCAGTTCGCACCAAAGGTGTCGTGATAATCAAAGCGCATACCGGGGATCACTTCAGTGCTATCGGTCGCAGCAATATTATCTTCAAAATAGAGTGAGCTCAGCGTTGCGCTGTTTTTACTGTTGCGGCTGCCAGCATCACCACTGACACCGTCGATGGATACGCCAGGCGCACTGGTGCCGTTCATAGAATTTGGATCGTTCAGCTCATCACGGTTCCACTCGGCTCCCAGCGTAACGGTCTGTTCACGCAGCAGTTCCAGCGGGAAGCTGACTTCGCCTCCTGCCCGGTAACTTTCAAAGCGACTGGTTGAGAACGTGTTGCTGTTGATCCGGCCTTCACCCGCACCCGCCGTGCCTTCATTCAGGCGGGTGTTATTGGTTTTTTCATAGTTAAAGGTGAGCTTAGATTGTCCCCAGTCCCAGATGCCATTATGCGCAAGGCCCCAGGTCTGACGATACAGACGGTTGGTTTCCGAACCATCAAGAGATTCGATCAAGGCATTACCGGCACCGTTGCTGTACTGGGTATCCCCGGTATAAATGTTGCCCTGACGGCTGTATCCGTAGCTGAAATCCAGCACCTGTAATGGCGTAATCTTCCACGACAGCACGCTGTTGATGTCTTTATTGCGAACGCCTTCGCGACCGGCGGCGCCGGAGCCATTGTGCGACTGGTTAATGTCGAAAGCATCGCTGTCGGTTTTGTTGATGTTGCCATAGAGCCGCATGGTCAGAGCATCGCCCGCCAGCGGACCACTCAGGTTAAAGTTAGCGCGGCGGGTTGCGCCTTCTTTATCATCTTCCGGCTGGTTAGTGTAGAGCGACAGCGATCCGCTCCAGTCATTGGTCGGGCGTTTGGTAATGATATTAACCACGCCACCGGCCGCGCCGGAACCGTAACGCGCTGCCGCCGGTCCACGAATCACTTCAATCCGTTCAACCATTTCTGGTGGTACCCAGTTTGAGTCACCGCGGGAATCGCGCTCGCCGCGCCAGCTATAACGCACCGAATTGCGCGAGGTGGTCGGCACACCATCGATCAGAATCAGCGTATTTTCCGGCCCCATGCCGCGAATATCGATCTGACGATTGTTACCGCGTACGCCGTTGGCGCTGTTGCCGGTAAGGTTAACGCCTGGCATTTTACGGATAATGTCGGAAAGGTCGTTGACCGGCGGGTTTTTCTCAATGTCCTGCGAGGTGATCACCGAAACGCCAGGCTGCTGTTTCAGCTCCTGTTCAGCAGTGACCAGCATCGTCTCATCATCAGCCAGCTTTTCTGTCTCTTCCTGATTAGCGCCGTTAGCAGAGGTACTCAATAAACCGGCCAGCAGTAGCGCAACAGGGCGCTTATGGACACGCATGGTTACATTCACTTAGAAAATCTCCCTGAAGTATTAAGACATGTAAGCAAATGCGTATGATAATGATAATAGTTATCATTGTATATCGCGTTAAGCCACCTTTACATTCCATAACAATGGGCTATTTATTCGCCATAACCGTGACCAGAAGGGAGAAGCGACGTTAGTTTTACTTGTTGGCCATCACCCGAAAACTTCCTCAGATTTCATCAGAACGCGTCTTTGTGACTCCAGACTTATTAGGTCTGGAGTCATAGATAAACAATGGATAGAATGGCCCGCCCTGCAGTGACTAACAGGTATAAATGTGACCCCAGATCTGACACAGATCCCTGCGCGTTCAGTCCACGTAGGCCGCCATGTATTGATCTGGCTGGAGCAGGTTAAAAAGGCTTCACTTAGCGAGCTGGATAATTTTGGCGATGAAGGCACGGTGGAGCAGGTGATGAAGGTCTGGGTAAAACTCTCGCTGCTGATCAGTCGGCGTCGTCCTGAGATCGCCATCTCCTCATTGCTGAAACATGTCCTGCCGAACATCGGTTCGCAGCCACTCAAAACGCTGAACCGCTTACGCCTTAACCGGCTCTATAACATTCTGATCGCCGACGGTAAAAAAGAGGAGGCGCGGCGGGTGTTCGCGCTGACCAAACAATTTCTTGCCTGGGCCGAGATGCAGGGCTATCTCGATCATTCACCCATCGCTTCAATGAAAAAGCGTGATGTCGCGGGTCGCGCTACGCCGCCGCGCAGTCGGCAACTTACCGATGCAGAAATCTGGGTGTTCTGGCACGGGCTGGATAACTGGGCGCTTTCGGAACAGGCGCGCTGGGCGCTGCGTTTATGCCTGGTCAGCGCCCGGCGGCCGGATGAAATTGTGCAGGCGCAGAAAGCGGAGTTCGATCTGCAATTAGGATTGTGGATGCAGGGTACGCGCAATAAATCGCAGCGGGAGCATGTGCTGCCCATTTCACCGCTGATGCGTCAGTGCATCGAAGCGTTGTTGCGCGCCGCCGATCCAGCCTCACCCTGGCTGGTGCCCGCGCCACGCGATCCGCAACAGCCGCTGTCAAAAGGCGCGATGAATCAGGCACTTCGCCGGATGATCCGCGCTCCCCGTGGGCTGGGACTGGAGGCGTTTACCCCGCGCGATCTGCGCAGGACTGCGCGTTCAAAACTCTCAGCGCTCGACACGCCTAATGACGTCGCCCGAAAAATCATGAACCATGCGCTGGAAGGTATCGATCGGGTCTATGACACTCATGACTATCTGAGCCAGATGCGCAGCGCCATGACTATCTTTTCGGACGCGGTTGAGCAGATTATTGAATGCGAAAGCTACCATCTCCTGCGTCATCGCTATGATGGCGAAACCCTCACGCTGGACGATCTCTCGCTCATGGCAATGTCACGCTAACGCTTATATCGGCAACTGTCAGAAGTGGTAGCGCAGCCAGGCAAAATAGACGTTGCCGTTGTTATGGGTGCCGGGAATATAGGTCATCTGGAAATCGAGATCGCCATAGCCGACAGAGGCCAGCGGCAATAGCGCTGGCACCGGAATATAATCCCAGTTGTGCCGTGCGGTAAAGCCCGCCGTGTAACCCGCGCCCCAGTGAAAATTCTGGTCGGCCAGCGGACGCCAGGTTGCCACCCAGCCATAGCCACCAAAGGGTTCCCATTTATTAAAGGAGTCCTTAAACGCCATTAAGTAGATGCCGTTCCAGTTCCCTTTTTCATCGTAGCGGGAGATACCTCCGCCCGCGCCCCAGGGTCTTTCATTATATTTATTGATGTGTTCACGATCGTAAGTGGCACGGTTGTGCCAGGTAATCGCGGGCAGATAAAAGTCGTAACCTTCAGGCAGCTGCCAGGTTGTGGCGACTTTATCACTGAAATTATCCCAGCCCGCACTCACGGTCTCCACAAGTGTGGCGGAGTGGGCTGAAAAAACACTAAAAACGGTGGTCGTTATCAGCGCTTTAAGCATTGAAATTTTGCGCACGTACGAATTCCTGCAATATCTGGTGTTAAATAAGGTGATAAAAGATTTAAGGCAGATATTGTGGCATCAGGAGTGACAACTACAGTTCAATGAACGGCCATTACAGGATTTTATCTTTAACAAATAATGATGCAGCAGCCCTGTTGCTCTGACAAGTCAGCAGGCGTGCTGACCCTATAAACGCCTCCCTGTCTTTATCATCTTCCAGCCGTCTTTCACACGCAGACAATTCCCTGAAAAAATTCGTATTGTTTGCTAACAAAATCTTGCAATGATAATCGCAATGCGTATATTTCTCATTTGTTTTAGAAGTTCATCACACCCGCGCGCAGGCGCTCAGGGAAAGGTTTCTGGTTCCTCAAACCATAAGCAGGGCAGCGATGTCCGCAGGAAGCATGGTCGTGACAGTGGCAGCATAAAAACATAAAGATAATTGAGGAATTAATGAACGCTTTCGATCTTCAACACCCCAGGGCGACGGACACTTCTGCTCTGCAACGTCCATTCCGCTTCTCCTTGCTGGCTGTCATCGTCGCCTCGTCGCTGGCGCATAACGCTGCTCATGCCGCAGAGACCGGCGCACCCGCTGCCAGCGATAACCAGACGATGACGGTCAGCGCGTCAGCCGATGATGCCGTAGCCGCTTCGCCCGCCACCGATTACAGCGTACCGGTTACCCGTGCGGGCACTAAAATGCTGGGCACCGTGCGTGATGTCCCGCAGTCAGTCAGCATTGTCAGTAAACAGCGTATGGCCGATCAGCAACTCCAGTCGCTGAATGATGTGCTCGCAAATACCACCGGTATTCGCGGTATCAGTGGTGATATGGATCGCACCAACTACTATGCGCGCGGCTTTATGATCGACAACTACATGGTCGATGGTATCCCTACTGCCTTTGCCGCTCGCTGGAACCTGGGCGATGCGCAGACGGATATGGCAATGTATGAGCGCGTTGAAGTAGTGCGCGGAGCGACCGGTCTGTTAACCGGACCGGGCAATCCATCAGCTGCCATCAATATGGTGCGCAAACACGCCGACAGCAAAGAGTTCGGCGGCACCGTCTCCGCCAGTTACGGCAGCTGGAATAAGCAGCGTTACGTGGCCGATCTCTCTGCTCCGCTCAGTGACTCCGGCAATGTTCGTGGCCGGCTGATCGCGGGCTGGCAGGATAACAACAGCTTCATAGAGCGCTATGGCGCCAAAAAACAGTTCATCTATGGCGTGGTTGACGCTGACCTGACCGACTCTGCCACGCTTTCGGTCGGCTATGAATTCAGCCAGGTCAATACGGACTCCACCATGTGGGGTGGCGCGCCGCGCTGGTACACAGACGGCACGCAGATACATACCCGACGCGGCTACAACACCGCACCTGACTGGGCCTACAACGATAAAGAGAACCGTAAAGTCTTTGTGAATTTGAAACAGGACTTCGATAACGGCTGGAACATCACGCTGAACGGCGCGCACAACGAGATGCGCCTCGACAGTAAGCAGATCTATCTTGATGGCTATTTCGATCGTAACACCGGGGCGGGCGTCTCTTCCTATGCCAACTATCCGGTGGTAGGCGGGACCGGTTACAACACCGGTAAACGCAAAGTGGATGCCGTTGATGCCTTCGCCAGCGGTCCTTATGAATTGCTGGGTCGTCAGCATGAGCTGATGGTCGGCGTCAATTACACCCGCCAGGATAACAAGTACTTCAGTACCTTTGAGAATATCTCATCAGAGTCGCTGGGCAACTACAACGAGTTTAACGGTCAGTATCCGGAATCGGCCTGGACGCCGCGTCTGCCTGCCAGCGATACCCAACTGGTTCGCCAGAAATCGACTTATATGGCGACCCGTCTGTCGCTCGCCGATCCGCTGCACCTGATTATCGGTGCCCGTTACACCAACTGGAACCGTGAAACGCCTAGTGGTGAAATGGAAGAAAATAACACCACCCCTTACGGCGGATTGATTTATGACTTCGCTGAAAACTGGTCGGCTTACGCCAGCTATACCTCGGTGTTCCAGCCACAGGACTATCGCGATGCCAGCGGCGCTTTCCTGTCGCCCGTTATCGGCAAAAACTACGAGGCAGGCCTGAAATCTGACTGGATGGATAGTCGCTTCACCACCTCGATTTCGGTGTTCCGCACCGAGCTGAATAATGTCGGTGAAGCAACCACTCAGACGGTTCAGGGGTCAGGTGATGTCGCGTACATTGGCCGTAAAGGCGTGGTGAGTCGTGGCGTGGAGTTTGAAGTCAACGGCGCATTAACCGACAACTGGCAGATGACCCTGGGCGGCACGCGCTACATTGCGGAAAACCGCGATGGCAGCACCTTTAACCCGCAACTGCCGCAGACCAGCTTTAACCTGTTCAGCAGCTATCGCCTGCCGACGTTGCAGCAGCTGACGCTGGGTGGCGGTGTGAACTGGCAGACACATATCTGGAATGATGTCGGTGGCCCGGAAGGCAATGGCACCTGGCGTGCCCGTCAGGGCAGCTATGCGCTGGTTGATCTCTTCGCCCGTTATCAGGTGAACAAAAATCTGTCGCTGCAGGGCAACCTCAATAACCTGTTCGACAAAGAGTATGACACTAACGTGGCCAGCTCCGTAGTCTACGGCGAACCGCGTAATTTCTCAGTGACCGCCAGCTACACTTTCTGATTTGTGTCGTTGTAAAGCCTGTGAAAAACGCCTCAGTTGAGGCGTTTTTTTATATTAAGATCGGAGAGTTTAATTTTATGGCCTTTGTCTGCTGAAACGATCGGCTGAAAGGCTTCACAGCATGTGCAGAGCGATCAACAGTTGTCCGCGAAATATCGGGAGGTTACCGAATGAATACTGAAGCTATCAGGCTGTCAAATGAGCTCGCTGAAGCGGTACCGCTGCTGGCTGGCAGCAGCCAGCGCGAGGATTATGAAGAAGCACTGGAACTGGTCGAATATCTGATTGAACATGAGCCGGATAATCCGCTGGTTGACCTGCTTTGCGCGCGCATTGCTCACTATGAAGATAAAGATCCGGAGCTGGCCGAGTTTAATGCACGTCAAAATGAAATCAGCACAGGCCCCGGCATTCTGCGCGTGCTTATTGAGCAACACAATCTTAGCCTGAGCGACTTCGAAAATGAGATCGGTAAAAAATCGCTGATTAGCCGAATCCTCAGCGGCGAACGTCAGTTGACTGTGTCGCATATCCGGGCATTATGCGCCCGGTTTGGCCTGTCGCCATCTCTGTTTTTCTGATTTAAGCGTGCTGCGATGGACTATTAAGATTCGATAAGTCTTTATATTTTATCGGTCCGTGCTCTGAAGAAACGCCTCACTTGAGGCGTTTTTCATCCCCTCCTGAATCTGTACTCAGGTAAACCGCAGTGCCAGGTTAAAACCTTCTGAAGACTCCACCACAATCGCCTCGGGCTGCTCATGAAAGGCAATTTCACCCGTCACCAGCGCGCGTTTAACCAGGCCGAGATCCTCCGTCTCAAAACCCAGCGCGACCATCCGGGCGCTGCCATCATAGTCTTCCGGCAGCGGGCCAAATCGCTGCTGCGCATAGTCTGCCGAAGCAAAACGAACCGTGGCAGCACCCGCGCGCAGGACAAAGGCGCCTTCGGGACAGGCGAGCACTTTAGCGGCCCCAAACAGGCGGCTATAGACCAGCGCTGAAAGCGCCGGATCCTGCGCGACAATCACAAACTCACTGATATTACGCACGCCATTGGGGTGACGCTGCCATGCCGGCTGCCATACCGCTTCGGGCGTCAGATGCTGGCAAAAAAAGCTGCGGCCATTGGGTACCAGCGAAGGGCGAATCCGTACGGTCCTAAAGTGCGCTTCACTCACCGAACCGTCGGGCAGGGTAACCGGACGATGAAAAGCCGCTGGCGGATCGCCATCCAGATCCTGCCGTTGCAGATGCTGAAACTCACTCTCTGCATCGCTGCTTTTCCACACCAGACCGCTCAATCCCAGCGGCGATTGCCAGAGATCGGCGCGCTGGCTCCCTTTGCCCGTCTCATAGCCCAGCAGTTCCAGGTAGTTCTCACCAAAAATAGCCAGGTGATTACTCGATCCCAGCGAGTGATGACCCCGTTCAGTGAGCTGAAAGCCGAGCCTTCGGAAGCGCGCGCTGGCGCTGTCGAGCTGGTCGGCCACGTTAATCACAGCATGATCAAGAATCGGTTGTGGAACCTGAACTGACATAGCAGCACTCCTTTTTTTCGTCATTGCGCCGCCACAATCTGCAACGCGCGCGGCACCAGCTGCGTGAAGTAGTCCACCGCCGGGCCAATCAACGCTTCATCAGGATCGAAGGCGGCGTGATGCAGACCAAATTCGCTGGCACTGCCGATGCTGACAAATGCCCCCGGAACCTGCTGCAGATAGAAGGCAAAATCTTCTCCGCCCATCTGCGGCGACTCAGCGTGCTCCGCGAGATAGCCACTCTGTTGGGCAACGTCCAGCGCAACATCCACCCAGCCTGGCGTGTTAATCAGGGCCGGCGGTCCTTCAGTCCACTCCAGTTCGGCGGTCGCACCAAACCCGGCGGCAATACCCTGAATCAGGGATCGCATACGGTGCGGGATCTGCGCCCGAATTTCGCCGTTGTGGGTGCGCACGGTGCCCTCCAGCTCAACGCTTTGTGGCAGCACGTTCCAGGTATTACCGGCGGTAAAGCGCGTCACGCTCAGCACCACCGTTTCCAGCGAGCTGAACACCCGGCTCGGCAGGGTCTGCAGAGCTGTTACGATATGGCTGGCAATCACAATCGAATCGATGCCCTCCTGCGGTCGTGCGGCATGGGCGCCTTTGCCCTCAATGCGGATAACAAAGCGGTCTACGTTGGCATAAAACGCACCCGCCCGACTACGCAGCGTGCCCAGCGGCAGGTCGGGCGCGTTGTGCAGGCCGAATATCGCCTGAACGCCTTCCAGCGCACCGGCATCAATCAGCTGACGTGCGCCATTAAAGGTCTCTTCAGCGGGCTGAAACAGAATCCGTACCCGGCCCTGCAGCGTGTCTTCCTGCTGTTTCAGCTGCAACGCCACGCCGAGCATCACGGCGCTGTGAACGTCGTGACCACAGGCGTGCATCACGCCCGGCTGCTGTGATCGCCACGGGCGTTCGGTGGTTTCTTCAATCGGTAACGCATCGATATCCGCGCGCAGGGCGATCAGGGGTTCGCCATGACCGATTTCTGCCACGACGCCGGTTTTCAGCCCCAGCGGCAACAGCCGGATTCCGGCCTGCTCCAGCCAGCGGGTAATACGTTCCGTGGTGGCAAATTCATGATTCGAAAGTTCCGGATGCTGATGCAGTTCGCGACGCCACTGCACCAGTTGGTCGGTTAAAGGCAAAGTCATGATTATCCCTGTTGTTCCGGCAGAAAAGGTTCGCCCAGCGTCAGCATCAGGCGATTAGCCCAGGCAAAAAAGGCGGTTGATTGAATCAGATCGAGCAGGGCGAGCGTATCCAGACCCTGTTCACGCAGTGCAGAGAGCTGCGACTGTGTCGGCTGGGCAGGGGTCAGCGACAGTGCTGCTGAGAATGCAATGATCGCCTGCCAGCGCGCGGCGTGTCCGTGAGATAACACCGCGCCGGGTGCAACATTCAGCAGCTTCTGTACCGCTTCATCCTGCTTTGAGAGCTGGCTGGCTTTACGCGCATGGACTGAGGCGCAGTAAATGCAGCCGTTGACCTTACTCACCACGGTGGCAGCCAGTTCGCGCTCGGCGCGTGGCAGCCCTCCTGCGGTATAAAAAATGCCTTTATCGGTCAGGGTGCGCTGTTCCAGCAACGGCAGATTGCGCGCCAGCAGGCGAAAATAGTCGGAGTCGGTGTGACCGAATTTTGCCAGTGTCGCCTGCTCTTCCTCGCTGAATTCCGTCAGCGGTTTTGCCGGCAGCCAGGGCTCCCAGCCGAGTTCCTGTTGCGTAAACGCGGTCAGGGCAGTTTTACCGCTGGCGGTATGTAAGGCCTCGTGCCAGTGACCGGCGACTACCGGGGCAACCTCACCCGACGCCTCATCGCCCTGTAAGCTGCGCAGACCCGCCAGCAACCGGCTCTGAAAACTGACAAATGCCACCAGCTGTGCCAGTGTGACAATGCCGCGCAGGCTCCAACCCGCCTGTTTCAAAGCCTCCAGATGCGCGGGAGCAGCAGTAACCGGCTCAAAGGTCAGGCGATGGGCAAAAGCCTGTGCCGCGTTGATCCGAACACTCCCGGCCAGACTCTCCTGTGGCTGGTAGTGCGCCTGCAGGCCGGGTTGTGCATGCCAGCCGGCAACCTGAGCGGCCAGCAGACGGCGCTCCGCCAGCGGAAAATCTTCATCACCCTGGCTAAACAACAGGGTGTAGCTACCCTGAGCATGTTGTGTGGCGGCGTGACGTGTCTGGCGCGCATGGGCCAGTTCGGAATCGGGATCGATATCTGCCAGTGTGGCGATCAAATCGTCAGGTTGATTCATGAAATTCTCCTGTGAGGTTCGCCAGCGGCACGAAGCGCGGGCGCAAGATGTTGGGCAATCAGTTCAATCGAGCGCAGCGTGTCGGCATGCGAAGGCTCAACCGAATGCACCTGAAATGAGATGTCGGTGACGCGCGCCAGTGTGCTGTCCTGCGCCAGCGAGTGCTGCACCTGATCGATGCCGCCAACATGGGCATCAAACTGCGCCAGCAGGTCATCAAAGCGTTCACCGCGTAATTCGCCACGATACTGCGCAGCCTGCTGACGAATTCCCGGTTCAGCTACCTGACGGGCATAGCGGTCAGAATCGGCCACGAATGCGGTACGGGAGGCGAGGATGCGCGGAGTGGTTCCCGCAGGAAGTGCCGCAAGATAGGCATCGATCAGCGGATTCTGCAATGCATCCAGCGGCAGCTCAGGCTGGCCCGCCGGACGCGGCTGGGTGCGGGACAGCATCAGGCCATGGCCGCCCTGAGCGGCACGGATCGCGCCCTCAACCGAGAAGGTGGCGATCCACACCCGTCCGGCAAGCTGCGGCGCGGCGGGATAGAGATGATTATCAGGATGCCCCAGTGAATCCCCGCGCCAGGCACTGAGCAGCGTATGCAGATGGTCGGCAAAAGCGGCACCGCGCTCGGCAAAGGTCAGACCAAACGGCAAAAACGAATCCGGCGTGCCACCGGAGCCCAGCCCGATCTCCAGCCGCCCATCTGCCAGCAGATCCAGTACTGCGGCATCTTCAGCCACCCGCAGCGCATTTTCCATTGGCAGGGTGATGATGGCGGTGCCGAGCCGGATGGTGCGGGTCTGCGCGGCGACATGCGCCAGGAAGAGCAGCGGCGACGGCAGACCACCCTCATCCTGATGAAAATGGTGCTGAGCAATCCACGCATTATCAAATCCGCAGCGTTCGGCATGCTGAATCTGTTCGGTGGCCAGCTGATAGCGCTGTTTCGCCGGCACCTTATCCAGCAGTCGGGTAAAAAATCCGAGACGTCGGATCATGCTGACTCCTTGTGGGTTAAGGGAATAAGCGGAGGAATGGCAGCCATTAATTCCCGGGTATAAGGATGCTGTGGCGCACTGAAAATAGTGACAACGTCACCTTGCTCTGCGACTTCGCCCGCTTTTAACACCGTGACGCTGTCGGCAATCTGCCGCACCGTCGCCAGGTCGTGCGTGATAAACAGATAGGTCAGACCCAGTTCGGCCTGGAGCTGCTGCAACAGGTCGAGGATTTGCGCCTGCACCGTGACATCCAGCGCCGAGGTCGCCTCATCCAGTACCAGAATCTCCGGCTTGCAGATCAGTGCCCGCGCAAGCGCCACACGCTGCCGCTGTCCGCCGGAAAGTTCGTGAGGATGACGTGAAAGAAGAGAGAGCGGCAGCGCCACCCGCGTGGTCATCCCTTCTACGCGCTCACGCCGCTGACTACGGCTCAGTCGCTCAAAATTACGCAGTGGCTCTTCAATAATTGCATATAGCGTCTGACGCGGATCGAGCGAGGCAAATGGGTTCTGATAGACAAACTGGATCTTCCGCCGCAGCTGACGCAGCGCCTCGCCGCGTAATCCGTTGACCACGATGCCATCCAGCGTCACCTCGCCGCTGTCTGCGGTTTCAAAACCCATAACGATGCGCGCCAGCGTGGTTTTGCCTGAGCCGGATTCGCCTACCAGTGCATGCGTAGTGCCGCGCGCCACCTGAAAGCTGACCTGGTTCAGCGCCTGCAAACGCTGCTGTTTGCCCAGCGAAAAGCTTTTCATCACGCCGGTTGCCCGGATGGCGGGGGCAGAAAAACGGGCGGTTGCAGATTTAACTCTGGCGGGTCGCTGCGGTGCCGCATCATTCAGTAACTGACGGGTATAAGGATGAGCAGGCGCGCTGATAACCTGTTCAGTGCGGCCCGATTCCTGAATCTCGCCGTGACGAAACACGATAATACGATCTGCGCGTTGCGCCGCCAGCGCCAGGTCGTGGGTGACAAACAGCACGGCGGTGCGGGATTCCTGCCGCAGGTTGTCCAGCAGATCGAGAATGCGCTTTTGCACCGTGACATCCAGCGCGCTGGTTGGCTCATCCGCAATAATGATCTCCGGCTGCAGGGCGAGAGCAATGGCGATCAATACCCGCTGCTTCATGCCGCCCGACAGCTGATGCGGATACTGCTTAACCCGCTGTTCCGGATGGCTAAGGCCGACGCGATTCAGCAGGTCAACCACCCGCTGCTGGCGCTGCGCTGACGGTAATTTCAGGTGCAGTCGCAGGATCTCTTCCACCTGTTCGCCGACCGTTTTCACCGGATTCAGGGAATTACCGGGATCCTGCGGTACCAGACTGATGCGCGCCCCGCGCAGCGTATCGAAACGCTTTTGCGACCACTGACTGATATCCACGCCGTTGAGCAGGATCTCTCCCCCTTCGCGACGGCCATTTTCCGCCATCAGACCCATTATCGCCTGTGCGGTGGTGGTTTTACCGGAGCCGGACTCCCCGACCAGCGCCACCATCTCACCGGGCTGCAGCTCGAAGCTGACATTATGTACCACCGGCTGCCAACGGTTGCCGCTGCGATAGCTTAGCGTCAGATTGTTGACCGCGAGTAACGGCTGAGCGCTCATCGGCGTCCTCCTGAAAGTTGCTGGCTGATGCGGTTGGCTGCGAGCACCACAGCGACCACCACCACACCAGGAAAAGTGGTCAGCCACCAGGCGGTAGCCAGATAATTACGCCCTTCAGCGATTAACAGACCCCATTCCGGCACCGGCGGTGGGGTGCCGTAGCCGAGGAAGCTCAGAGTCGACAGCGCCAGAATCGCCTGACCAAATTGCAGGGCGGCATAGGCGATCACCGGCGTCAGCGCATTGGGCAGAATGTGACGCCACAGCACGCTGAAAAAGCGGCCGCCGCTGCCGTAAGCCGCTTCGACATACTCACTATGACGAATGCGCACCACTTCGGCGCATGCCAGTCGGGCGAAGCTGGCGATGGAGGCAATGCCCACCGCTAATGCGGCATTCAGGGTGCCGAAGCCGAGTAAAATCAGCACGCTCAGAGAGAGCAGCAACGCCGGAATCGCCAGCAGGACATCCACTGCGCGCATCACAATTGATTCAGTTTTGCCGCCGATAGCTCCTGCCACCAGACCCAGCGCGGTACCTGCCAGCAGTCCGATCGCCACCGCCATGACGGCGGCGGAGAGTGAATGTGACGCGCCGTAAACGATGCGGGCAAAGAGATCGCGGCCGAGCTGATCGGTGCCGAGCCAGTGTCCGGCCTGCGGAGCGAGTCGCTGTGCACCCGCAATTCCTTCAATCGGGCTGGCCTGGGTAAAGAGGGCCGGGAACAGGGCTGCCAGTACGGCCAGCAGCATGACTGAAACGGCGAGCCACAGGCCCGGCGAGAACTGTAAAGTGCGCATCTTTGCCGCCACGGGTTGCCGCGCAGCAGCGTAATCAACCAGACTCATGTTGCACCTCGTAACAGCTGTAAGCGCGGGTCAAAGAGCGGCATCAGCAGATCCACCAGCAGGTTGATCACCACAAAACCCAGCGCGGAGATCATCACCACCGCCTGCAACACCGCCACATCCTGATTGTTCACCGCCTGCTGCGTCAGCTGTCCCAGACCACCCAGGCCAAACACCGTTTCGGTGATCAGCGCACCGGCAATCAGTTCTCCCAGCAGCAGGCCCGCCACGGTGAGCACCGGCAGCATGGCGTTGCGCAGGATGTGCCGCCACAGCACAGAGTGCTCGCTGGCTCCTTTGGCGCGCGCCACCGCCACAAAAGGCCGGGTTGAAACCTCATCGATGCTGCGCAACAGAATCTGAGCCAGCGGCGCTGAGATCGGAACGGCGACCGTAATAATGGGCAGAATCAGTCCCTGCCACGGTGAGGGATTGATTACCGGGATCCAGCGCAGCTGGAATGAGAAGAGCTGAATCAGGGCTATGCCGAGCCAGAAGGTCGGCACTGAGATAAACAGCGCGGGCAGTGACTGCAGCAGATTACGCAGGCCGCGCAGCGCAGGCAGCCGCGACAGTGTCGCCAGCACGAATGCCAGCAGTGTCGCCAGCAAAAAGCCGCACAGGGCCAGTCGCAGCGTGCCAGGCAGATTGCTGGTCAGCAGTTCACTGACCGGCACGCCCGCCTGCACCGAATAGCCGAAGTCGCCGTGCAGCATTGCTGCCAGCGTGTGCAGATATTGCTGCCACAGCGGGCTGTCCGCACCATAGGCCTGACGCATCTCAGCAATCTGCTGCGGACTCAGGCCGAGATCCGGATTCTGAAACTTGATCAGGACCGCATCGCCTGGCAGCACCTGTAGCAGCACAAACGACAGGGTAAACGCGGCCCACAGGACCAATACACCCAGGCCAGCGCGTTGCAGCAGATAATGACGCATCCTCACCTCCGGTTACTGTTTTTCCAGCCAGGCGCCATAGAGTGCCGGACGGCCCACCGCTTCAAAACTGACCCCTTTCAGCCAGGGCGCACCGGCATAGACCTGCGGCTCTTCGAAAATCGGAATCACATAGGCCTGGTCCAGCAGATACCGCTGAACGTCACCGGTCAGCTGTAATCGTTTTGCCGGGTCAACTTCAGCGGAGATGGCGACCAGCAGCTGGTTCAGCTTGTCATCACGGAAGTTTTTCACTTTGTCGCTGGAGCCGCCTTTCTGCAGCAGGTTATCGCGGTTAGCCGGGTAGAAACTGCTTTTGATCACGTCGGGATCGGCGCGGCCGACTTCAGTGACGTTCAGCGGGGTCTTAAGGGGGTCGAGGTTATCCAGCGTTTTGCTGCCGGCATCGCCCGCTTTAACGCTGAGGGCGACGCCCGCCTGGCGCCACTGCTGTGCCACCAGTTGCAGCACCTCTTTGTTTTGCGGCTGCGGCAGTGATTCATAGACGGTTAGCGCCAGTCGCTGGCCAGCTTTTTCACGGATGCCATCGGCACCCGGTTGCCAGCCCGCCTGGTCCAGCAATGCCTTCGCTTTTGCCAGATCAAAAGTGAGTTTGTCCGCCAGATTGACGTAGCCGGCGGCGGTGGTCGCCACGACCGAGGTTGCCTGCGGATAGTTCGGCGAGAAGAGCGTCTCAACCACCTGTTTGGCATTGGTGGCGTGCAGCAGCGCCTGACGCACCCGGATATCGCTGACCAGCGGATTATCCGGACGGAAGCTGAGGCTGTCGTTTACGCCACGGGTCGGCGCGGCATAAACCGGGAAGTTCTGATCTTTAGCCTGCTTCTCGTCGTAGGCCTGCACCTGACGGATCAGGCCTGCCTGGCCCGCCAGCAGTGCACCGATGCGCACGCTGTCTTCTGGCGTCACGATCACTTTTATCGCATCCAGATTGGCCGGACCTTGCTGCTGAATGTTTTTCGGTCCCCACTGATAATCTTTACGCGCTACCAGATCCACCTCCCGACCGAGCTTCTCATCACTGACCACAAACGGGCCGGAGCCGATGATGTGACGGGCATCGCCCAGCTGATCGAAACTGCGCGCCAGGGTACTCAGCGAGACCAGGCCAGAGCCAATGGTGGCGGTGCCCTGCAAAAATCCGGGTGAGGGCTTTTTAAAATAGAATTTCACCGTCAGCGGGTCGATCACCTCGCTGCGTTCATAGTTATTAATCACTTCCGATACCGGCAGGCGCAGCGCTTTATTTCCCAGCCCGTAGGTATCAAAGTTTTTCGCCACCGCGTTCGCATCTAATGGTGTGCCATCGGAAAAAGTCACGCCTGGCCGTAATTTAAAGGTGTATTCGGTTTTGTCGGCGTTGGTAGTCCAGCTTTCTGCAATCCAGGGTTCAACCTGCAGCGTTTCGGGATTCTGCCAGGTTAATTTATCGGTGATCTGATTGAGAATGCCGCCATTTGGGTAAAAGCCGCCGGCAGGCGGATAGAGGTTGGTATGTGCCTGCTGTTCAAGATAAATCAGCGTACCGCCTTTGACCGGTGCAGCCACCGCGTTAAAGGTCAGAGTCCCGGCAAGTAAAGTAAAAACCAGCGTTTGTGCGCGTGGTTTAAGGGGAAATAACGTCTTCATGGTGAATTCCTTTGTTATCAATTGCCTCAGCAGGCGGAATCATCATCGAATGACGCAACACACAGATAAAGTAACGATTTGGTCAAAGCTTATCTGAAAAAAATAAATGCGGGATTGGGTGGTTGATATTAGTCTGAATGGGATGACCTAAGATAAACGTTCAAAGTGTAAATCGGCATCCATTGCCAGAGCAGGGAGCCCATGAATAGAGTGTAAGATGAGGCAGTGTTGAAACACTGGACATGCCAGAAAACGCTGAAGTTTTCCGTTGCATAAGCACTGCCCCGTTTAGCTAAAATCGTACTTAAGTTATCGATAGACTTTTAAGGAGATCCTGCAATGCATATTCAGATAAGTCCTTTTTGGCTAAACGTAATCCGGGTGGCTTCATTCAGATCAATGTTTTTTAAAGCCTCAGGTTCTACCCAGATAATCTCCTGAAACTCTTCATTGAAGGTTATTGTTCGGTTTGCGCTCAGACAATCAAAGATAAGATAGATCATATAAATTTCTTCAGTCATTCCATCAGAATAGGTTTTGATTCTGACATCATCCCGAAACGTCCAGGGTGTGATATTTGTTATCTTGAGCGCCTCGCCTAATTCTTCCCTGATTTCCCGCTTTAATGCTTCTTCGATTGTTTCACCTGGCTCCATTCCGCCGCCTGGCAAAGCCCACTGTCCAGGAAAAACACCCCTGTCAGATGCCATTTTACATAGCAAATATTTACCCTCATTTTGAATGACCGGGCACACAATGACTCTCTGTCGCATTACTTCTCCTTATTGATGTTAAAAATTCCAGATCTGAAATGGGCGGTTCAGAAGGCCGATAGTTGTTTTGTCATTTTTCTGGTCATACTTACCGCTCAACAGCTTAGCGAGACAATGCTTCTGACACCGATGTCACAAAAGTGGCATTCCTGTTATAAAAACCAGGAAGCACTCTTAAGAATCCTCAAATCAGAAAGATTATAACCATGGATATTGTAAGGGTATGGTGCGGCGATCACGCTTTAATGATGCCGTAATCGGATTCTTTATGGTTAGCAGTGCGGGCAAGTACTATATCGCACTGCTAAATATATTCGATTATTCCGTGCACAATTTCCGCTGGTCTGCTCGTAGAAAAGCGCTGACCAGAACCAGCCACAGCAGACCGCAGATCAGGTTCACCACACTGAAGCCGCCGGTGCCGTAACTAAAATACGCGGTTTTGGCTGGTTCAATGCCCAGCGCGATGATCAGAATACTCACCATGCCGAGCATCGCTGCCACGCTGCCTTTTCCGGCGCTGCTGGAAAAAAGCGTCATGCGATAAAGTCCGGCACTGACCAGCCCGGCACCGAAGCCGTAGAGGCTAATTCCGGCAGTCAGCCACAGATAGCTTTGCGGATTTAGCACGGTAGCGGTTACTGCGATTGCCAGCCCGCAGACCACCGGCCAGGCACCGAGCCGTAACGGCTGTTCAATGGGCAGACGGCTGGATAAGCGTCCCAGCGTCAGGTTGCCCGCAATCATGGCGGCGAAGACCGGCAGCTGTAACAACGCATAGCCGATGCGGCTGAGTCCCGCATCGTGGATTAATATCACCGGCGACAATGCGACCCATGCGATGCAGGGCACGGTGACCAGCCCGATGGCCAGCGAGCCGCGCATCACCTGACGATCCTTCAGCAATGCCGCGTAACCGCTGATAATCGATCGCAGCGACAGCGGTTTCTGCCGGTCACCTGCGGTTTCGGGCATCGCATACCACAGACCTGCCAGCGCCAGCGCCGCAATAGCGCCAATCAGCCAGAACAGGGTGCGCCATTCACCCACGGTAAGAAAAGCCGCGCCCGCCAGCGGACCGGCCAGCGGGGCCAGCAGGGCGACGTTGGCCATCAGCGCCATCATTTTGATGCTGAGCGATTCCGTAAACGCCTCCTGCACCGCCGCGTAGCCTACCGCGCCAATAAAACAGAGGCTGACGCCCTGCAGAAAACGCAGCAGGACGAACTGCTCAATGCTTTGCACCCAGTGCGTCGCCACACACGAGAGCATAAAAAAGGCCACGCCGCTGAGCAGCACCGGACGCCGCCCGATACGGTCAGAGAGGGGGCCAAGCAGCCATTGCAGCATAATGCCACCGGCCAGATAGGCGGTGAGCGAAGTAGAGACCCACTCCGGCCCGACCTTAAATTCCTGAGTCACCAGCAGCATGCCGGGCTGGATCATGTCGTGAGCGATATAGGTAGCGAACTCAAACAACACCAGCGACAGCGGAAAAATCAGATGTCGTCGGGTCAGTTGCGCGACCGGTTCGAAAGAAACCATTACAAATACCTGCGATAAAGCCATTAAAAAAGCGGCCACCAGGGTGACCGCATAATTTCAGCGTGACGGTGTAACGCTTATCGCCAGCGGGCAATCGGGTTGTTCAGCGTTCCGGCGAACTTGAGGTTCTCAGCGGGATCGGCGAGGTTTATCATCTGCTGGTTATTCGCCAGCTGCAGGCGGTTCAGACAGGAGCGGGTAAACTCCGGCGCGAACATATCATAGCGCGCGAACTTAGTGGCATGCTCCGGGTGCGCCTGCTGGTAATCCTTCACGCACTGCGCCACCGCCTGCCAGAACTCTTCCTCCGGCAGCGTTCCTGACTGATGCAGAATCGCGCTGATAAAGCGGAAGATGCAGTCAAACACATCGGTGAAGATCGAGAGCAGCTTCAGGTTCTCCGGCACATCGACCGCCAGACGCTGCACGCCTTCCGGCAGCACCGCATCCGGATTCATCACGGCGATCTCTTCGCCGATATCCTTCATGTATGCACTGACCGGCACGTTGTTCTCCAGCAGCATGATGAGGTTTTCACCGTGCGGCATAAACACCAGGTCATGCTGATAGAAGCAGTGCAGCAGCGGGCTGAGATAGCAGGTCAGGTAGCGTTCTATCCACTGCTTCGCGGGCAAACCAGAATCCGCTATCAGCGCTGGCAGCAGTGCCTGCTGATGGTGATCGACGTGCAGGAAAGAGGCCATGGTCATCAGACGCTGGCCGGACTGCAGGCTGGCCGCAGGATTATCCCGCCACAGCGCTGCAAACATCTTTTTATAGGCGGAGTCGCCTTTGATCGCCTGCTCATAGTAGCGGTTGTGATAGCCGACCGCCGCGACTTCGCGCAGGATGCGGAAATCACAGCGATTCAGCCACGCATCGCCAGCAACCAGTTGTTCCAGCCAGCCGTTTATCGCGGGCGTTGTCGCCATATAGTAGGGGGACAGTCCGCGCATAAAGCCCATGTTCAGCACCGACAGGGCGGTTTTCACGTAGCGCTTCGTGGGCTGGCTGCGGTTAAAGAAGGTGCGGATCGACTGCTGCGCCTGGTAAGCATCGTCTCCGGTGCCGAGATAAACAATATCGTGACTGGCGATGTCCGCCGCAAATACGGTCAGCAGTTTGTTCTGCCACTGCCACGGATGCACCGGCATCAGGATATACTCCTCAACCGCCAGCCCTTTATTCACCAGCTGCGCAGTAAACTGCTCCAGGGTGGTGTCGCCCAGTTCATCACGCATCAACTGCTCATAGCTCAGCTCGCTGAGGCTGGAGAAATGGGCGTTGCGGCGATGAACCGCGACCCAGATGAGGTGAACGGGCGCGGCGGCCTCGGGCGCATACGCCAGATAATCATGGGCATCGAAGCCAATACGCCCGTTGTTGGCAACAAAGCAGGGATGGCCTTCGGTCATCGCCGCTTCCACCGTCTGGAAATCGGCTGAGACCAGCGCCTGGCTGTCAGGATTATTCTTCTGCAGCTTATAAACGCTGCTGCACAGCGTGCTGCTGATCTCTTCCATGTAGGTCGCCAGCAGTGCCTGTGTAATACCGATCTCCCCGTTAAACTCCACGATAAATTTCAGCGCATCCAGCGGCAGATCACGACCGTTCTCCTGCTTGCGCAGTGAGCCGGCGTCGATTTCCCAGTGATCCAGCGCCAGCCGCGACGCCCGGAAATGGTAGCTCGCTTCACCGCCTGGCACCGCAAGCTGATAGCTGCCGTTGCCCGACTCCTGTGGCGTAATGATTTTCTCATGCGCGAACTCGGCAATCGCTTTACGGATTAGCATGCGGTTTGCCTGCGCCCAGTGGTCGCCCGTCAGATGTGTACCGTTCATCAGCGAAGAGGGGGTGTTCATAGTCTGCGACTCCTGCAGTAACGCGTGTTGATAATCTTCCCGCTGGCAAAAGGCCAGCCAGGCGGTTTTATGACCCATGTCGATGGTGTGCTGATAGCGGAACCCGGCACGCTTATTCAGCACGTGAATCTTCTCATTGCGCACATCTGGCTCTACCACCACGCGGCGCACCTCGGGGCGGCTGAACATGTAGTCCATCACCAGCGTGAAGACCTGCCAGCTGAAGGCTCTGATCGGCTGGCTGGCGGGGGCAATCAGGATATGCATGCCGTAATCATCGGGTGCGGCAGGATAAAATTTGCCGACCTCATCGTCGCTGGCGCGATAGCACTCAATCAGGCAGACCGGCTGGTCGTTGCAGCAACCAATCAGCGCAGCATGGGGATCGGCTGCAGTCAGCGTCTCATAGAACTCAGCGACCTGATTCAGGCTCTGCTGCTGCATACCCCAGAAGCGGGCGTAATCGCGGGTGACCCAGCGATGAATCAGCGGCGCATCGCTGGCGAGCATGGGCCTCAGGGTGAACTGGCCTGCGGGGCGGGCGGCGCTGAACAGTGTTTGTGAACTCATCTCAGTGCTCCGATTTAGCCGGGAAGGTCTGGAAGGCAATCTGACGCTCGATCGGGTAGACCTCGCGTCCTGTCAGTTCGCGCAGCAGCACCGAGTTGCGGTAGCAGGCCATGCCGAGATCCGGCGTAACAAAACCGTGTGTGTGCAGTTCGGCGTTCTGCACGAAGATCTGATTGTGATAATCGATGCTGTAGTTGCGCTGCACGTCGTAGCGGCCTTTGTCATCCCAGCGCAGGCGGGCGTTGATGCCCTCTAAAAACATCGGTGGCTGGTAGTGATAGCCGGTCGCCATCACCAGTCCTTCGGTGCGACGGGTGAAGGTGCAATCCTGCTCCTCCTGATGCAGCGTCAGCTCGAACTCTCCCTGTGGCAGCCAGCGCATAGCGGTCAGCGCCGAGTGAGTAAACAGGTTAACGTTCAGATCGCCATCGAGCTGTTTTACATACATCAGGTCATAAATGTCGTTAATCAGGCTGCTGTTGATGCCTTTGTAGAGATTCTTGTGGCGCGCATTCAGTTCGTCCCGGGTGCTGGCGGGCAGCGCGTGGAAATAGTCTACCCACTCCGGCGAGGTCATCTCCAGCGTGAGCTTGGTGTACTCCAGCGGATAGAAGCGCGGCGCGCGGGTGATCCAGTTGAGCTGATAGCCAAAGCGGTCGATATCGGTCAGCAGGTCGTAGTAGATTTCTGCCGCGCTCTGGCCGCTGCCCAGCACGGTGATGGAACGCTTCTGCTGCAGTTCCGCTTTGTTGACCAGATAGTGGCTTGAGTGCGTCAGGCGCTGGCGGTGCGGCTGGCTGCACTCCGGCATCCAGGCTTTAGGCCCGGTGCCGAGGATCAGATGTCGTGCCAGATAGTTCTGTTTCTGACCATTCCGGGTGTCGGTCACCTGGAGTTGATAGACGCCAGCCGCCTCATCGTAGCTGACATACTCAACGTGGCTGTTCCAGCGCAGATTAGAGAGCCGTGAACTGGCCCACTGGCAGTACTGATTATACTCTTTGCGCATCAGGAAGAAGTCTTCACGGATATAAAAAGAGTATAATTTCCCCTTTTCCTTCATGTAGTTAAGCAGGCTGTAAGGGCTGGTCGGATCGGCGAGTGTCACCAGATCGGCCATAAACGGCGTCTGCAGATGGGCATTTTCCAGCATCATGCCGGTGTGCCAGTCAAAGCCCGGGTTCTCATCCAGGAAAAGACCGTTCAGTCCCTCAACCGGCTCACTCAGACAGGCCAGACTCAGGTTGAAAGGGCCGATACCGATACCAATAAAATCGTAAACGGAATTATTCATTTCAGAGCTCTCACTGTTTCGCCGCGTTCAGCGCAGACGCACGTACCTGCTCGCGGCCATAGTGCGCGATCAGGCTCAGCACATCTTCGATGTCGGCGATGGTCGTGGTGGGATTTAACAGGGTGAATTTCAGGTACTGACGCCCATCGACTTTGGTTCCGGCAATCACTGCGTTGCCGGAGCGGAAGAGCGCTTTACGGATAGCGGCGTTGATTTCGTCGATCTGTGCGTCGCTGGCGTTTTTGCCGGGCACGTAGCGGAAAATCTGGGTGGTCAGCTCAGGCGCGTGCAGCACTTCGATAGCAGGATGCGCAGTTAACCGCTCATGAGCCGCCTGTGTCAGCTCTATCAGCGTATCGAAAGCGTCACCCAGCGCCGCCGGACCCATCACGCGAAGGGTCAGCCACATTTTTAGCGCATCAAATCGGCGGGTGGTCTGAATGCTTTTGTTGACCAGATTCGGCGTGCCTTCCTGCTGGGCGCTGAGCGGATTCAGGTAATCTGCATGGTGCGTGACATGCTTCAGATTGTGGCTGTCCCGCACAAAGAACGCACCGCAGCTGACGGTCTGGAAGAAAGATTTGTGATAATCGACGGTGACCGAATCAGCCCGTTCAATGCCATTCAGGCGTGAGCGATGATTCTCTGAGACCAGCAGCCCACAGCCGTAAGCGGCGTCAACGTGCATCCACAAACCATAATTGTCACAGAGACGGGCAATCTCCGGCAGCGGATCGATGCTGCCAAAGTCCGTGGTGCCGCTGGTGGCAACCACAGCAATCGGGATCAGCCCTTCACTGCGACATTTCTCGATCTCCTTAGCCAGGCACGCTGCGTCCATACGGTAGTGGGCGTCGTGATCAACGGCGATAACTGCGTCATAGCCCAGCCCTAAAATCGCCATCGATTTCTGGATGCTGAAGTGGCTGAGTTTGGAGGTAAACACTCGCCATTTCGACGCGGTCTCAGGCAGGCCGCGATGCTTAATCAGATGCCCCGGATGATGTGCCGCGCACCAGCTATCACGCGCCAGAAGCATTGCCATCAGGTTGGATTGGGTGCCGCCGCTGGTGAAAATCCCATCAGATCCGGCAGGCAGGCCGATGCGGCCAAGCGTCCAGTCGATCACCTTCTGCTCAATCAGCGTACCGCCTGCGCTCTGATCCCAGGTGTCGACCGAGCTATTCACCGCCGCCATAATCTGCTCAGCCATCAGAGAGGGCAGCACGACCGGGCAGTTCAGGTGCGCCAGATATTTAGGGTGGTGAAACCAGACGGCGTCACGCAGATAGAGCTGACTCAGCTCTGTCAGGGCGTCATCGTTGTTACCCAGCGGACGATCGAGATCGACCTCACTGAATTCCGCCGCCAGTTCATGGGGCAGGATACCGCTGAAAGGCTTCTCAACGCCGGTAACGGTACGGGTCATCAGCGCCAGCACCTCCTGAGTCTGCTGCGACCAGGCCGCCAGTTGCTGATCGTTAAAAATAGCCGTTTCGGCACCGCTGGCATTGGATGCTGGCGCGAGATCCTGTGCCGCCTGAGTGGATGAGCGTAAAAGCATGTTCAGTTCCTGTGCGTTAATACCAGTGACCCTGCCGACGTAAGGTCAGCAGCGTTGGATGTCCGCTCAACAACTCCAGTAAACATAAAACTAACTAACCAGATAAAAACCCTGACCATTAAATGGATTAGTGTTTTCACCTTAAAAAGAGTAAATACCGCATATTATTTGTGGATTTGGCAGCGTTAAACGCTTTGTTATATGCGGATGAGAGTGTAAATGTTAATCATTATCATTCAAATGTTTTGTTGTTAAATTTTATTTATTAGTATGTCTAATGTTGAAAATGTGATGTTGATCACTTTTCTGGATCGGAATAATCCTTTTTTTACGCGGTTTAGCGCCATCAGATGTCAGGTAATTGGGATTGCGATTAGTGGCTATTGGTCAGGGGTGGGCGAAAACGAGTGGTAATAATAATTTTAGTTGGCGCTAAATGAGGCTCATTCTGATTGGTATTCAGGCGGGGCATAAGCGGAGCTGTAAAGCAGGTTACACACAAACAACCAGAAAGCGCTCATTGCCCTTTCTGGTTGCCATTAAGCGTTCTGATTATCCTGCATTTGTTTCTACAGGTGTCTTCTTTTTAGCCGTAAAGTTATAAATCACTAACAAGCCAAAAATGCCGGTGATAATCATGGTGATGGTTCCCTTATCCATAAAGTGAGCCATATTACCCAGCAGGATGCCGGTGACGCCGAAGTCGGTATCCGAGAAGGTGGTGTTGGTCAGCCCTATCTGTCCGAGTACCGGCAGCAGGGCGACAGGCAGGAAGGTAATTAACAGGCCATGAGCAAAGGCACCGCAAATCGCCCCACGCTTGCCGCCGGTCGCATTACCAAACACGCCAGCCGTAGCGCCACAGAAGAAGTGAGGAACCACACCCGGCAGAATCAATACCCAATGCAGCTGACCGAGAACAAACAGCCCCACCAGGCCACCGACAAAGCTGGAGATAAAGCCAACCAGCACCGCATTCGGGGCGTAGGGGAAAACAATCGGGCAATCCAGCGCCGGTCTGGCTTCCGGAACCAGTTTTTCTGAAAAGCCGGTAAAGGCAGGGACAATTTCAGCCAGGATTAAGCGCACACCCTGCAGAATGATAAAGACACCCGCCGCGAAGGTAATGGCCTGGATAAAGGAGTAAACAAGGTAGTTCTGACCATTGCTGAAATTAGCCTCTACATAGTCTTTACCGGCAGACACCGACAGGATTAAGTAGATAATCATCATCGTCAGAGAGATCGAGATGGTACTGTCACGCAAAAAACTGAGGTTTTTTGGCATGTTCATCTCTTCGGTGGATTTAGATCCTTTGCCTACCAAAGAGCCGATCCAGCCTGATAAGACATAGCCAATTGTCCCGGTATGCGCCAGCGCGACATGGTCGCCACCAATGATCTTACGCATATAGGGCTGGGCGATCGCCGGGAAGGTGGCCATCAGAATGCCCAACAGCAGTGACCCGGTGTAAATAAGCTGAATACCTTCAAAACCAGCAACCGATAAAATAATCGCGATCATACAGGCCATATAGAACGTCACATGCCCTGAGAGGTAGATATATTTCAGTCGGGTGAAGCGAGCGACAACGATGTTGGCGACCATGCCGAAGGCCATGATCATCGTGGTAGGCGCACCATATTTTGCCAGAGCGATAGAGACCATTGCTTCGTTATTAGGAATGATGCCCTGAACATCAAACGCATGTTTGAAAATGTCGCCCAGTGGCGTCAGTGAACCGACCAGAACGGTCGCACCGCCTGCCAGCACCAGGAAGCCCAGAATAGTTTTTACCGTGCCCTTGATAACATCAGGAAACGGCTTCTTCTGCGCAATCAGTCCGAAAAATGCCACCAGTCCGACTAATATAGAGGGCACTTTCAGCACGTCGACGACGAACTGCAAAAGATTTTGAGTAAACATATTAACCTCGAGGGTAAGGTGTTTATCTAATTATTAGCGTCACTTTTTCTCAAAATACTCACGTATTTTCTGCTCCACTTCTTTCAGGTCAATGATGTTATTAATGATGATGACCTTCTGTTCAGGAAGGTTTGCGCTATAAGCAATGTCTTTGGCCATAACAAAAACATCTGCCACATCGGGGGTGACAGAGCCGAGATCCGAATGTTCCACTTCAGCTTCAACACCGATCGTTTTAAGCACTTTCTTGATGTTCATTTCCATCATGAAGCTGCTGCCTAAACCTGAACCACACACCGCCATAATTTTCATATCAAACCTCATTAACTAATGATTAAAAGTCGCGTTTCAACGGGCAGACTAAACGCCTGATAAAATCGTCATGAGCGCTTCTTTGCTGCTCGCATTGAATATCTGCGCCATGATCTCTTCATCGGACAGCACTTCCGCCAGCTGGGAGATCATTTCGATATGGCTATTACTGTCCGGTGCGGCAAACATGAAAATAGCCTTCACCGGATCGTTTTCTTCGGAGTCAAATTTCACTGCTGTACCCAGCAGCACAATCGACAACCCCAGTTTGTGTGCGCCCTGTTCCGGGCGTGCGTGGGGCATGGCAATCTGGGGCGCGATGACAAAAAAGGGGCCGATCTCCTCTTTTTGCTGAATAATCGCATCAATATAATCCTGCGATATTGCGCCCTCACTGAGCAGAGGACGTCCCGCAATAACTAACGCTTCCTGCCAGTCAGTCACGCTTTCGACGTACTGGATTTTCTCGTTATTTAACCACTTAGCCAGGTGTGACATCGTCTTACTCCTCCTGTTTAAATGCGCAATAAAATTTAACTAAACGCATAAACCGTGTGGCGTTTGCCTGCTCCCGGTTGCGCATTAACCCATCTCATATAAAATTTTCTCAACCGGAACAGGGCCTGTTATGCATTCCGATTTTTCATAAATTCCTGAGTATGTACAGTCAGTTTCCCTCAAAAACCCCGTTATCACTTTTTTAGATAAACTTTTTGTCAGCAGAGCGACACAAAAATCGAATGTAGTAAAAGGAGGTGACATCCTTAAAAGTCATGATTTTCATGGAGTTATTAAAAAAATATTTTCTCATTGTTCAGATGGGGTTATATTTCACAACGGTCATCACATCTGTACATGTTAAAGGTGTCTAGTCATCCTGATGATGTCCTTCGACGTGTACGGACACAACCTGTAAAGTTAAAATATTGCTTATCAGGCTTAACATCAGTGCCAATTTGATAAGTTGATCACATATTCAGCTAGCGGAAGTGGTACTCATCCGGCAATGTCAGGCAGAACTGTACTGACACGGATTAGAGGGAGTCTGTCCTTCACTCAAACGGGAAGAAAGCCAATGGTTGATGGCATTACTGAAAAACAAAAAGAGGTTGTTGATTACATCCTCAATAAAATTAAGGATGATGGCCTTCGACCCGGAGAGAAACTGGATACCGAAATATCAATTGCTAAAAGCATCGGCATTACTCGCGCAACGGTGCGTGAAGCCACACGCATTCTGGTGGAGCAGCAGAGAATTTACCGGGTTAAAGGTTCGGGAATTTTTGTCGGTTCCACGGAGATGAGTAGCCAGGCGAACCGATATCATGTGCTTTCACCCTTTGATTATCAGGCGCAAAGAAATGGTCATAAAGGTGTAAGGAAAATCATATCGGTCAGCATAATCAAGGTTCCTTCTGCTGATATCGCTCAGGCGCTGCGTATTAAAAACAGCGATCAGATCTATAAAATTTTACGCCTGATGTGTTTCGATGACATCCCGGTGGCTCTGGAACATATTCACCTGCCGGTTAATATGTTTAGCAGCATGGAGTTCAGCAAGCTGGAACTGTCAAAATATGCCTACATTGAAGAAGTTACCGGTAAGAAAGTGCAGCTAAGGGACCAGCATTTAACGGCCGTCAATCTTACGGATACACAGTCGCTTACACTGCTTAATTTAGCGGAAGGGGATGCTGTCATTCAGCTTAATGAAACTGTTTATCTCGACGACGGCGTTCCATGTGAAGTCAATGTGGCGCTTATCAACACCCGATTTTTCCCGTTGAAACAAAATTCGCAACGGCCTTAGAAAAATAATCTTGTTTCTGGGCTCAATGCTTTGCTGTGCCCAGATATGACCCTATCAGACAGATTCATGCCCGGTTTACACCTCTCATTACAGTAGAGGATCTTAATTCCGGATAATGTATAAGGTCCTGTAAATCATCTGGCAGTTGCAATGAGTTATCTCTGACTCAATTGCATTCTTCATTTGCTTATTTATCTATCTGGCGACCCGTGCTTCAACATCCTGTGAAGAATGTATTTCAATGCCATGAATTCAGGCTGTCTGAATTTCTGCAGTCGCGGCTAACAACAGCTGTCATCTCTCCATACGTAAGACGATTTTCTGCAAACCTTTGCCAGTTCGCCGATTTTACTCACCTGAATATCAGGCAACAAATAGCGTTATACGCAAAATATCTGCCTGATTACCTGTTTCAGAGCCCGTTTTCCCTCTTTCACTTCTCACTGTTCTCCATTATGACGAAATCAATAATGCATAAAACAATATGATGTTTTACCAATGATCGACTGCGCAGCACACTGGTCTGCAACCGGAATAAACAAGGACCAGGTGAATGGCATATCGATTAAGTCTGTTAGATAAAGCGCCCGTGCTGCAGGGTGAATCACCCACCGCGGCGCTGCAGCGCACGCTGCAGATGGCGCAGCGGGCAGAGGAGTGGGGTTATCACCGCTTCTGGCTGGCGGAACATCACAACACCGCGCAGCTGGCCAGTCCTTCACCTGAGGTATTGATTGCCTGGATCATTGCCCAGACACGACATATTCGCGTCGGATCGGGCGGCGTGATGTTGCAGCACTACAGCCCTTATAAAGTGGCAGAGAACTTTAATCTGCTCGCTTCGCTGGCGCCGGGCCGCATTGACCTCGGCGTGGGCAAAGCGCCGGGCGGACTTCCACTCTCCACCCATGCGCTGCAACAGGGTGTTGATGCCGCTAAAAAAGGGAGCTTTGCCGAACAGCTTCAGCTGCTGGATAGCTGGCTGAAGCCCGGTCAGGCTGATCCTGACGATGAGGGTTTAGCCGCCACGCCACTGCCGCCACGTCCGGCGAACCGTTTTCTGCTGGGTGCCAGTGAAGAGAGCGCACTGCTGGCCGCCAGTCTGGGCTGGCAGTTTGTCTTTGCCGCTCACCTCAATGGCGACCGCCAGTTGCTGGAGCACGCACTGAGTACTTACTCCCGCCTGAGCCAGGGTCAGCGCGCCCTGGTGGCCGTGCAGGTGGTGGTAGCCGACTCACCCGCCGGGGCTGACCTGCTGGTAGCCAATCTTCGTCACTACCATGTAGCGGTGAAAGATGGCCCGAGCGTCAACGTCGCCAGTCTGGAACAGGCGGAGCGCTATGTGCGTCAGGGTGGATACCGCGATTATCAGATTGAGCCGCGCACGCCGTCACTTCTGAAAGGCACGGCGGCGCAGGTTCATGCCCAGCTGGACGCGCTGCATCATAATTTTGACATTGATGAGTTTGTTATCGACACGCCGATTACTGAGCCGGTTGCACGTCTGCAGTCACTTGAACTGCTGGCCACGCATCATCTGGTCGCAGCCTGAATCCCCGTCAGTGGAGAGTCATCATGAACCCTGAGTCACAACTGATTGAATGGCGACGCGAACTGCACACCTGGCCGGAGCTGTCAGGTCAGGAGTTCGCCACCACCGCGCGACTGCGGGGCTGGCTGCAGGCGGCGGGTATCCGGCTGCTGGACTATCCACTGGAAACCGGCGTGGTGGCAGAAATTGGCAGCGGAGAGACGGTGATCGCGCTGCGCGCCGACATCGATGCGCTGCCGATCCATGAGGCGAGCGGGGTGCGTTTTCACTCCCGCCATCCTGGCGTGATGCACGCCTGCGGTCATGACCTGCACAGCGCGGTGATGCTGGGTGCGGCCTTAAAGCTCAATTCACAAGCCGATCGGTTAGCTGGCCGGGTGCGCATCCTGTTCCAGCCCGCTGAAGAGATAGCGCGCGGCGCGCGTCAGTTCATTGAGGCAGGCGTACTGGATGAGGTGCAGGCTATCTTCGGGATGCACAACGAGCCTTCGCTGCCCGTCGGCACCTTTGCCACCCGCAGCGGGGCGTTCTACGCGAATGCTGACAAATTTATTATTCGCGTCACCGGCAAAGGCGCACATGCCGCGTATCCGGAGCAGGGTGTCGACAGCATTGTGACGGCCAGCCAGATTATCCAGGCGTTACAGGGACTCACCAGCCGCAGCTTCAGTGCCCTGGACAGTCTGGTACTGAGCATTACCCGCATCGACGGCGGCAAAAGCTGGAATGTATTACCCGGCGGCGTTGAGTTTGGCGGCACGGCCCGAACCCACGATTTACAGGTGCGCGCCGAACTGGAACAGCGGGTGCGCACGCTGGTTGAGCACTTCGCCGACGCCAATGGCGCGCAGGCAACCCTGAGCTGGCATCCTGGCCCGCCAGTGCTGATCAACGATGCGCACTGGGCGACCTTCAGCAGCGAAGTGGCGCAGCAGGCGGGCTATCGGGTGCAGACCGCCGATCTCCATCTGCTGGGGGAGGATTTTGCCTTTTATCTGCAACAGGTGCCGGGGGCGTTTGTCAGCATCGGCAGCGCCAGTGACTTTGGTCTGCACCATGCCAGCTTTACCCCGGATGAGGCGCTGATTGCGCCCGCCGCCGACTACTTCGCCCGACTGGCCCGCCAGGCGCTGCAACATCTTAACGCGCGATGTCGGGAAGCCATTCTGAACTGAATTCATCTGCAACCCGCTAAAGCACGACGGTTCTGACCACCGTCGTCGGGCATCGCTACGACTAAAAAAGAGAGAGCATCATGACCACAAGACAACTTCGGCTGGGCACCATTCTGCATGGCGCATCGGGAAACATGTCTGCCTGGCGCCATCCGGCGGCGCAGGCCGATGCCAGTATTAATCTGGATTACGCCAAAAAAATTGCCCGCAAGGCGGAGCAGGGCAAACTCGATTTTCTGTTTGTCGCCGACGGGTTGTTTATTAACGAAAAGTCGATCCCGCACTTTCTGAATCGCTTTGAGCCGCTGACGCTGCTCTCGGCGCTGGCGGGCGTCACTGAACATCTGGGGCTGGTCGGCACGGTATCGACCTCTTACAGCGAGCCGTTCACCGTGGCGCGTCAGTTTGCCAGCCTTGATCATCTCAGCGGCGGGCGTGCGGGCTGGAACGTGGTGACGTCACCGCTGGAAGGATCGGCCAAAAACTTCTCACGCCAGCAACACCCGGAGCACGCATTGCGTTACCGCATTGCCGATGAGTATCTGCAGGTGGTGAAAGGATTGTGGGATTCGTGGGAGCAGGATGCTTTTGTACGTGATAAGGCCAGCGGGCAATTTTTCGATCCGGCGAAGCTGCACACGCTCGATCATCACGGTGATTTCTTCCAGGTGCAGGGGCCGCTGAACATCGCCCGCACGCCGCAGGGTCGTCCGATTATCTTCCAGGCTGGCGCGTCCGATGACGGTAAAAAACTGGCGGCGCGTCATGCTGACGCCATCTTCACCCATCAGCCGACGCGTGAAGAGGCGCAGGCATTTTACCAGGATGTGAAACAGCAACTGGTGGCGAATGGCCGTCAGCCAGACGATTTGCACATCTTCCAGGGTGTCAGTGTAATTGTTGGCGATGATGCCGAGGACGTGGAACGCCAGTATCAGACCACGGCGGCGCTGGTGTCGATTACCGATGCACTTAACTACCTCGGGCGTTTCTTCGACCATCACGACTTCTCTCAGTACCCGCTGGATCAGCCGTTCCCGGATATCGGTGACATCGGTCAGAACAGCTTCCGCAGCACCACCGACGAGATCAAACGCAAAGCACAGCAGCATGGGCATACCCTGCGCCAGGCCGCACTGGAAGCGGCAACGCCACGCCCGCTGTTTCACGGCACGCCGGAAGAGGTGGCGGATGGCCTGCAGCTCTGGTTTGAAACCCACGCCACTGACGGCTTCATCATTAACGGCGGCACGCCCGATACCTTTGAACGTTTTGTTGACCGCGTGGTGCCGATTTTGCAGGCTCGCGGCCTGACGCGCCGCGACTATCCGGGCAGCACGCTTCGTGACAGCTTCGCCCTGAAACAACCTGTTAATCAGTTCACCTCACAATAAGAGCACAAGCCATGAACAAAACATCGCGTCTTATCGCCCTGCTTATTCTGGCGGCCAGTAGCCATGCGCTGGCTGAAGATACCAGCGTCTCCTTTAACGGCCAGCGCGTCAGCCTTGAAGCTAACAAAGCGCCGATCAATACCGTGAAGAATCCGGAGGCGATCGCGCAACTGCCTGCGGGTCATCGTTTTGTGGTGCCGGGTTCCTTTACCGTGGCGGTCGCCGCGCTGAATTCCCCGCCGTTGACGGTGTTTTCCGATGACAATAAAACCCTGCTTGGCAGCGAAGTGGATATTGCCCGGCTGGTGGCTGACAGCCTGGGATTAAAACTCAACGTGGTACCAGCGTCCTGGGAAGACTGGCCGCTGGGTGTGGCCTCGGGCAAGTATGACGCGGCGATCTCCAACATTACCGTGACCAAAGATCGTAAAGAGAAGTTCGACTTCGCCACCTACCGCAAAGATTCACTGGGTTTTTATGTCAAAACCAGCAGCCCGATAAAGTCACTGACCAAAGCAGAAGATATTGCCGGGCTGAGGATCATTGTGGGATCCGGCACCAATCAGGAGGCGATTCTGCTGGCGTGGGATAAAGAGAATCAGGCAAAGGGACTGAAAGCTTTTACGCCGGTTTATACCAAAGATGATGCCGCTCAGACGCTGGCGCTGCAGGCTGGCCGGGCTGATGCCTACTTTGGTCCCAATGTGATTGGTGCCTGGAAAGCGGCACTGACCGGTAAAACCCGTCTGGTCGGCAGCGTCGATGGCGGCTGGCCCAAAGCGGCGCACATTGCCGTTACCGTGAAGAAAGGCAGCGGTCTGGCGGAACCGATCAGCACCGCGCTGAACGGTGTGATCGGCAACGGTGACTATCAGAAGGTGCTGAACCGCTGGGGTGAAGGTGTTGAGAAGATCGATCGTTCTGAAATCAATCCCGCCGGGCTGGGCGACTAAGGAGCTGACCATGAGTGAATCCACTTTTCGCGAAGTTTCACCCGACGCGCCGGAGTTGCAACCGATCCTGGGCGGCCTGTTTGGCGAATATTCCGCACGCTATGGCGACTACTTTTCCCGTCGTAACGAGCTGGAACAGGAGCTGACCGAATGGTATCTGCCGCCGCAGGGGCTGTTTATCGTGCTGGAGCGTGACGGCGAGATCATCGCGATGGGCGCTTATAAACCCTATGACCCGCAGACCGCCGAGCTGAAGCGCATCTGGACCCGCAGCGATCTGCGTCGTCAGGGGCTGGCGCTGGTGGTGTTACAGGAGCTGGAGCGTCGCGCTTTACAGGCGGGCTATCAGCGGCTGTTTCTCACCACCGGCTTCCGTCAGCCGGAGGCGGTGCGGCTCTATACCGGTCACGGTTATCAGCCACAGTTCGATCTCAGCGGGGATCTGGAGCGTTATGGCCAGCCGCCGCACGACGGACGACTGCGTTTTATCAAAGTGATCGGCGTTTATAACGTCGCCGCGGCAAGTTAAGAGGTGACCATGAGCAAACATCAACATCTGCAGGTGGTGCCGGCACGCTACCCGGCACGCACGGCAGGGGCTATCGTTGCGCTGTTTATTCTGGCAGGCGTGGTGCAGTCAGTGGCCTTTAATCCGCGCTGGGAATGGAGCGTGTTTGCCCGCTGGTTCTTTGACCCGGTGATCCTGCACGGTCTGGGTCAGACGCTGCTGCTGACGCTGATGGGTACGATATTCAGTCTGTTTCTGGGTGGTCTGCTGGCGCTGGCACGTCTCTCCTCATCCTGGCTGCTGAGCACGCTGGCATGGGGTTATATCTGGCTGTTCAGGTCACTGCCACTGATTGTGGTGCTGATCATTCTTTATAACTTCTCCTATCTCTACGACACCCTGTCTGTCGGCATTCCGTTTACCGGCCTCTCCTGGGGGGCGTATCAGACGATTAACGTGCTGGGGCAGTTTCAGGCAGCCGTTATCGGTCTGACGCTGGTGCAGGCGGCCTACAGCGCGGAAATTATTCGCGGCGGGATCCTCGGCGTCGATCACGGTCAGGTAGAGGCCGCGTCCGCGCTGGGTCTCTCTGCCACACGCCGCACTTTCCGCATCATTCTGCCGCAGGCGCTGCGCGCCATTATCCCCACCGCGTTCAACGAGATCATCAGTCTGGCGAAAGGCACATCCGTGGTTTATGTGCTGGCGATGCCGGAGCTGTTCTACACCATCCAGATGATCTACAACCGCAATCAGGAAGTGATCCCACTGCTGATGGTCGGTGCTGCCTGGTATCTGATTATCACCACCGTGTTGTCCGTGATTCAGTACAACGCCGAACGCTGGATGGCCCGCAGCGTCACCCGTGAACCGCAACCGTCGCGCTGGCGACAATGGCGCAACCGCGTCACGCCACTTCATCCGACCGAGGAGATCAGCCATGTCCGAAGCCATTGATTACCGCACCTCACACACTACCGGTGCCATCAGCATCACCGGCGTCAGTAAACGATTTGGTAAACATAAAGCGCTGGATGATGTATCGCTGTCACTGGCACCGGGGTCCGTCACGGTGATCCTCGGGCCGTCCGGCTCCGGTAAATCCACGCTGCTGCGCACCATCAATCATCTGGAACGGGTCGACGAAGGATTTATTCAGATTGATGGCGACTACATCGGCTATCAGCAGCGCGGCAATAAGCTGTATGAACTGAAAGAGAAGGCGATTCTGCGCCAGCGCATCAACGTCGGCTACGTATTCCAGAACTTCAATCTGTTCCCACACCTCAGCGTGCTGGATAACCTGATTGAAGCGCCGATTGCCCATCGTCAGTTAACGAAACCGGAAGCGATACAGCGTGCAGGTGAACTGCTGGATATTGTGGGCCTGCGGCATAAAGCCGATGCGTGGCCGCGTCACCTGTCGGGCGGGCAGCAACAGCGCATCGCGATTGCGCGTGCGCTGATGCTCAATCCACGGGTCATGTTGTTCGATGAGCCGACCTCGGCGCTGGATCCTGAACTGGTGGGCGAAGTGCTGGATGTAATTAAAAAGCTGGCGCGTTCCGGCACTACGCTGGTGATTGTGACGCATGAGATTGGCTTTGCCCGTGAAGTGGCGGACAACGTGGTCTTTATGGTGGATGGCCGGATTGTGGAGCAGGGCAGCACCTCCCAGGTGCTCAATAATCCGCGTCATGAGCGCACCCGACGCTTTCTGGCGCGCGTGTTATGAGGGCATTAACGTTAACGATTCTGACGCTGCTTCCGGCGCTGGCCTGTTCTGCGGCTGAGAAGCTCGATGTCCTGCAAAACGAGACGCCGATTCATGCCCCGGCCAATCCGCAGGCTATTGCTCAAATTCCGGCCAATTACCGTTTTATCGAACCGGGCACCCTGACGGTCGCTACCTCAGCGACCAACTCGCCGCCGCTGTCGCTGCTGGCGTCTGATAACGTCACGCGGATCGGCAGTGATCCCGATATCGCCCGACTCCTTGCTGATAGCCTGGGGCTGAAGCTCAGGCTGGTTCCGGCTTCCTGGGAGGACTGGCCGCTGGGCATCAGCGCCGGACGCTATGATGTCGCGATGTTCAATATTGCCGTGACCGAAGAGCGCAAGAAGAAGTTCGATTTTGCGACGTATCGCGCCGATAACCACGCTTTTGCGGTGAAAAGCAGCAGTCATATCAGCAAGATTAACAGTCCGGCGGATATTGCCGGTAAGCGAATTATCGTCGCCTCGGGCACCAATCAGGAGCGTATTTTACTGAGCTGGGATGAGCAGAACCGGGCTAAAGGTTTGCCTGCGGTAACGCCGATTTACCTGACTGATGATGCCTCCGCGACGCTGACGTTGCTGTCGGGACGGGCAGATGCGATGTTTGGCCCTCACTCGATGGCGGCCTGGAAAGTGGCGTCACGCGGACAGACAAAGCTGGTTGGCAGCGGACCGTTTCGCGCCTGGGTCGCCGTGACCACCAAAAAGGGCAATGGCCTGGCACCCGCGTTGCAGGCTGCGCTGGATGGCACCATCGCAGGCGGGCAGTATCAGCAGGTGCTGGCACGCTGGGGCGAACAGGATGAGGCCATCACTCAATCCACGGTGAATCCACCCGGCATTGTTTACTGAGTCTGCAGAACCGGCTCGCCTGCTGCGGCCGGTTCTGCGCACTTCAACCTGATGAGCACAGAATTGAACTACACTCTCCAGCGTTAGTGATTTATCCTGCCCGCCTGTTTCCGTAAAATCCTCACTGCGTGGCGGATTAATTGACCTGGAAGCCCCATGAAGATCAGATTCCTTTCTGCCAATGAGCAAAAGCTGGCGGAGGTGCGCAAAATACTCGAACCTGTCGGGGTCGAAGTTCTGCCCATCGCCCGTCGCATCGAAGAAATTCAGACTGAAAACGAACTCGACCTGGTGCGCGACAAACTGACCAAAGCCTTTTCGCTGATTGGGCGACCGCTGTTTGTGGAGCATACCGGCCTCTATCTGGATGGCCTCAATGGTCTGCCCGCCGGCCTGACCCGAATCTTCTGGAACCGCCTGGACGCTGAGCGCTTTACCGCGCTGGTGCAGGGGCTCGACAGCCAGGCCGTGACGGCCAAAACGGTGCTGGGCTACTGCGATGGCCGCAAAATGTACCAGTTTTCGGGTGAACTACGCGGCACCATCGCCGCGAAACCTGCCGGAACGCGTGGCTTTCAGTGGGACTGCGTCTTTATTCCCGAAGGCTATGAGCAGACGTTTGCTGAAATGGGCGAACTCAAGAATGAGATCTCGATGCGGCGCATCGCGCTGGATCGCTTCGCCACCTTTTTAAAAACCTCGCGGGGCATGGCATGAAACCTGAACTCAAACGCGCCTATGATTCCGGCAAACTGATTCTGTTTGCCGGTGCCGGTATTTCGCGCAATTTTGGCCTGCCCGAGTGGCATGAACTGATTGCGCATCTTGCTAATGAGCTGGGTTACGATCCAAAAATCTTCAATACCTATGGCACGCACCTGTCGCTGGCGGAGTATTACAAACAGAAAAAAGGTTCGCTTGGCCCGCTGCGCAGCTGGATGGATCGCGAATGGCATCGCCCCGATATTGATGTCCGCTCTTCTGAAATTCATACCATGATTACGCAGGGTAACTTCTCGCGTATCTACACCACCAATTACGATCGCTGGCTGGAAGCGGCGCATGAAGCGCACGGCGTACCCTATTATAAAGTGGCCAACGCCGCGGACCTGGTCTCTCTCACCGAAGATAAGCGTCACATCATCAAGCTGCACGGTGATTTTGATGATGACACCTCAATCGTGCTCGATGAGAGCAGCTATTTTGAACGCCTCTATTTTGATTCGCCGCTCGACATCAAACTGACTCACGATGTGATGGGCAACTCAGTGCTGTTTGTCGGCTACAGCATCAGTGATTTCAATATTCGCCTGCTGTTTTACCGTCTGACCAAGATGTGGGGCCGCACCGGGCTGGCAACCGCCCGGCCAAAATCGTACCTGTTCACTAACCGGAACAACCCGGTGGCTAAAGAGGTGCTGGGGCAGTGGGGGATCGAGGTGATCGTCTCGGAAGAGGACGATCCCCGTAAGGCATTGGCGATGTTTCTTGAAGAGCTGCTGGTGTAGCCGCCGGCCCTCGCGGCGGAGAATGCGTCAGGAAAAATGAAAAAAGCCTGTGCCAGGTTAAGGTTAGCCCGTGCACAACCGATAAACTCTATTCTCTGCTGGCAAAGCAGGATCGGCATGATATACTGTATGTATACGGGTCTTCCCCTGTTGTAGTG
>NZ_LGYX01000019.1:0-116272 GCF_001264395.1 Pantoea sp. CFSAN033090 | reverse complement strand
CTGATAAATTGTTAAAGAGCATGCCGCGATTTACTGCGGCGCGGGCTGCGTATATTACGCTTTCCGCATTGTCAGTCAAGCATTTATTTTCGCTTAACTCACTGGTTCGTATGATTTCGAACCTACTCAACCCGGCGCTTCGTAAGCCGTTGTGCCGTGTCAGTGGAGGCGCATTATAGGGAGTTCTCGGAGGGTGACAAGTGCTAATTTCAAATAAAATTCCGAGTGCTGATTTTTTCAGCTAAAAGCCGCTAAAGCGCCAGTTTTTCCAGCAACGGGAAGCCATAACGCTGTAAAACGGGTGATAATTGTACCGCTTCGCCATCCAGCTCCGTACAAAATGCAACGTTCTGCTGCGATGAATGTACTTCAGGTGCTTCATGCTCCAGCAGCCAGGCTGTGCGTCGTGCAATTGCCGCACCGGAATCAATCAGACGCGTTCCTTCCGGTAACACCTGCTGCAACTCTTCGCGTAGTAAAGGAAAGTGCGTACAGCCTAAAACGACCGTGTCCGGTGGTTCCGCCATCCGCAGCCACGGCTGAACAATACGGCGCACCTCATCCAGAGCAACTTCCGCACCATGGAGCTTCGCTTCTGCCAGTTCAACCAGCTCCGCTGATCCCAGCATCTCTATCTTGCAGGAACCGGCAAACTGCGACACCAGCTCATGGGTATAAGGACGGCGCACCGTGGCACGCGTCGCCAGCAAGCCCACTACGCCATTTCGCGTCAGGCGCGCGGCCGGTTTAATCGCCGGAACCACCCCCACGACAGGAAAGGCAAAACGTTCACGTAAAGCGGGCAATGAAACGGTGCTGGCCGTATTACAGGCGATGATGACTAACGAGAGAGGATAGCTGCGGGTAATGGCCTCAACGATAGCGACCACCCGATCCACAATGAAAGTCTCGCTTTTCTCACCGTAAGGGAAGCCAGCGTTATCGAAGGCGTAGAGATAATGAAGATCCGGCAACAGTTGACGGACCTCATCATAGACAGAAAGCCCACCGACGCCGGAATCAAACACCAGCACGGTGGGACGCAAATCAGAAGTTGTAGCTGCCGCTGAGGTAATACTCTCGTCCTGGAGTCTGATAGCCATACGCTGTCTCGTAATCTTTATCGAACAGGTTGGCAATTCTACCACGAACCGTGAGTTGTGAAGTGACAGGATATGAGACGGCGAGATCCCACAGGCTGACGCCCCCTAACTTCACGCGACGGCTGGGAGAGCTGTTAAAGTCAGTATCATAACGGTCACCCAGATAATGGTAGGTAACTGACCAGTCAAACTCATACAGCGTCCAGTCGAGCTGATATTTCACCTGCTGCTTAGCCCGGCGTACGAGCGGCTGATCGGTGCTGCCATCCCGTGCGTCGACATAATCATAAGAGAGCTGATGCGCCAGCGGCCCGGTGTCGAATCCTGCAGTCGCTTCAACGCCTTTAATGCGGGCCTGCTTAATGTTGTAGTAACGGAAAGTCGCCGGATCATTATCAATCAGATTATCGATGTCGTTGCGATAGCCCGACACACGCCAGTTCACCGGTCCGCTCAGCCCTTCAAAGCCGCCTTCCCACTGCTTACTTTTTTCAGGATCGAGGTCGCGATTGCCATAAACCGGGCTGTAAACCTGCGACAGATTAGGTGCTTTAAAAGCGGTGCCATAAGAGGCGAACGCGCGGTAGCCGGAGATAAACTCCCATGAGGCCGCCGTCTGCCAGGTGTTATGCCAGCCAAACTGATTGTTGTCGTCACCGCGTACCGCACCTTCGAGGGTGACGCTGCCAAACTGCTGCTGGCCGGTCAGGTAGAGACCGGTATTACGCTGCTCATAACTATCTGACAAATAGTTCGTGCCCGGCTCGGTCGTCTCTTTCTGCCAGTCGACACCCGCGCTGATCGCCCCCTGCCCCACCTGCACGGTGTTGCCCCACTGCAGATTGTACTGGGTGACATCATCAAAGGTGGACGCGGCACCGTAGCGACCATTGCGCGGATCGTAGTTGATGTCTTTGGTATGGCCATAACTGGCGATGAGCTGGGTAGAGTAGAAGTCACGATTGAAGCGTAACCCGGTGTCCCAGGTCTGGCTGTAGAGCTGGCGGGTATCCGCCAGCCCGATAATATTGAAATTATTATCGTAGGTATATGAACCGTCGTAGGCGGTGCGGTTATCAAACCCGTAGCCGCGCACAAAACCACTGAGCTCATCGCTGAACTGATGCTCAAGGTTGCCATACAGGGTTTTGCTCATGAAGCCGTCGCGATCGTGCTGCGCCGGGCTAAAGTCATTGGGATAACCCGCCACCACGTCATACCCTTTGGTATAGGTGTAGTTGCCTGCCAGAGTGAGCTTTGTCGCATCGCCCAGCATCTGCTGGGTTGAGCCGTCGTAGGATTGATAGCCGTTGGACCCGACGCCCGCCGTCAGCGTGGTGCCGGGTTGCGATCGGCCCGTAATGATATTCACCACGCCGCCAATCGCATCGGAACCGTAGACTGCAGAACGCGCACCGCGAATATATTCGATGCGCTGCACCAGTGACAGCGGGATCTGGCTGAGGTCAGACGAACCGGTGATGCCCGCCTGATTAAGCCGGATACCATCAATCAGGATCAGTACATGTCTCGATTCGGTGCCCCGAATAAACAGCGAACTCTGCTGCCCTAACCCGCCACTTTGCGCGACATCGACACCCGGCAGGCGGCGCATCACATCGGTCAGGCTTTTGGCCTGCCAGCGATCAATCTCATCACGAGTGACGACAGTGGTGGGTGCCAGCACACCTGAAACAGGTTCAGCAAAACGGTTGGCGGTGACTATTTGCGTATCATCATTCCCCTGAGCAAAACCGTATTGCGCCCAGAGAGAAATCGCCGTTGCGCTCAGAGCGAACAGCGAAGCAGTTTTTTTTGTCATTTTTATCGCATCCATAAGACGAAGCAGGATGCCGCAGGCCGACAATCAATAGCACGCGATGATTGTACGAGTAGCGACGTTACACCGGCAGGTCTTCGGGCTGGGAACCATAAGTGATGATGACTTCCCATCCCACAGGACAGTGTCTGCAATTGCACTCATCACGACATTCCTTACCGCTGCGCGTCAGCTCCAGATTCACACTGGATTCCCTATTAACTCGGGCTTGAGGCCGGCGTCTGCAGTCTACGGAGTGGAGATACGGAAGTCCAGACTGCCAAACATCTTCTCGCTGCGGGACTGGACATCAGCAAGTGAATGCCTACAATCGCCCGCTGGTAAGCTATTAATCAGGATTGCTCATGACACCCGAACATCTCCCCATTGAAGACTATGACGCACAGCTGGCGGAAAAAGTCAGTCGTTTAGAAACGATGATGACACCGTTTGCTGCGCCCGACGTGGAGGTGTTCCGTTCACCGGTCAGCCACTATCGGATGCGCGCCGAATTCCGCCTGTGGCACGACGGCGATGATATCTATCACATCATCTTTGATCAGCAGACACGCGAGCGGATCCGTGTTGATCAGTTCCCGGCGGCCAGCCAGCTGATCAATCAGCTGATGCCAAAGATGATCGCCGCGATCCGTGATAACCGTACCCTGCGTCATAAACTGTTCCAGATCGACTATCTGTCGACCCTGAGCAATCAGATTGTGATTTCGCTGCTCTATCACCGCAAACTGGATGATGAGTGGCAGCAGGCAGCCGTGGCGCTGCGTGACCAGCTTCGCGCGGAAGGGCTGGATGTGCAGTTGATTGGTCGCGCCACCAAAACCAAAATCTGTCTGGATCGCGACTACGTTGATGAGTGTCTGCCGGTAGCGGGTCGCGAGATTATCTATCGTCAGGTCGAAAACAGTTTTACCCAGCCTAATGCGGCGATGAATATTCAGATGCTGGAGTGGGCGCTGGATGTGACGCAGGATTCACAGGGCGACCTGCTGGAACTCTACTGCGGTAATGGCAACTTCTCGCTGGCGCTGGCACGCAATTTCCGCCGCGTTCTGGCGACTGAGATCGCCAAGCCCTCTGTTGCGTCAGCACAATACAATATTGCCGTGAACCAGATTGATAACGTGCAGATCATTCGTATGGCGGCGGAAGAGTTTACCCAGGCGATGAATGGCGTGCGCAGCTTTAATCGTCTGGAAGGGATTGACCTGACCAGCTACGAATGCGAGACGATTTTTGTCGATCCGCCGCGCAGCGGACTGGATGAAGAGACGGTGAAAATGGTGCAGGCGTATCCGCGCATCCTTTATATCTCCTGCAATCCGCAGACCCTTAGCGACAATCTGCAGACGCTGGCGGAAACGCACGATGTGACGCGGCTGGCGCTGTTTGATCAGTTCCCCTATACCCACCATATGGAATGCGGTGTCCTGCTAACACGTAAAGCGTAAACAAAAACGGGAACCCTGAGGTTCCCGTTTTTTTATCACTACTGATTACGCTTGCGCTTAAAACGCGTCGCAATCCAGAACACCAGCGCTACCATCAGAACGGTGGGAACGAAGTTGGAACCAATATCCGGGTATTCTGCCCGCACCAGCGCGCTATAAACCAGAATCCCCAGCAGGAAAAACGCCGCTGCCAGTCCTGGCATACCGTCCGGCATATTGGTGTTGAGGTAACGCTGATGCAGACACCAGGCCGCCAGACCCAGCGCAATCAGCGGAAAAATCGAAAATGGAACAAAGGCGCTGAACAGCACAGAAAACGAGCCGTTAATTGCTAAGCCGGTAATAAAAGCCAGTACCAGTGTGCTTTTATCGCGAGTACCTGGGTGGGTCATGGACTGATCCTTACTCATTGCTCTTCGGGTTTTTCCAGGGTGGCCGCCAGTCGCTCTTGCTCCCGGCGGTACCAGTAATAAGCGCCTTTGGCGATCATACGCAGCTGTAACACCAGCCGATCCTCAAGCTTACGTCGCTGCTCAGCATCAACATCCAGTGCTTCTGCACCGGCGCTGAAAACAATGGTCACCATCGCTTCAGCCTGCGCTTCGGTAAAACTGCGCGGCATGCGATTTTCGACCTCAAGATAATCGGCCAGTTCAGCGATAAAGTGCTGAATTTCACGCGCCACGGCGGCACGAAAAGCGGCAGAGGTGCCGGAACGTTCACGCAGTAACAGGCGGAAAGCGTTGGGATTGTTGCCGATAAACTCCATAAAGGTCGACACCGACGTTTTAATGATGCTGCCGCCTTTGGCAATACGCTGGCGCGCCTGGCGCATCAGCTGTCGCAACATCAGCCCGCTTTCATCTACCATCGTCAGGCCAAGCTCATCAACATCCTTGAAATGACGATAAAAGGAGGTAGGTGCAATCCCTGCTTCACGGGCAACCTCCCGCAAACTCAGACTGGCAAAACTGCGCTCGGCGCTGAGCTGACTGAAGGCGGCTTCAATCAGTGTACGTCGTGTACGTTCTTTTTGTTGCGCTCTGACGCCCATTCTCTCTGCCTTTAGCGGTGTTAAGCAGGCACTATAACAAAATTTTCAGCGTACAGATTGGCAATCTTTGTCACCGCCTGTGAACCTCACTCTTTGTCAAAATGTGATGAAAATCGCTGATAGAATTCAGAAGTGCGCGACGAGATGTTAGAATCTCGTTGTAAAAATGTATAAATAATAGGACGTATCGGTATGCAAAAGTCTTACGATTACGATGCCATTGTGATTGGCTCAGGGCCCGGCGGTGAAGGGGCGGCGATGGGGCTGGTAAAACAGGGAGCGCGCATCGCCGTGATTGAACGCTACCACAACATCGGCGGCGGTTGTACGCACTGGGGCACCATCCCTTCTAAAGCCCTTCGCCACGCCGTCAGTCGCATTATTGAATTCAACCAAAATCCGCTCTACAGCGATCATACCCGACTGCTTCGCTCCTCTTTTGCCGACATTCTCAATCACACTGAAAACGTGATCAGCCAGCAGACAGCCATGCGTCAGGGCTTCTACGAGCGTAACCGTTGTGAACTTTATCAGGGCGATGCGCATTTTGTTGATGCCAACACCATTGAGATTGAGCAACCGGATGGCACGCGTGAGACGCTGACGGCAGAGAAGTTTGTTATCGCCTGTGGTTCACGACCTTACCATCCTGACAATGTCGACTTTACCCATCCACGCGTTTATGACTCCGACTCTATTCTCAATCTGCACCACGAACCGGGCCACGTCATTATTTATGGCGCGGGCGTGATTGGCTGTGAATATGCGTCGATTTTCCGTGGCCTGAACGTCAAAGTTGACCTGATTAACACCCGCGATCGCCTGCTGGCGTTTCTTGATCAGGAGATGTCTGACTCTCTCTCTTACCACTTCTGGAACAGCGGCGTGGTGATTCGTCACAACGAAGAGTTTGAGAAGATCGAAGGGGTGGAAGATGGCGTCATCATGCATCTGAAGTCGGGTAAGAAAGTGAAAGCCGACTGTCTGCTTTACGCCAACGGCCGTACCGGCAACACCGATTCGCTGTCGCTGGAAAATGTGGGCCTGGAAGCGGATGGTCGTGGCCTGCTGAAAGTGAACAGCATGTATCAGACGGCTCAGCCGCACATTTATGCCGTCGGAGACGTGATTGGCTATCCAAGCCTGGCCTCAGCCGCCTACGATCAGGGCCGTATTGCCGCTCAGGCGATTATCAAAGGGGAAGCGTCAGCGCACCTGATTGAAGATATCCCAACCGGGATTTACACCATTCCGGAAATCAGCTCCGTGGGTAAAACCGAGCAGCAGCTGACGGCAATGAAGGTGCCTTACGAAGTGGGCCGCGCGCAGTTCAAACATCTGGCGCGAGCGCAGATCGTTGGCATGAACGTTGGCAGCCTGAAGATTCTGTTCCATCGGGAAACCAAAGAGATTCTGGGAATTCACTGCTTTGGTGAACGTGCCGCCGAGATTATTCACATCGGTCAGGCGATCATGGAGCAGAAAAACGGTGGCAACACGATTGAGTACTTCGTGAATACCACCTTTAACTATCCGACCATGGCCGAAGCCTATCGCGTTGCAGCGTTAAACGGCTTAAACCGCCTGTTTTAACGCAGCGTCGAAATAGTGCTGCATGTGGGTTTTAATCGCCTCTGCCAGCTGTTCATAACGGCTGCGCAGAGGTGAACCCGGACGATAGACCAGCGCAATTGTACGCTGTGGCACCGGTTTGTAGCAGGTGAGATAGCAGACGCCGTCGCGGATACGCTCCGGTGGGACTGCCAGCGCCGGTAACAGCGTAATCCCGCTGCCTGCCGCCACCATATTGCGCAGCGTCTCAAGACTGGTCGCACGGAAATGGGTATCTTCATCGGCGCCCGCCTCAAAGCAGAACCCCATCGCCTGGTCACGCAGACAGTGCCCATCTTCCAGCATAAGCAATTTCTCGCCTGCCAGATCGGACATAGGCACCCGGTCGCGATCGCACCAGGGATGATCGGCATAGACTGCCAGCTTCATCGGCTCATCAAACAACGGCACTTCGATAAAGGCCTGGCTCTCTTTGACCAGCGCGATAATCGCGCAGTCCAGCTTGCCGCTATCGAGCTGTGCCAGCAGTTGCTGCGTCTGCGCTTCGTGCAGATACATCTCCAGTTTCGGGAATGTCTGGTGCAGCGTCGGGATAATCTGTGGCAATAAGTAGGGCGCGGTAGTCGGGATGAGGCCGATATGCAGCGGACCTGACATCGCTTCCCCTTGCTGACTGGCCATCTCTTTCAGCACTTTCACTTCACGCAGCACCGTACGCGCCTGATCCACCAGCAGCAAACCTGCCTGGGTGAACAGCACTTTACGGCTGGTGCGCTCCAGCAGCATCACACCCAGCTCATCTTCCAGCTTACGGATCTGCCCGCTTAACGTCGGCTGACTGACATGACACGCATCCGCAGCACGGCGGAAATGACGGTGTTCAGCAAGCGAAACCAGATATTCAAGATCACGAATATTCATTATTACCCTCCAAGCCACGATAGACCGTGGCGATAGATAGAATAGCAATGAACGATTGGCCCTATCAAGGGTGGTTGGGAATAATGCGCACATCAAATGGAACGCGGTATGTCAGGAGAAAAAAATGTTTGCAAGTCAGGAAGGTAAAGCTATTCCGTCAGTGACTTTTCACACACGTCAGGGCGATCGCTGGGTCGATGTCACCACTGAAGCGCTGTTTAAAGACAAAACGGTCATCGTTTTTTCACTGCCGGGCGCATTCACACCGACCTGCTCCTCCAGCCATCTGCCGCGTTACAACGAATTAGCGGGTCTGTTTGCCCAGCAGGGTGTGGACAGCATTCTGTGCGTCTCGGTGAATGACACGTTTGTGATGAACGCCTGGAAAGCAGAACAGCGCGCAGACAACATTACCTTTATCCCTGATGGCAACGGCGAGTTTACCCGTGGCATGGAAATGCTGGTTGAGAAAGCCGATCTCGGCTTTGGCCCACGTTCATGGCGCTACTCGATGCTGGTGCGTAACGGCGTGGTAGAGAAAATGTTTGTTGAGCCAAACAAGCCGGGCGACCCATTTGAGGTCTCTGATGCCGACACCATGCTGCGCTATCTGGCGCCCGAGTGTAAAGCTCAGGAGTCGGTTTCAATCTTCACTAAACCTGGCTGCACCTTCTGCACCCAGGCAAAACAGATGCTGATGGATCATGGTATTCAGTACGAAGAGATCGTGCTGGGACAGGATGCAACAACCGTGAGTCTGCGCGCCGTTTCAGGCCGGGCGACGGTACCGCAGATCTTCATGGGAGGTCGTCACATTGGCGGCAGTGAGGATCTGCAGCAATATTTGCTGTCAGCGTAAGAGAATCTGAGCGTCGGCCGGGAGAGCAGGCGCTTTGATGATGTGCCTATAAAAATGAGTAATTCTGAAGCTAGAGGTTGGCGGGCATTTAATGTGCCCGCTTTTTTTTACCTGTTAATTACGCCAGACGCTGCTTTGCGTCACCGATGGCACGCGCAACCTGCTGTGGCGAGACGCCGCCCTGCGCATTACGCTTATCCAGACAGGATTGCAGCGCCAGAATCGGATAGACATCCTCGCCAATCACCGCACTGAACTGCTGCAGCTGTGCCAGCGACAGCGCTTCCAGCGCCACGCCCTGCCCGATGGCGGCAACCACTACTTCCCCGACGATATGGTGTGCTTCACGGAACGGCACGCCTTTGGCGACCAGATAGTCAGCCAGTTCAGTGGAGTTTGCGTAACCCTGTTCAGCCGCTTCCTGGCAGCGCGGGCGTTTAACCTGCAGGCCATCCAGCACCAGAACTGACATATGCAGACAGTCGAGCCAGGTGTCGAGCGCGTCAAACAGCCCCTCTTTGTCTTCCTGCATATCTTTGTTGTACGCCAGCGGCAGACCTTTCAGCGTCATCATCATGCCGGTCAGCGCGCCCTGCACCCGGCCACACTTGCCGCGAATCAGCTCCAGCGCATCCGGGTTTTTCTTCTGCGGCATCAGCGATGAGCCGGAGGTCACTTTATCTGACAGTTCGATAAAGCCCGCTTCACCGGTGTTGAAGAAGATCATATCTTCGGCGAAGCGCGACAGATGCACCATGCCGATGGCAGCGTCAGAAAGCAGCTCCAGCACGTGATCGCGGTCTGATACGGTATCCAGACTGTTGCGCGTGGCAGAAGCAAAGCCCAGCCAGCCAGCCAGCTGCTGACGATCGATCTCATACGCGGTACCGGCCAGTGCGCCACAGCCCAGCGGGCTGACATCGAGCCGCTTCAGCGTATCCTGCAGACGGCTCTCGTCACGCGCCAGCATTTCAACGTAGGCCAGGCACCAGTGCGCAAACGTCACCGGCTGCGCACGCTGCAGATGCGTGTAGCCCGGCATCACCGCATCCTGATTGGCTTCGGCGGTGACCACCAGCGCCTGCTGCAGATCACGGGTGGCACCCAGCAGCGCCTCAATCTGCACCTTGCACCACAGCTTAAGATCGGTCGCGACCTGATCGTTACGGCTACGTCCGGTGTGCAGTTTTTTGCCCAGCGCGCCCACCTTGTCGATCAGCTGGCCTTCAACCCAGCTGTGGATATCTTCGGCGTCGCTCTGCAGAATCTGCTCAGGATCCTCACTGACTTCATCCAGTAACGTATTCAGGGCCGCTTCCAGCTGCTGCTGCTCATCCTGAGTCAGGACATTTACCGTCACCAGCGCTTTGGACCAGGCAACAGAGCCAATAATGTCCTGCTCTGCCAGGCGGTAATCGAAGCGCAGCGAGTCATTGAACTGTTTAAAACGTTGATCCGCTGCCTGAGTAAACCGTCCACCCCAAAGTGCCATGTGAAAACTCCTCTGAATCGTTAAACAAGGGGCGGCATAAATGCCGCCCCTGAAATGAAACTGTGAGGCGAGGCGCACCTCGCCTGAAAATTACTTCTTCTGCTCGTTCAGGGCGCGGATACGCGAAGAGAGCGAGAACAGACGGATAAAGCCGCCCGCATGACGGTGATCGTACACTTCATCTTCACCAAAGGTGGCGAACTCTTCCGAGTAGAGGCTGTTCGCGGAACGCTTCTGGGTGGCTGTCGCCTGGCCTTTGTAGAGCTGCAGTACCACTTCACCGTTAACCTCTTCCGCCAGCGATTCGGCAGCGGCCTGAATCGACTTACGCAGCGGGGCGAACCAGCGGCCGTCATAAACCACATAGGACATCTCGTGGCCGAGCTGCTCACGCCATTTGAAGCTATCGCGATCCAGCACCAGCTGCTCAACCGCACGCAGCGCATTGACCATGATGGTGCCGCCAGGGGTTTCGTAGCAGCCGCGCGATTTAATCCCTACCAGACGGTTTTCAACGATATCGATACGGCCGACGCCATGTTTTGCGCCCAGCACGTTAAGTTTTTCCAGGCACTGGAACGGACTCAGTTTTTCACCGTTAACCGCCACAACCCGACCTTTTTCCACGGTCACGGTCACTTCTTCAGGCTGGTCAGGCGCTTCCAGCGGATCGACAGTCCAGACCCAGCAATCTTTATTCGGTGCATTGGCCGGGCTTTCCAGCACGCCACCTTCGGTGGAGATGTGCCAGGCGTTTTCGTCGCGGCTGTAGATTTTCTCCAGTGACGCGGTGGTCGGAATGTTGCGCTCTTTCAGGTAGTCCAGCAGCGCTTCACGTGAACGCAGGTTCCATTCACGCCACGGAGCCACCACTTTCAGCTGCGGTGCCAGCGCGGTGTAGGTGGTTTCGAAACGCACCTGGTCATTCCCTTTACCGGTAGCGCCGTGACACAGCGCATCCGCACCCACTTTCAGCGCCAGCTCAACCTGTGCTTTAGCGATGATAGGACGCGCCATTGAAGTGCCCAGCAGATAAGTGCCTTCATAGAGGGCGCCAGTCTGCAGCACCGGATAGACATAGTCGCTGATGAACTCTTCACGCAGGTCAACCACGTGGCATTCAGATGCGCCGGACTGCAGGGCTTTCTTCTCTACACCTTCCAGATCGCCGCGCTCCTGACCGATATCTGCGACAAAAGCGACGACTTCACAGCCGCCGTAGTTCTCTTTCAGCCATGGAATGATGGCCGAAGTATCAAGACCACCGGAGTAAGCCAGAACGATTTTTTTGATGTTTTGCGTTTGCATTTCGTAATCCTTGAATCAGAGTCGTTAAGCGAGAATCCGGGTGCCAATCGACACGCCGTTAAACAGGTCAGGCAGCCGCTCAGCGTGACGCCAGCTGGCAATATCCACCGGGCGGCCCAGGGTACGCGCTGCATCAAGCGCAGCGTGCACTTTCACAATCATGCCGTCGGTAATAATGCCCTGGGTAATCAGCTGCTCAGCTTTGTCGGCGGTCATCTCTTCGATGCGCTGACCTTTGCCGTCGAGAATACCACTGACGTCTGACAACAGGACCAGATCAGCGCCCAGCGTCGAGGCCAGTGCGGTCGCCGCCTGGTCAGCGTTGACGTTCATCAGGTCGCCGCTGTCAGTTATACCAATTGAGCTCACCACCGGCATATAACCGGCCGCCAGCAGGGTGTTCAGTAATGCCGGATCGCCCGGCATTGCGTGGCCAACGTGGCCGAGTTCTTCATCAAACGGTGTGACATTCACGATGCCCGCATCGCCCAGGCAGAGGCCTACCGCGTTAATGCCCGATTTTTTTGCCCAGGCCAGCAGCGTTTTATTCGCGGTTCCCGCCAGCGCACCGGTAATAATGTCGATCTGATCGGCTGGCGTGACACGCAGGCCATTTTTCTTCTTCACCGGCAGCGCCAGCTTTTTCATCAGTTCATCCACCAGGCAACCGCCGCCGTGGACAATAATCAGCGGACGCTGATGGGCGCTGCGGTAGGTCAGCAGCGCTTCAAACAGGCGGGCCAGCGCTTCTTCGCTGTCTAACAACACACCGCCCAGCTTGATAATCAATGGATTGGTCATGGTATATTTGTCCGTTAAATCAGTGACTGCGTTTCAGGGAAGCCGAACCGGATGTTCAGGCACTGTACCGCCTGCGATGCCGCGCCTTTCAGCAGATTATCTTCGGCTGCCACGACAATCAGATGCTCGCCCTGCACTTCAAAACCGATATCGCAGTAAGGCAGACCCACAACGGCTTTCAGCGCCGGTACGCCCTGCTCGTAGAGCCGCACCAGTGGCTTGTTGTCATAGGCGCGATGGAAAACTGCGGCGATATCTTCACGGCTGACACCTGCTTTCAGACGGCAGGTAATCGTCGCCAGGATACCGCGCGGGAAGTTACCCAGATGCGGAGTGAAGATCACCGGCGTACCAAGGTGCGCGACGATTTCCGGGTGATGACGATGATTGAACAGGCCGTAAGGCTGCAGGCTCACTTCGCAGAAGCTGGTGCCGACATTGGCTTTACGTCCGGCACCGCTCACGCCGCTGGTGGCGTTGATTACCGGCCACTGCGCCTCGTTTAACAGTCCGGCATCCACCAGGGGCTTCAGCGCCAGCTGCGCAGCGGTCGGATAGCAACCTGGCACAGCCACCAGCTGCGCCTGCTGGATTTTCTCATGCTGATATTCGGCAAGGCCGTAAACGGCTTTGTCCAGCCAGTCGCCATGCTGATGGGTGAAGCCATAAAAGCGGGTATAAAAATCAGCGTCATTCACGCGGAACGCACCCGACAGGTCGAACACCACACAGCCAGCCTTGAGAAATTCCGGCGCCAGATCGTGGCTGACTTCGTGGGCCGTCGCCAGGAACACCACATCCACCTTGTCTGCCCACTCGGCCGCGCTGCTCAGCGGCTGCAGCGGCAAATCCACCACACCTTTCAGCTGCGGATGGAGATCGGAGAGGCGCTTGCCGGCATCAGGGCTTTGCGCCGAAACCGCCAAAGCGGTTATGTTGATATGTGGATGGCGATTCAGGAAGGTGGCAAGCTCTGTACCAGCATAACCACTGGCACCAACGATCAGCGTATTCAACATCAGGCTGTAACCCTTTTTACAGTCGCACGTTCCGGGTCGCGGCCTTGCCCCGTTACCCGCCCTGTCATCTGCAGTGATTTAAGGTTCCCTTGCAGAGGACGTTAATGTATTTTTATTCACTATTACTGCATGAATATGGATACATCCTAACCCAAGGACCGCCAACAGTGAAGACAAAATTACCGCCTTTTATTGAACTGTACCGCCAGTTAATCGCCACACCGTCGATCAGCGCAACCGATGCCGCACTGGATCAGAGTAATGAAACTTTAATCAATTTGCTGGCCGGCTGGTTCCGCGACCTCGGCTTCAGCGTTGAAGTACAGCCAGTGCCCGGCACCCGCAATAAATTTAATATGCTGGCGCGTACCGGAAGCGGTGCGGGCGGCCTGCTGCTAGCAGGTCATACCGATACCGTTCCTTTTGACGATGGCCGCTGGACACGCGATCCCTTTACCCTGACCGAGCACGACAACAAGCTCTATGGCCTGGGCACGGCAGACATGAAAGGCTTCTTCGCCTTTATTCTCGATACGCTGCGCGATGTGGATGTCAGCACGCTGAGCAAGCCGCTCTATATCCTCGCTACGGCCGATGAAGAGACCACCATGGCTGGCGCCAAATATTTTTCTGAGTCGACGCAGCTGCGTCCCGACTGCGCCATCATCGGTGAACCAACCTCACTTAAACCGGTGCGTGCGCACAAAGGTCACCTGTCGAATGTGATCCGTATCGAGGGAAAATCGGGCCACTCCAGCGATCCCGCACGTGGCGTTAACGCCATTGAACTGATGCATGAGTCGATCACCCATCTGATGCAACTGCGCAATACGCTGCAGGAGCGTTATCACCATGACGGCTTTGCCATCCCCTATCCCACCATGAATTTCGGCCATATTCATGGCGGTGACGCCGCTAACCGTATCTGTGCCTGCTGTGAACTGCATATGGATATCCGTCCGCTGCCTGGTCTGTCGCTGAACGATCTCGATGGGCTACTGAACGAGGCGCTGGCACCGGTCAGTGCGCGCTGGCCGGGCCGTGTCACGGTTGCCGAGTTGCATCCGCCGATTCCTGGCTACGAGTGTCCGGCAGATCATGAACTGGTTAGTGTGGTCGAGAAATTGCTGGGTATACCCACTGAGGTGGTGAACTACTGCACCGAAGCGCCTTTTATTCAGCAGCTCTGCCCAACGCTGGTACTGGGCCCGGGGTCGATTGAGCAGGCACATCAGCCAGACGAATTTATTGATACTGCATTTATTAAGCCGACAAGGGCGCTTATCAGTCAGGTTGTGCAGCATTTTTGCCACTGATTAACAGCAAATGGGGCATTTCACTGCATTAACAGTAAAATGCCCCTTCATTCTGCGGGATTTAGCAATAAGAATAACTTATCCCGCTTTGTTCCCGATAAATTCTACGAATTTCCGTTATTTAGCCACACCTTCAGCGCACTTTAACGCATTTGACGAACGCAACATTACGTGGCTAGATAAAAGACGATGTTATGCCCACCGGGTGATTATCCAGAGCGTTTCAGAATGTGGACAGGCGGCAACGGAGCCGGTTCCCTGTAGATTAGGGGGAACATGGCGTTGCTGATTTTTCTGCTGCCTGAAAGGTCGGGTGTAGAAGTTTTTCAAGACGATAAGGGTGTCAGGGTCCAATGAACGAACAATATTCCGCAATGCGAAGTAATGTCAGTATGCTCGGCAAACTGCTCGGGGATACGATTAAGGATGCACTGGGAGAGAACATCCTCGACCAGGTGGAAACCATCCGTAAGCTCTCCAAGTCATCCCGTGCAGGAAATGACACTCATCGTAAAGAACTGCTCAATACGCTGCAGAACCTCTCCAACGAGGAGCTTCTGCCGGTTGCACGCGCTTTTAGCCAGTTTCTGAACCTCACCAACGTGGCTGAGCAGTATCAGACCATCTCGCAAAGTGGCGAGGGTGAGAACCATCCCGAACTGCTGAAAAAGACCTTTGATACCCTGAAGCAGCAGAAAGATATCAGCGAAAGCGACATCCTTGCGGCCATTGAGTCGCTGTCGCTGGAACTGGTGCTGACGGCTCACCCGACTGAAATCACCCGCCGTACGCTGATTCACAAGCTGGTCGAAGTTAACAGCTGCCTGAAACAGCTCGATCACAGCGACGTCTCCGACTACGAACGTAACCAGATTATGCGCCGTCTGCGTCAGCTGGTGGCACAGGCGTGGCACACCGATGAGATCCGCAAATATCGTCCGACCCCTATCGACGAAGCCAAATGGGGCTTTGCCGTGGTGGAGAATAGCCTGTGGGAAGGCGTACCCGCTTTCCTGCGTGAGCTGAACGAGCAGGTAGAAGAGGCGTTCGGCATTAAGCTGCCGGTCGATTTCGTGCCGGTTCAGTTCACCTCATGGATGGGTGGCGACCGCGACGGTAACCCTAACGTTACGGCGGCGATTACCCGCCACGTTATGCAGCTGAGTCGCTGGAAAGCCACTGACCTGTTCCTGCGCGATATCGGCGTATTGATCTCTGAGTTGTCGATGTCAGAGTGCACTGAAGAGATCCGGGAACTCAGCGGCGATCCGGAAGCGCTTGAACCTTATCGTATGATCCTGAAACGTCTGCGCAGCCAGTTAATGACTACCCAGTCATTCCTGGAACGTCGCCTGAAAGGTGAACGTCTGCCGCGCCCGGCCGATCTGCTGGTCTCCAACGATCAGCTGTGGGATCCGCTGTTTGCCATCTATCAGTCACTGCAAAAGTGCGGCATGGGCATTATCGCCAACGGTCAGTTGCTTGATACGCTGCGCCGCGTGAAATGCTTCGGCGTGCCGCTGGTGCGTATCGATCTGCGTCAGGAGAGTACCCGTCACACCGAAGCGATTGCTGAAGTGACCCGCTATCTGGGCCTCGGCGATTATGAAAGCTGGTCCGAAGCGGACAAGCAGGCCTTCCTGATCCGTGAACTGAACTCCAAGCGTCCGCTGCTGCCTCGCAGCTGGGAGCCCAGCGATGAAACGCGTGAAGTGCTGGAGACCTGTCGCGTCGCGGCTGAAGCGCCACAGGGTTCTATCGCCGCCTATGTTATCTCTATGGCGAAAACCCCTTCTGACGTGCTGGCCGTGCATCTGCTGCTGAAAGAAGCAGGCATCGGCTATGCCATGCCGGTTGCACCGCTGTTTGAAACGCTTGATGACCTGAATAACGCCAATGACGTGATGAGCCAGCTGCTGAGCATCGACTGGTATCGCGGCTTAATTCAGGGCAAACAGATGGTGATGATTGGCTATTCTGACTCGGCGAAAGACGCCGGTGTGATGGCCGCCAGCTGGGCGCAATATCAGGCACAGGATGCCCTGATTAAAACCTGTGAGAAGGCCGGGATTTCACTGACGCTGTTCCACGGACGCGGCGGCAGCATTGGCCGTGGCGGCGCACCCGCCCATGCAGCGCTGCTGTCGCAACCACCAGGCAGCCTGCGCGGCGGTCTGCGCGTGACCGAACAGGGCGAGATGATCCGCTTTAAATATGGTTTACCCGCCGTCACCATCGCCAGCCTGTCGCTCTACACCGGCGCAATTCTGGAAGCGAACCTGATGCCGCCGCCGGAGCCAAAACGCGAATGGCGCGACATTATGGATCAGCTCTCCGCCGACTCCTGTGCGATGTATCGCGGTTATGTGCGTGAAAATGCTGACTTCGTCCCCTATTTCCGCTCAGCGACACCAGAGCAGGAGCTGGGTAAATTACCGCTGGGCTCACGTCCCGCCAAACGCCGACCTACCGGCGGCGTAGAGTCGCTGCGTGCGATTCCATGGATTTTCGCCTGGACGCAGAACCGTCTGATGCTGCCTGCGTGGCTGGGTGCCGGTGCGGCCCTGCAACAGGCGATGGCCGCCGGTCATCAGGATCAGCTGGAAGCGATGTGCCGCGACTGGCCATTCTTCTCTACCCGTCTGGGTATGCTGGAGATGGTATTCTCAAAAGCGGACCTGTGGCTGGCGGAATATTACGATCAGCGTCTGGTCGAGAAATCACTCTGGCCGCTGGGCAAACAGCTGCGCGATCAGCTTGATGCGGATATCAAAGCGGTACTGACCATTGCCAATGACTCACACCTGATGGCCGATCAGCCGTGGATTGCCGAGTCAATTGCACTGCGTAACGTCTATACCGATCCGCTCAACGTACTCCAGGCCGAACTGCTGCATCGTTCGCGCGCGCGGGAAGCGAGTGGCGATGAACCGGATGCCCGCGTTGAGCAGGCGCTGATGGTGACCATTGCCGGTGTCGCGGCAGGCATGCGCAATACCGGTTAATGGTGGTGCAGTAAAAACAAAAAAAGTCGGGACTCTCCCGACTTTTTTATTGGCTGAAGCAGAGCGGTTAAGCCGCAGCAGCAGCAGGACGCACGCCCAGGGTGTGACAAATGGCGTAACTCATTTCGGCACGGTTCAGCGTGTAGAAATGGAAATCCTTCACCCCTTCGCGTGACAGGATTTTCACCATATCCATCGCGATATTGGCTCCCACCATTTTCCGCGTTTCCGGATCATCATCCAGACCGGCGAACATCGCGCTCATCCAGCCCGGCACGCGCACATTGGTCAGCGTGGCAAAGCGTTGCAGCTGTTTAAAGTTAGAGACCGGCAGAATGCCCGGCACAATTTCCACGTCAATGCCGGTCGCGACACAGCGATCGCGGAAACGTAGATAACTTTCAACGTCGAAGAAAAACTGGGTAATAGCCCGGTTGGCACCTGCATCGATTTTTCGCTTCAGGTTAATCAGATCGGCCTGGGCGCTTTTCGCTTCGGGATGGACTTCCGGATAGGCCGCAACCGAAATATCAAAATCACCCACCTCTTTCAGCAGCGAAACCAGATCGCTGCCGTACATTTCTGGCTTACCGCTGCCTGGGGGCAGATCGCCGCGCAGCGCCACAATGTGACGGATGCCGTTGTTCCAGTAATCCTGAGCGATGGTGCGCAGTTCATCGCGCGTGGCATCGACACAGGTCAGATGGGGAGCAGCTTCCAGACCGGTGCGATCTTTAATGCCTTTGATAATGCTATGGGTGCGATCACGTTCACCTGAGTTCGCACCGTAGGTCACAGAAACGAATTTCGGTTTCAGACTGCTCAGGCGATCGATAGAGGTCCACAGGGTCTCTTCCATGTCGCTGGTACGAGGCGGAAAGAACTCAAATGAAACATTAATTTGCCCGTTCAGCTCAGCCAGGCTCTGGTTTAGCGCTTCGCGCTGATTGGCATGAAAGAAACTCATCCTGCACCCTCATCGATTAACAATCGGCCTGTGAACATCTACACGTTTAGACGTCCAGATGTTCAAAATGACGTAATCTGACTGTGCCGTCAACTTAAAAATGGTCAACAGTCGTGATCAATTTTCAATCAACATGAAGGCGATTCAACAGGGGAGCGATAACGCATTGAAAACAGGCGCCGAAGCGCCTGAGGAGGAGGAGTTACAGCAGTTGTGCGAGGCGATTAATATCTGACTGGATAGCGCCTGCGGTGACATCCCGGCCTGCGCCCGGTCCGCGGATCACCAGTGGATTATCGCGGTACCAGCGGCTCTCAATCGCAAAGACGTTGTCGCACGGCAGCAGTGAGGCCAGCGGATGTTCCGGGCGCACCGCTTCAACACCCACGCGCGCCTTACCGTTGGCATCAAACCGGGCAACGTAACGCAGCACCAGGTCCATCTCCTGCGCGGCTTCGAGCCGTTGCAGCATCTGCTCATTCAGCTCTTCGCCATTTTCAAAGAAGTGGTCGACAGATCCCTGCTGACAGTTACTGGGCACCAGCGATTCAACCCGCACCTGATCCGGCTCGATGTTGTAGCCTGCCTCACGCGCCAGGATAACCAGCTTGCGCATCACATCCTGACCCGAGAGATCGGCGCGCGGGTCGGGCTCGGTCAGGCCCTGCTGCCACGCCTGATCCACCAGCTCGGTAAAGGGTACCGTGCCATCAAACTGCAGGAACAGCCAAGACAGCGTGCCGGAGAAGATCCCGCTGATCGCCAGGATGGTATCGCCGCTGTCGCGCAGATCGCGCACCGTGTAGTTGATCGGCAGACCTGCGCCAACGGTGGCGTTATAGAGCCAGTGACGTCCGGTTTTGGTAAAGGCATCGCGGATCTGGCGCCAGGTCTGACTGTCAGACGCTCCCGCGACCTTATTGGCGCTGATAACGTGAAAACCGTGACTGGCGAAGTCGAGATACTGCTGCGCCAGCGGTGTGCTGGCAGTGACATCCAGCACCACCAGGTCATCAAACGGGTGAGCACGCATCCACAGGAACAGCGACTCTTCATCGCGCTCTACCGCTTCATCATCAAAGAAGGCGAGTGCCCGGCTGGCTTCCAGCCCGTCATAGCTCAGCAGGCTGCGACGGCTGTCCGCGACGCCCGCCAGCACAAATTCAAAGCCGGTACGCGCTGACAGCGTTTCCTGATCGCGGGCAAACAGCTCCAGCCAGCGTGAACCGATATTGCCTTTGCCAAACAGCATCAGACCGATGCGCTTTTCTGCCCGGAACAGCGACTGATGCAATCCCTGAATCAGATGCTGAGTCGGGCCGACGCGCAGCACTGCGACCACGCTGATGTGCTCTTCTGACTGCCAGATGAACTCAATTGGCTGATCCTTTAACTGCTGCCAGAAGCGATGGGTATGCAGCGGATTGCGGGTAACGCCTGCGCCAACCAGCGCCACCAGCGCCAGGCCGTCGCGCAGCTGCAGATGGCCCGGTAAACCGGCATCCTGTAGCAGCGTAAAGGCGCTGTTTACCACTTCGGCGGTGTAACAGAGCTGCAGCAATTGACGATCGGGATGAACGCCAAACGCCAGCGGACGCAGCTGCGCGCGCTTCAGCAACAGGTCGATCTCTTTGTGCAGGATGGCGAAGTCATGCTGCTCTGGCAGCTGAATCTCAATCAGGCAAACATCATCATGGCTGGTGACGATACGCGCGCCCGTCCCGGAGGCCAGCACGCGCTCAATGCGGGTTGAGCCCTGCTCCGGCTGATAACTGCAGCGCAGTTGCAGGTCGATATCGCTGCCTGAAACCGGCTGCAGAGTACGGGTGTGGAGAACCGGTGCAGCCAGGCGCGCCAGCTCGCTGGCTTCATCCAGCCTTAACAGCGGCAGCAGACAGGCATCAGAGACTTTACGGGGATCGGCACTGTAGACACCCGCCACATCGCTCCAGATGGTCACCCGCCCGACACCCGCCAGTGCGCCAATCTGCGTGGCAGAATAGTCGGAACCGTTACGGCCAAGCAGGACGGTTTCACCGGCGTCGTTGCGGCTGATAAATCCGGTCACCACAATGCGCTTGTGCGGATGTTGCGCCAGTAGAGTCTGTAGCAGTGGCCAGGACTTCCCTTCATCTACCTGCGGTTGTGCGGCACGTTCAGCGCGCAAAAACTCACGCGCATCCAGCCAGCAGGCCTGAAGGTCACGCTGGCTCAGTACCGCTGACATCAGGCGTGCCGACCAGACTTCACCGTGACCGACCACTTCGGCATAGACCGCATCGGTGATCGGCGCATCCAGCAGTGCGGCGAGCTTTTCCAGATCACGGATAAACGCGGTGATTAAAGGTTCTGCGACCTCAGCAGGCAGCAGCGCACTGATCAGTTCGCTCTGGTAGCGCCGTAAGGCCTGTTGCACCTGATGCGCAGAGAGCCGATCGCTCTGGCTCAGCTTCAGCCAGCTAATCAGCTGGTTGGTGGTTGAGCCTGCCGCAGAGACCACCATCAGGTCGCCCGGCTGGCTGTAGTCCGCCATAATACCGGCAACGCGCTGATAGCAGCGCGCATCGGCCAGGCTGCTGCCGCCAAACTTATGCAACTGCCTGATGTTCGGCGTTCCCGCGCCTGCTGAAATCGTCATGCTTAACCCTCGGCTGCGACCCGGAATGCATTATCCAGATCGGCAATTAAATCTTCGTGATCTTCAATACCGACAGAAACCCGCAGCAGCGTATCGGAAATGCCCGCTGCCGCGCGTGCTTCTGCCGACATCCCCGCGTGCGTCATGGTGGCGGTATGGGAGATCAGACTCTCTACTCCGCCCAGCGATTCCGCCAGCGTAAATAGCTGCAGTGCTTTCAGGAAGCGACGCAGCAGCGCCTCATCACCGTCGACCTCGAAACTCAGCATGGCGCCAAAGCCGCGCTGCTGACGTACTGCATGTTCGTGTCCGGCGTTTTCCGGCAGCGAAGGATGATACAACTTTTTCACCAGTTTCTGCTGCTTCAGATACTCTACAATCGCGAGTGCGTTGCGTTGTGCGGCTGCAATCCGCGGTGAAAGCGTACGGATTCCGCGCAGCAGCAGATAACTGTCAAACGCTGCTCCTGTCACACCAATGTTATTTGCCCACCAGGCCAGGTCGGTAGCGAGTTGCGGATCTTTGGCGATGACCGCGCCCGCCACGACATCGGAGTGGCCATTGAGGTATTTGGTACAGGAGTGGATCACCAGGTCCGCACCCAGCGCCAGAGGATTCTGCAGCGCCGGACTCATAAAGGTGTTGTCCACCACGCTGATGGCACCCGCAGCACGCGCAGCGGCGCAAATCGCGCTGATATCTACCACGCGCAGCAGCGGATTGCTGGGGCTTTCAATCAGCACCAGTTTTGGGTTTTCATCCAGAGCGGCCTGCAGCGCTACCGGATCACCCTGGTCGACAAATTTCACCCGATAGGCGCCGCGCTTACTCAGGCTGTCAAACAGCCGATAGCTGCCGCCATAACAGTCATGTGGCGCGACCAGCAGATCGCCAGGCTTCAGAAACACCGTCGTGACCAGGTGAATCGCCGACATCCCGGTATTGGTTAATACCGCGCCCGCTCCCCCTTCCAGTTCTGCCAGCGTACGCTGTACGACATCACGAGTGGGGTTGCCACGACGGGAGTAGTCATGCGCACGAGGCTCATTGAAATCCAGGAAGTTATAGGTGGTAGAGAGGTGGATTGGCGGGACAACGCAGCCATATTGCTCGTCATCATTCAAACCGCTGCGCACTGCGATGGTTGCCGGTTTACGCGTCATGAGCGAATTGTTCCTGAAGAGTGAATAAAATGTAGGCCACAGGATATCACCCTCTAATTAGACGTCAATACATCTGGACATCTAAATGTCTTTGCGTATAGATTGAGCAAAACCGCAATAACCGCTAAAATTATGCGTCATCGCCTGGCGTTCCCCTCTGTGAGACAGAGGCAGTGAGCGAAGAAAACCCGCCATATCAGGGGTCAGGCAGGAAAAAATCAGGCATAATCCGCTGATTTCCTAACATTTAACGTTTATTAATTAAGGTAACCCATGGCTGAATGGAACGGCGAATATATCAGCCCGTACGCTGAGCACGGTAAGAAGAGCGAGCAGGTCAAGAAGATCACAGTATCTATCCCATTGAGCGTGCTGAAGATTTTAACGGATGAGCGTACCCGTCGTCAGGTGAACAACCTGCGTCACGCCACCAACAGCGAGCTGCTTTGCGAAGCCTTTTTACATGCCTTTACGGGCCAACCGCTGCCGGATGACGTCGACCTGCGCAAAGAGCGTAGTGATGAAATTCCGGAAGAAGCAAAAGCAATCATGCGCCAGATGGGTGTCGATCCGGATACCTGGGAGTATTGATCTTTCAGCCATAAAAAAACCCAGCCGAAGCTGGGTTTTTTCTTGCCGCCGAACCCGCAGGTTCAGGTGCCTTTTAATCTTATTTTTTAGCGCCTGGCACGCTGAAACGCTTGTTAAAGCGGTCAACACGGCCACCAGTTGCCACTTCACGCTGCTTACCGGTATAGAACGGGTGGCATTTGCCACAAACGTCCAGGTTCAGTTCGTGAGTCAGTGTTGAACGGGTGTGGATCTCGTTGCCGCAGGTACATTTGATAGTAACTGCTTCGTATTTCGGGTGAATACCTTGTTTCATGGGAAACCTCATTGAAGGCCGTGTCGCTCTCCGTGCCAGGCTTTAACCTGCACAGCACCACACGCGATTGAACATTATAGGGTGTACTCCGGCCAGATATTTCTCACCGAAGGCGGCATATTATACAGGTAAGTTTCGATTGCTGCAAATATCTGCTGAGATACCCGCCATCAGGGTCAGCGTGTACACTAGCTTCCCCGATCATTGAGCCGGAAAGAGAGAGTTATGCCCGTAGTCCAGGTCGCCCTGCCCGTCCCCTTGCCCCGCCTGTTTGATTATCTGCCGCCACAGGGCGCGCAGCCGGTCATTGGTGGTCGCGTGAGTGTGCCCTTTGGCAATCGCAGGATGATCGGGATTGTGGTCGCCTTTCGTGAGAGCAGCGATCTGCCGGAAGCACAACTCAAGCGCGTGATTGAGGTGCTGGATAGTGAATCCCTCTATCCAGCATCGCTGTGGCGCATCCTTAACTGGGCCGCCAGCTATTATCATTCGCCGCAGGGAGAGGTACTGAGCCATGCTATTCCGGTACTGCTGCGTCAGGGCAAAGCGGCGCAGGACAATCCCTTATGGCGCTGGGAAATCACCGAGCAGGGTCGGGCGACTGCGCCGGAAAGTTTAAAGCGGGCACCGAAACAGCAGCAGGCGCTGGCTGCACTGCGGCAGCAACCGCTTTATCGTCATCAGGTCAGTGAACATGACCTCACGGATGCGACGCTGCAGGCGCTGCGCGCTAAAGGGTTATGCGAACTGCATGAGCATCAGCCGCAGATGCACGACTGGCGTACCACTTATGCCGTAAAAGGCGAACGTCTGCGGCTGAATACCGATCAGGCGATGGCCGTGGGTGCGATTCGGGCAGATGATGAACATTACGCAGCCTGGCTGCTGGCGGGCATCACGGGTTCAGGCAAAACCGAGGTTTACCTCAGCGTGCTGGAAAATGTGCTGGCACGCGGTAAACAGGCGCTGGTGCTGGTACCGGAGATTGGCCTGACCCCGCAAACTATCGCCCGTTTTCGCGAACGTTTTGATGCGCCCATTGATGTGCTGCACTCCGCATTAAATGACAGTGAGCGGCTGGCGGTCTGGTTACGTGCGCGGCGCGGCGAAACGGCGATTGTGATTGGCACCCGATCGGCGCTGTTTACGCCACTGGCCCGTCCTGGCGTAATTATTATCGATGAAGAGCATGACAGCTCCTATAAACAGCAGGAAGGCTGGCGCTATCAGGCGCGCGATCTGGCCGTCTTCCGCGCACATGAAGAGGATATCCCGATTGTTATGGGATCGGCGACACCTGCTCTGGAGACGCTGCACAATGTCCGCAGCGGCAAGTATCGCCAGCTCGACCTGACAAAACGCGCCGGCAATGCCAGACCGGCACTGCAACAGCTTATCGACTTAAAAGGTGTGCAGCTGATCGGCGGTCTGGCACCGGGCCTGATTGGTAAAATGCGCCAGCATCTGCAGGCCGATAATCAGGTGCTGCTGTTTCTTAACCGCCGCGGCTTTTCGCCCGCCCTGCTCTGTCATGATTGCGGCTGGATTGCTGAGTGTACCCGCTGTGACCGCTACTACACGCTGCATCAGCACCATCGCCAGCTACGCTGCCACCATTGCGACAGCCAGCGTCCGCTGCCTAATCAATGCCCGCAGTGTGGTTCAACCCATTTGCTGCCGGTAGGCGTCGGGACTGAGCAACTGGAGCAGCAGCTCGGCACACTTTTCCCTGGCGTGCCGGTGTCGCGAATCGATCGTGATACCACCAGCCGCAAAGGTGCGCTGGAGCAGCATCTGGCTGACGTTCATCGCGGCGGCGCACGAATCCTTGTCGGCACCCAGATGCTGGCCAAAGGCCACCACTTCCCCGATGTTACGCTGGTGTCGCTGCTGGATGTCGATGGTGCGCTGTTCTCAGCCGATTTTCGTGCGGCGGAACGCTTCGCTCAGCTCTACACCCAGGTCGCCGGTCGTGCTGGCCGTGCCGGCAAACAGGGCGAGGTGTTGCTGCAGACTCACCATCCGGAACATCCGCTGCTGCAGACGCTGTTGCACCAGGGCTATTCAGCGTTCGCCCAGCAGGCCTTACTGGAGCGACAGGCAGTCCATCTGCCGCCCTGGAGCCGCCATGCGCTGTTCCGCGCTGAAGATATGGATAACCAGCAGGCGGCGGAATTCCTGCAACAACTCCGTAATTTGCTGGAGGCAAGCCCGCTGAACGATAAGGCGATGTGGTTTATGGGTCCGTTGCCTGCACTGCAGCCAAAACGCAGTGGACGCTGGCGCTGGCAACTGCTGCTGCAGCATCCTTCCCGGCAGCGTCTGCAACAGTTGCTGAGCAGTTCGTTGCCGTTGGTTTCAACACTGCCCGCGGCGCGCAAAGTGAAATGGACGCTGGATATCGACCCTACCGAGAGCTGATTTAAGCTGACACTGCGAGCCAGATCGAAAAATGTCGCATAAGTCACAATTTTTATGCAAATTAAGTAACAACCAGCCGGGCAATCGTTAACAATGTTGCCCGGTTTGCCTTCAGGTCAGGCAGAAACAGAATTGAACGCGCCATAACGCGTCAGGAGCATGTGTTGGAGCAGAATCAACAACCGCCCGCCGCCACGATGAAAGATGTTGCGGAACATGCGGGCGTCTCAACCGCCACCGTATCGCGTGCGCTGATGAATCCGGAGAAGGTTTCTGCGGCCACCCGCCAGAAAGTCGAGCAGGCGGTTGCCGCCGTCGGCTACGCGGCACATGGCCCCACGCGCAACGCCCGTCGTAATGAGACGCGTACCATCCTGGTCATTGTCCCTGACATCTGCGATCCCTTCTTTAGTGAAATCATCCGAGGCGTTGAAGTTACGGCAGCCGAAGAGGGCTATCTGGTGCTGATTGGTGACTGCGCGCATCAGAATCAGCAGGAGAGAACTTTTCTCAACCTGATGGTGACGCGACAGATCGATGGCATGGTGCTGCTCGGCTCAAAGTTGCCTTTTGATGCCAGCATTGATGAGCAACGCAACTTGCCGCCTATGGTAATGGCGAATGAGTTTGCGCCGGAAATGTCACTGCCCACTGTCCACATCGATAACCTGACCGCCGCATTTGAAGCGGTAAATCATTTACTGCAGTTGGGTCACACACATATCGCCTGTATCGCCGGGCCGGAAGAGATGCCGCTCTGCCAGTATCGTTTGCAGGGGTATGTCCAGGCGATGCGTCGCAGCGGGCTGACGGTCGATCCTACCTATATTGTGCGCGGTGACTTCACATTTGAAGCGGGCGTTGCCGCCATGAATCAGCTGATGACCCTGCCGCAACCGCCGCGCGCGCTCTTCTGCCACAGCGATATTATGGCACTTGGGGCGATGAATCAGGCCCGGCGCTGCGGACTGCGGATACCGGAGGACCTCTCTGTGGTCGGATTCGATGACATTGAGCTATCACGTTACTGCGAGCCGCCGCTGACCACGGTCACGCAGCCACGTTACCAGATAGGCCGGGAAGCGATGCTTCTGCTGCTGGATGAGTTAAATGGCAAACGGGTCATCAGCGGATCGCGGCTGCTGGATGCCGGTTTAACCATTCGTGGCAGCACGGCGCGAGCAAAAAAGCGTGAAAAATAAGCGTATTTGTCTGATTTTTTCAGTAGATTCTTAAGGCGAACACTGCTGGTCAAAGTTCCGACCCTTAAGTAACATGGCGGACTCCTTGCCGGGCGCGTAAAAATCATCATTTCGCCCATCTGGCACTATTTTTGAAGGGTATAAGAACGAGAGTGGCACAAAAAGATTACGTAGGCCGCGGGCGTTCAACAGGGACGCGTCGCAAAAAAAGCCCCAGCCGTGGCAAGAAGAGCAAAGGCGGTTCGGGAACATCTAAATTGATGATTGTACTGGCGGTCGCAGTGTTGGTGACCTTTGCCGGTGGTTTATGGTTCCTGGCGCATCACAAAAAAGAGGACGTGCCGGTCATTACGGATCATAAAGCCAACGGCAATGGCCTGCCGCCGAAGCCAGAAGAGCGCTGGAAATATATTAAAGAGCTGGAGAACCGTCAGGTCACCGTGCCGACACCTATCGAACCCTCTTCGGGTGGCGAAGTGAAGTCGCAGACACAGCTGACCGACGAGCAGCGCCAGTTGCTGGAGCAGATGCAGGCGGATATGCGTCAGCAGCCGACGCAGCTCAACGAAGTGCCGTGGAACGAACAGACGCCGGCGCAACGTCAGCAGACACTGCAGCATCAGCAGCAGTTGCAACAACTGCAACGTCAGCAGCAGCAGGTTCAGCAACAACAGCAGCAGCAACAGGTTCAGCAGCAACGTCAGCAGTTGCAGGCTCAGCAGCAACAGCAACGCCAGCAGCAGTTGCAGCAACAACAACAGCGCCAGCAACAGCAGCAATTACAACAACAGCAACGTCAGCAGCAGCAGCAGCAGCAGCAGCAAAACGTACAGCGCCAGACGCAGCCAGCACCTGTTACGCGTGAACCGGAAGTGCAGTCAAAACCGCAGGATACCGTGAAGGCGAAACCGGCGGAGAAATCCTCTTCGCAGCGCTGGATGGTGCAGTGTGGTTCGTTTAAAGGCACTGACCAGGCTGAATCGGTGCGCGCAGGATTAGCCTTTGAAGGATTTGAAAGCCGTATTACCACCGGTGGCGGCTGGAATCGTGTGGTTATCGGTCCTTATAAAGACCGCGCCTCCGCTGACAGCACCCTGAAGCGCCTGCGCAGTTCCGGACACTCCAGCTGTATTCCGCTCTCCGTCGGGGGTTGAAACCCGTCAAACCCGCCCCATATCTGTTGCATGATACTCCGCGCCCGGTGCGCGGAGTCCTTTTCCGACTGCAACAAGGGGTCTGCCCGTGACAACAATAGTAAGTGTACGACGCAACGGCCAGGTAGTGATTGGCGGTGATGGCCAGGCTACGCTCGGCAATACCGTGATGAAAGGCAACGTTAAAAAAGTGCGTCGTTTATACAACGATAAAGTGATTGCCGGATTTGCTGGCGGCACCGCAGACGCCTTCACCCTGTTTGAACTTTTCGAACGTAAACTGGAAATGCATCAGGGCCATCTGGTGAAAGCTGCGGTGGAACTCGCCAAAGACTGGCGTACTGACCGTATGCTGCGTCGCCTTGAAGCCTTACTGGCCGTCGCAGATGAATCAGCTTCACTGATCATCAGCGGTAACGGTGACGTCATCCAGCCTGAAAACGATTTGATCGCCATCGGCTCCGGTGGGCCTTTCGCCCAGGCAGCGGCACGTGCGCTGCTGGAAAATACCGAGATGGGCGCACGCGACATCGTCGAAAAGTCGCTGAATATCGCGGGTGATATCTGCATCTACACTAACCACAACGTTAATTTCGAAGAATTAACGTCTAAGTCGTAAGGGTATAAATATGTCTGAGATGACTCCTCGCGAAATCGTCAGCGAACTGAACCGCTTTATCATCGGCCAGGACAGCGCTAAGCGCGCCGTGGCTATTGCACTGCGTAACCGCTGGCGCCGCATGCAGCTCGACGAAGAGCTGCGCCATGAAGTGACCCCTAAAAATATCCTGATGATCGGTCCGACCGGTGTCGGTAAAACCGAGATCGCGCGTCGTCTGGCTAAGCTGGCCAATGCGCCGTTTATCAAAGTAGAGGCGACCAAATTTACCGAAGTCGGTTATGTCGGTAAGGAAGTGGACTCTATCATTCGTGACCTGACCGATTCGGCCATTAAGATGGTGCGCAGTCAGGCGATTGAAAAGAACAAATATCGTGCCGAAGAGATGGCGGAAGAGCGCATTCTTGATGTGCTGATTCCACCAGCAAAAAACAACTGGGGCCAGTCAGAGCAGAGCGCTGAACCCTCTGCAGCACGCCAGTCGTTCCGCAAAAAGCTGCGCGAAGGCCAGCTGGACGATAAAGAGATTGAGATCGACCTGGCCGCCAGCAGCCCTGGCGTCGAAATCATGGCCCCTCCGGGCATGGAAGAGATGACCAGCCAGCTGCAGTCGATGTTCCAGAACCTCGGCGGCCAGAAGCAGAAAGCCCGCAAGCTGAAGATCAAAGAAGCGATGAAGCTGCTGATCGAAGAAGAAGCGGCCAAACTGGTTAACCCGGAAGAGCTTAAGCAGGACGCGATTGATGCCGTTGAGCAGCACGGTATCGTGTTTATCGATGAGATCGACAAAATCTGTAAGCGCGGCGGCCAGAATGCCGGCGGCCCGGATGTCTCACGCGAAGGCGTTCAGCGCGACCTGCTGCCGCTGGTGGAAGGCTGCACCGTCTCCACCAAGCATGGTATGGTGAAAACGGACCACATTCTGTTTATCGCCTCAGGCGCGTTCCAGGTTGCCAGCCCATCCGATCTGATCCCGGAACTGCAGGGTCGTCTGCCCATCCGTGTTGAGCTGCAGGCGCTGACCGTGAACGATTTCCAGCGCATCCTGACCGAGCCAAATGCCTCGATTACCGTGCAGTACAAAGCGCTGATGAATACCGAGGGCGTGAACATTGAGTTCACCGAAGAGGGTATTCGCCGGATCGCTGAAGCCGCATGGCAGGTCAACGAAACCACCGAAAACATCGGTGCGCGCCGTCTGCATACTGTGCTGGAGCGTCTGATGGAAGATATTTCGTATGACGCCAGCGATCGTCATGGTGAATCCGTTACCATCGATGCTGACTATGTCGGTAAACATCTGGATGAACTGGTGGCTGACGAAGACCTTAGCCGCTTCATTCTCTGATCCACTGATTCAGCGCTTTTCAGAAGCCCAGCCCACCCGGCTGGGCTTTTTTATGCATGTTCTTGATCGAACGATGCTTTTTTCATACTGATGATTTTGCCAACAATCTGCATATAGCGATATACTTACCCTTCCTGTGGCAAACAGACGAAACCCTTATGAAATACGATACATCTGAACTCTGCGATATCTACCATGAAGAAGTGAATGTTGTTGAACCGCTTTTTTCAAATTTTGGTGGGCGCACTTCATTCGGTGGTCAGATTACCACAGTGAAATGCTTTGAAGACAACGGCTTACTTTACGATCTGCTGGAAGAGAATGGCCGGGGTCGGGTACTGGTGATTGATGGCGGCGGCTCAGTGCGCCGTGCACTGGTGGATGCGCAGCTGGCACGTCTGGCGGCAACCAACGAGTGGGAAGGTCTGGTGATTTACGGTTCGGTACGCCAGGTTGATGAGCTGGAAGAGCTGGAGATTGGCATTCAGGCGATTGCCGCGATTCCGGCAGGCGCTGCGGGTGAAGGGATTGGCGAAAGCGATGTGCGCGTTAATTTCGGCGGCGTCACCTTCTTCTCCGGCGACCATCTCTATGCAGACAACACCGGTATCATTCTGTCAGAGGATGCGCTGGACCTCGAATAGGCCAGACATGAAAACGGGTGCCTGAGCACCCGTTTTTCACATCAGCTGAGGCTTCAAACCTCTTCCATTTTTCCCAGCAATGCACGCAGACGTTCCTGCCACACGTGTTGCTCTTCTTTCAGGTGCTGATTTTCACGCATCAGCGCATCGTGGTTGCCCGCGACTTGTTGCGCATCGTTACGCAGTGAGTTGTTCTGCTCTTTCAGCTCTTCGATTTCCATCTGCAACAGGGTGATGGTATCAATCGCCTGCTGTACTTTCGCTTCCAGTTTCTCAAACACTTCAAATGACATCTTTCTGACCTCTCCTAAATTCCTGCAAGGCGTTGATGATGCCAGCTTAAGCCAGCAACGTTGTCCCGATTGTATGTAGCCTCACCCCGCAAGTCCAGCAACGCGGCCGCTGCGGGCGTAGTCTGTAACACTTTTCAGCCAATCCCTGAATTTACGCTGCGCTTACTGTGACGGCTTTCTGGTACGGGTGCGTTATCCCCGTCATCAGGCGCGAATATTGGCTAAGGAAAGCCAGAATACGCGAAAACGCGCATTTTTATGACGCAGTACACAAAAAACGATTTCGCTATTTCTCGTTTATGTTCGTTAACGATAAATTCACACCAGCCCTACATTAAAGCTGGGTGCCTCATGGAATGAGAACAAAAACTGATAAAATTTAACCTCGCTTCAGGAACCACTATTATGAGTCAGACAACTAACACGCTCAAAGGTCAGTGTATTGCCGAATTTCTGGGGACAGGCTTGATTATTTTCTTTGGCGCAGGCTGTGTGGCTGCACTGAAACTCGCCGGTGCCGCCTTCGGTCAGTGGGAAATCTGCATCATCTGGGGTCTTGGCGTTTCCATGGCCGCCTACCTTACCGCAGGCATTTCGGGCGCGCACCTGAACCCGGCAATCACCGTTGCACTCTGCCTGTTTGCTAATTTTGAAGGACGTAAAGTTCTGCCTTATATCGTATCGCAGATTGCCGGTGCCTTTTGTGCCGCGGCGCTGGTATACGGTCTCTACTACAGCCTGTTTTTTGATTATGAGCAGAGCCACCAGATGGTGCGCGGCACGGTTGAAAGTCTCGACCTGGCAGGCATCTTCTCAACCTACCCTAATCCACATATCGGTGTCGGCCAGGCCTTCCTGGTTGAGATGGTCATCACTGCAGTATTAATGGCGGTCATTATGGGTCTGACGGATGACGGCAACGGCATTCCACGTGGCCCACTGGCTCCACTGCTGATTGGCCTGCTGGTTGCGGTTATCGGTGGCTCAATGGGTCCTCTGACCGGCTTCGCCCTTAACCCGGCTCGTGATTTCGGACCGAAGATCTTCGCATGGCTGGCAGGCTGGGGTAACGTTGCCTTTACCGGTGGTCGTGACATCCCTTACTTCCTCGTGCCGATTTTTGGCCCGCTGGTCGGTGCCTGCCTGGGTGCAGTAGGTTATCGCACACTGATTGGTCGCTACCTGCCAGGTACCGCCCAGGAACCTGCAAGCGTTCCAGCAGACAAACCGGTTGCACGCGCTCAGCAGCGTAAAGCGTAAGTTTCACCTTTTATCATCAGGACAGAATTTATGACTACCACAGATAAAAAATATATTGTCGCGCTCGATCAGGGCACAACCAGCTCCCGCGCCGTCGTTCTCGACCACGACTCTAATATCGTCGCGGTATCGCAGCGCGAATTCACCCAGATCTACCCGAAAGCGGGCTGGGTTGAACATGATCCAATGGATATCTGGGCTTCACAAAGCTCAACGCTGGTTGAAGTGCTGGCCCATGCCGACATCCGCTCTGATGAGATTGCGGCAATCGGTATCACCAACCAGCGCGAAACCGCTATCGTCTGGGAAAAAGAGACCGGTAAGCCGATCTACAACGCCATCGTCTGGCAGGATCCCCGCACCGCCGACTACTGTCACAAACTGAAGAAAGAGGGTCTGGAAGAGTATATCCAGCACACCACCGGTCTGGTGATTAACCCTTACTTCTCCGGAACCAAAGTGAAGTGGATCCTGGATCACGTTGAAGGCTCTCGTGAGCGTGCAAAACGCGGCGAGTTGCTGTTTGGTACCGTTGATACCTGGCTGGTCTGGAAAATGACCCAGGGCCGGGTGCATATCACCGACTATACCAACGCCTCCCGTACCATGATGTTTAACATCCATAAGCTGGAGTGGGATCAGCGTATGCTGGATATCCTGGATATCCCGCGTGAAATGCTGCCAGAAGTGAAGTCCTCTTCTGAAGTCTATGGTCAGACCAACATCGGTGGTAAAGGCGGTACACGTATTCCAATCGCCGGTATTGCCGGTGACCAGCAGGCTGCGCTGTATGGCCAGCTCTGTGTTCAGCCTGGCATGGCGAAAAACACCTACGGCACCGGCTGCTTTATGCTGATGAACACCGGTACTGAAGCGGTAACCTCGACGCACGGCCTGCTGACCACTATCGCCTGTGGCCCGCGCGGTGAAGTGAACTATGCACTGGAAGGGGCTGTGTTTATCGGTGGCGCCTCTATTCAGTGGCTGCGCGATGAGATGAAGCTGATCAGTGAAGCTGCTGACTCTGAATATTTTGCGATGAAAGTGAAAGACACCAACGGCGTTTACATGGTGCCTGCTTTCACCGGCCTGGGCGCCCCTTACTGGGACCCGTATGCCCGTGGTGCTATCTTCGGCCTGACCCGTGGTGCTAATGCTAACCACATCATCCGTGCGACGCTGGAGTCTATCGCTTATCAGACGCGCGACGTGCTGGAAGCGATGCAGAACGATGCCAACACCCGCCTGCAGGCGCTGCGTGTCGATGGTGGCGCGGTTTCCAACAACTTCCTGATGCAGTTTCAGTCTGACATCCTCGGCACCCGTGTTGAGCGTCCGGAAGTGCGTGAAGTCACCGCGCTGGGTTCTGCTTATCTGGCAGGTCTGGCCGTCGGCTTCTGGCAGGATCTGGATGAAGTCCGCTCTAAAGCGGTTATTGAGCGTGAATTCCGTCCAAGCCTGGAAACCACCGAGCGTAACTTCCGTTATGCTGGCTGGAAAAAAGCCGTAGCCCGCGCCCAGGCGTGGGAAGAACAAGAGTAATATCAATGCCCGCGACCCTTGCTGTCGCGGGCCTTTTCCCCGCTCCACTGCCTCGCTGTGTTACACTGCCTGCCTGTTTTTTGTCAGGTAGATGCCATGAAACGAGAACTTGCCATTGAATTTTCCCGCGTAACCGAAGCTGCCGCCCTGGCAGGCTATCACTGGTTAGGACGCGGCGACAAAAATGCGGCTGACGGCGCGGCTGTCCATGCCATGCGTCATGTCCTGAACTCCATTGAAATCAACGGTCAGATTGTGATCGGTGAAGGCGAAATCGACGAAGCTCCGATGCTCTATATCGGTGAAAAAGTCGGTACCGGCCGCGGCGATGCGGTCGACATTGCGGTCGATCCGATTGAAGGCACCCGCATGACGGCGCTTGGCCAGGCTAATGCGCTGGCGGTGATGGCTGTAGGCGATAAGGGCAGCTTTCTGCACGCACCCGACATGTACATGGAGAAGCTGATTGTTGGCCCCGCAGCGCGTGGAGAGATCGATCTCGACCTGCCGCTGGAAACCAACCTGCGTAACATCGCCATCGCGATGAATAAGCCGCTATCACAGCTAACCGTATCGATTCTGGCAAAGCCACGTCATGACGCAGTGATCAGTCAGTTGCAGCAACTGGGCGTGCGGGTGTTTACCTTCCCGGATGGCGATGTCGCCGCCTCCATTCTGACCTGCATGCCGGACAGCGAAGTGGATGTGATGTATGGCATCGGCGGCGCACCGGAAGGCGTGGTCTCTGCGGCGGTGATCCGCGCGCTGGATGGGGATATGCAGGGCCGGTTACTGGCGCGTCACCACGTGAAAGGCGACAGCGCTGAAAACCGTCTGCTGGGTGAGCAGGAGCTGCAGCGCTGCGCAGAGATGGGGATTGAAGCGGGCAAAAAGCTGACGCTGAATGAGATGGCACGCAATGACAACGTGGTGTTTGCCGCCACCGGCATTACCAGTGGCGAACTACTGAAAGGCATTACGCGTCAGGGCAATATCGCCACCAGCGAGACCCTGCTGATTCGCGGTAAATCACGCACCATCCGCCGTATTCAGTCGATTCACTATCTCGACCGTAAAGATCCGGCGCTCCATCCCTTTATCCTGTAACCGGCTGGTTGCCGCGCTCCGGCTGACGTGAGAGCGGCAACCAGCAGAGCAGCATCACCAGCGCAGTGAAGAACATCAGCATGCCAAGGCTGAACTGATCGCGCTGCGGCATCATGGCTGACAGCCACGCCACCAGGCCCGATCCCAGGTTCTGCATCCCGCCAATCAGCGCGCCCGCGCTACCCGCCAGCCAGGCATAAGGCTCCATCGCGCCTGAAGTCGCCAGCGGGAACAGCATGCCAGCCCCAAAGAAGAACAGCGCAGCCGGAACCAGCAGCGTCCAGATATTCATCACGCCGAACCACGCCGGGATCCACATCAGGATGCCCGCCAGCAGGCAGCTATTTACGCCCCACCACATCAGACTGTGCCATGAACCCTGCTCGCGACCTGCAAACCAGGCACCAAAAAACGCTGCCGGAATCGGCAGGATGAACAGGATGCTGACGGTCAGGCTGTGCAGGCCGAGAACGCCGCCCAGCAGAACGCCACAGCTCGACTCAAATACCGCAATCCCGGCCAGCGCGCCAATCAGCAGCACAATGTAGCGAACGAAATTCGCGTCGCTGAGCAGGCGGGCGTAGCGTTTAAAGAAAGGTGTCACTTCCGCGCTCTGCGGTCGGGTCTCCGGTAGCCAGCGTGCCATTGAGACGGTTACCGCCAGACAGAGCAGCAGCAGAAAGGCAAAGCAGGCGTGCCAGCCAAAGAGCTGCGTCAGCAATGCACCAATCACCGGCGCCAGCAGCGGGCTGACCAGAATGCCCATATTAAGCAGGCTGTTAGCGCGGCGCAGTGCGTGCCCCTCGTAGAGATCGCGCGGCATGGTGCGGGCCATCACGCCAGCTACGCCGGTGCCCAGTCCCTGAACAGCGCTGCCGAACACCAGCATATCGAGCGACGTCGCCATCAGTGCCGTAATTGCGCCGATCATAAAGATCATCATGCCCGCCAGGATCACCGGACGACGACCGATGCTGTCTGACAGCGGGCCATAGATCAGCTGGGATCCGCCATAGGTCATCAGATAGGCCGCCATCACACGCTGCAGCGCGCCATCCCGCACATTCAGAGCATCCGCCATCACCGACATCGCCGGGACGTAGATAGTCTGTGCCATCTGCCCTACTGCCACCAGCACAATGAGCATCACCAGCAGCGGGCGATTTTCGAGTTTAGTCATCATGATTATGCAAAATTTCTTTCTGTGAAAAGAGGTTAAAACAGCGGTTCACCCGCCAGTCATCTTGTTATGGCGGGCAAAATATCAGGATTAGATGACAAAGCGAGAGGTAAGCGAAAAGGTCCCGGCTTGCGCCTGTCAAGTTTATGGGCCAGCCTGTAAAGACAAAGTAACAGTTTGTCGATTAGAGCCTTTGCCCCGGCGCAGGCTGGCAATCTCACCGGGCAGCCGCGAAAATAGTGACCTGCCTGAATAATCAACAACCAGGGAGTGATTATGGCTGAGTGGGTCAATGCTGAAGTAAAGGAAGTGAAAAACTGGACGGATGCGCTGTTCAGTCTCCGGGTAAAAGCGCCCATCGATCCCTTTATCGCCGGGCAATTTGCCAAGCTGGCACTGGAAATCGACGGTGAGCGGGTACAGCGCGCTTACTCTTACGTCAATGCGCCGAAAGATGATCTGCTGGAGTTTTACCTGGTCACCGTGCCAGAGGGCAAACTGAGTCCGCATCTGCAGGCACTTCAGCCTGGCGATCAGGTGATGGTCACCAAAGAAGCGGCAGGATTCTTTGTGCTGGATGAGGTCCCTGAATGCAAAACCTTATGGATGCTGGCAACCGGCACCGCTATTGGCCCCTACCTGTCGATGCTACAGCAGGGCGAAGGGCTGGATCGCTTTGAAAACATCGTGCTGGTCCATGCTGCACGCTATGCGGCCGATCTGAGCTTTTTGCCGCTGATGCAGCAACTGCAACAACATTATCAAGGCAAGCTGCACATCCAGACGGTGGTGAGTCGCGAAGAGATCGCCGGTTCGCTGACTGGCCGGGTCCCGGCGTTGATCGAAAACGGTGAGCTGGAGCGCGCCACCGGGTTAAGCCTGGATGCCGACAGCAGCCATGTGATGCTGTGCGGCAACCCGCAGATGGTGCGTGACACCCAGCAATTACTGAAAGAGACGCGCGAGATGCGCAAGCACCTGAAGCGTAAGCCGGGCCATATCACCAGCGAACATTACTGGTGAGCCGTTTGCCGGTATCTCACCGGCTGAGTCGCGGTACCAAACCGGTTAGCGCCGGGGGTACCGCGAAAGAGACCGAGATCGAGCAGCAGGCCAGCCAGTAACACAAACGGAATGGCGCGACCCAACAGCCAGGGCAGTATGCCGTCCAGCATGCTCCAGTTCCCCGCCACCAACAGCCAGGCAACAATCACCAGAAATCCCCAGTAGCCGCGGCGATTACGATCGTGCAACCGTTTAACGATAACCGCGCTGGCGGGCCACAGCAGGCAGACCACGCCAAAGGCCGCCATCTGAGTATCAAGCCAGTCGTTAGCCGCTAACGCGAATAACAGGGTTGTTGTCAGCAACCAGACCGCCTGCCAGATCCAGAAATCACGTCGTCCCAGCCGGCCGCGCCAGGAAAAACACCATTGTTGTAACGTCATGCATTATCATCCAGAGAGAAGAGAACCGCTGCGGTTTTGACCTTGCGGATAAAAACCGTTTTAATTTGCGCCTGAGTTTACGGGTTAGGATCGACAAAATGAAGAATTTGCCTGGCGCACTGCTGTTATCGTTTGCGCTGACGGTTCCGGTCTTTGCCGCCGATCCGCCACCGCAGGAACGGACCGATGCGTTGCCCACCGCCCCCTATCTGCTGGCGGGCGCCCCCACCTTTGATATGACTATCGGCCAGTTCCGCGAAAAGTATAATCAGGCCAACGGGGCGCTGATGCTGCCGGAATATCGCGCCATTGATAATCGGGGCGACAAAAGCACCCTGACGCGCGCCGCCAGCAAAATCAACGAGACCCTCTATGCGTCTACCGCGCTGGAGCCCGGTACCGGCAAAATTAAGACGCTGCAGATTACCTGGCTACCGTTGCCAGGTCCGGATCAGAACGCCTCACAGCAAAAAGCGCTGGCCTACATGACCGCCATGTTGCGCTTCTTTGTACCGGGACTGAGCGCCGATGAGGGACGTAAAAAGCTGGAGGGTTTGCTGAAGCAAGGTAAGGATTTACCCTACTTTGCGCAGGTCGAGGGCGCGTTGCGTTTTGTGGTGGCTGACAACGGCGACAAGGGGCTGACCTTCGCCGTTGAGCCGGTCAAACTGGCGCTCGCCAGCCCCTGATGATGAGGCCGAAAATGACGAAAAGCAAAGCCATCGCTACATTTGATCTCTATACTGTCTGGCAGACAACGCTGCCAGCTGGCAGCGATTTTTCATGTATCGCTTTATGCGGAGGATAGAATGCGACATCCACTGGTTATGGGTAACTGGAAGTTGAATGGCAGCAAGCAGATCACAGCTGAACTGATCGCCGGTCTGCGCAAGGAACTGTCTGGCGTTGAGGGTTGTGGCGTCGCCATTGCACCGCCAGCTCTCTATCTCGAGCAGGCAAAACACGCCATCTCCGGTAGCCACATCGCACTGGGTGCGCAGAACGTAGACGTTAACCTGTCTGGTGCGTTTACCGGTGAAGTTTCCGCAGAGATGCTGAAAGATATCGGCGCGAAATATATCATTATCGGTCACTCAGAGCGCCGCACTTACCACAAAGAGAGCGACGAATTCATCGCGAAGAAATACGCGGTGCTGAAGTCAGTGGGCCTGGTACCGGTGCTGTGCATTGGTGAAACCGAAGCGGAAAACGAAGCGGGTAAAACCGAAGAAGTCTGCGCTCGTCAGCTGGATGCCGTTCTGGAAACTCAGGGCGCCGAAGCGTTTAAAGATGCGGTCATCGCGTATGAGCCAGTCTGGGCCATCGGTACCGGCAAATCTGCCACCCCTGCTCAGGCTCAGGCCGTTCACAAATTCATTCGTGACCATATCGCGAAGAAAGATGCGGCTATCGCAGAACAGGTCATCATTCAGTACGGCGGCTCAGTTAACGATAAAAATGCGGCTGAGCTCTTCACCCAGCCCGACATCGATGGCGCGCTGGTTGGCGGTGCCTCACTGAAAGCGGACGCTTTCGCTGTGATCGTTAAAGCTGCAGCGGCTGCAAAAAGCGCCTAAGCAGTAAACGTACCGATTAAAGGCGGCTTAAGCCGCCTTTTTTATGGGCGCTATCAGCTGACAGGCGTGATCCTGTACCTCCTCCGCCGAACCGCTGTTCAGCAGCAGCCAGTTTCGCTCTATCGCCATCAGCACCAGTCGTCCATCACTTAATTCAGCCAGTGCCAGCCCATATTTCCCCATCTCGCTGCGTGCCTGTGGCCGCTCATCGGCCAGTCGGATAAACGCACTCTGCCGGGTCAGCTCGTCCGGGGTCAATGCACGCAGCCAGTAGCGGTGCTTACGCAGCGTGATGCTCTGCCACCGCCCGCTAAGCTGCGGCGTCAGCTGATCAAGCTGCTGACGCACATCGGGTCGCAGGCAGGAGATATGAATATGGAGCTGATTCTGCGTGCGGCCATACTGTGAATTGATAGCCAGTGACAGGACCCGATCGTCAATAGGTGAGCCGCGTCGCTGCGCAAGCAGAGTCCGCTCATTCCATGCAAGGGCAAAGTAGTTGGGCGTAGCGGATTGCAGTAACCGCGGGCTTTCGATGCCGGTGATCCTGTCGAGCGGGATCAGCAGATACTGCAACAGCCCGTGCATATCTTTCAGCATGGCATAGCGATGCCGCTGATCGACGCGCTGACAGGGCGCAGGTTCTCCACCACTCTGCTGGTGAGGCAGACATTTCTCGCTGACGATCTGCCACAACGCATCACTGTTCTTTTTGAAATGCAGTGCGGCAGCCAGCATCCCCGCAATGACCAGTACCAGCAGAACCGCAACCAGGCGGGTTGCACGACGATGTGTCGGCATAACAACGCTTCCTGAATGGCTTAGCAGCCTGCATCCTCGCCTGGCGAGAAAAAAATGTCACGGGGAATTCTGGCAGGTAACCCAGCGGCTGGGCGGAGAAGGAGAAAAGGCGTGGTTGTGGGAGATAAGCGGTCAGCACAGGGATGCGCTGACCGCAGCGCATTACGGTTTCATGACCTGGTCATAGCTGCCGCCATCGGCGAAGTGGGCTTTCTGAGCCTGTGTCCAGCCACCAAACTTGTCCTGAATGGTAAACAGCTTCACTGGCGCAAAGGTGCTGGCGAATTTCTTCGCGACTTCAGCATCACGCGGACGGTAGTAGTTCTGTGCAGCGATAGTCTGGCCTTCTGGCGAGTAGAGGTATTTCAGATAAGCGTCGGCGACTTTACGCGTCCCCTTTTCATCTACCACTTTATCGACCACCGACACGGTCGGTTCCGCCAGAATCGATTCGCTCGGAGTGACAATCTCGAACTTGTCTTTGCCCAGCTTGTTAACCGCCAGATAGGCTTCGTTTTCCCAGGCGATCAGCACATCACCAATCCCGCGCTCAACGAAGGTGTTGGTTGCGCCGCGTGCGCCGGAATCCTGCACTTCAACGTTTTTAAACAGCGCTCTGACGTAAGCCAGCGCTTTAGCCTGATCGCCGTTGTTATGATCCAGCGCCCAGCCCCAGGCCGCCAGATAGTTCCAGCGTGCGCCGCCGGACGTTTTCGGGTTAGGGGTGATAACAGATACGCCTGGCTTCGTCAGGTCGCTCCAGTCATGGATGCCTTTAGGGTTATCTTTACGAACCAGGAAGACAATGGTCGAGGTGTAGGGCGCAGAGTTGTCCGGCAGACGCTGAATCCAGTTTTTATCAATACGACCGCGTTCTGCAATGGCATCAACATCTGATTGCAACGCCAGTGTGACCACATCCGCCCGAATGCCGTTAATCACGGAGGTCGCCTGCTTACCGGAACCGCCATGCGACTGACGGACCACGACATTATCGCCGGTTTCCTGTTTGTAGTGTGCACTGAACGCTTTATTGTACTGTTCGTACAGCTCACGGGTTGGATCGTAGGAAACGTTTAACAGCTGAATGTCTTTCGCCAGAACGCTGGTTGAGGCCAGCAACAGGGTAACGCCGATACTCCACTTGTTCATTACGCACTCTCCCAATGTCGTTATGGGCTAAGCGTGACATAAACCAATACAGAGCTAAAGGAATTAAAAATAAGCTGTTATAACCATGGGGAATATAGAGGCGGGATGCCGGGGCGCGCCAGGTCGCACACCCCGAAGAGGAATTAATAGAGTTTTTTCGCGGTGTCGAGCCAGTCGCGTTTGAACGGACGCTTCATATTTTCAATGGCGTCGACGATGTCGTGATGCACCATCTTCTCGTTCTGAATACCGACGCAACGGCCGCCGTAACCCTGCATCAGCAGTTCAATGGAGTAGGCCCCCATGCGTGAGGCCAGAATACGGTCATACGCACAAGGTGCACCGCCACGCTGAATGTGGCCCAGAACGGTAGAACGGGTTTCACGCTTGGTTTCTGTTTCGATGAAACGCGCCAGATCGTCGATATCGCAGATGTGCTCGGTAATCGCCACGATAGCGTGCTTTTTACCTTTGGCGATGCCCGCTTTGATTTCCGCTACCAGCTCTTCACGGGTATACGGGAACTCAGGCAGTACGATGAACTCACAGCCACCCGCAATGGCGGCCGCCAGTGTCAGATCGCCACAGTAGCGACCCATCACTTCCACAATCGAAATACGCTGATGCGATGAAGAGGTATCACGCAGGCGGTCAATCGCTTCAACCACAGTTTCCAGCGCAGTGAAATAACCGATAGTGTAATCCGTTCCGGCAACGTCGTTATCGATGGTGCCTGGCAGACCAATGCACGGGAAGCCCATTTCAGTCAGGCGCTTAGCCCCCATGTAGGAACCGTCACCACCAATAACAACCAGCGCATCAATGCCGCGCTTTTTCATGTTCTCAATGGCAACCTGACGCACATCTTCATTACGGAATTCAGGGAAGCGTGCTGAGCCCAGGAAAGTGCCGCCGCGGTTAATCATGTCGGAAACGCTGTAGCGATCAAGATTGATCATGCGATCTTCGTACAATCCCAGGTAACCGTCATAGATCCCAAAAACTTCCAGTCCTTCACTCAGCGCGGAACGCACCACGCCACGAATAGCTGCGTTCATGCCTGGGGCGTCACCGCCGCTGGTTAATACACCAATTTTTTTGATCATGACAACCTCTGGATTGTTCAAAACTAAGGGTTAATCCTGCCTGTCGATCGCTGCTGAAGCTCATTTTACGACTCGCGCGACACGTGATGGCAGATAGTATATCAAAGGCTTGCTGCTGAATTGATTCAGGTCAGACAACTTTTCACTATTTTTTGCAGCAATGTTAGCGTTACGTCATCCCTGCCGTATCGATTTGATTCATTTAAGTTAAAAACCTAAAGAATCCTCTCTCTCGAACGGTACCACAGAACAGGGATCCTGATGGATAATTACGTCTGACCCGGGAAATTCTTTGCGTAACGCCTTCTCAACCTGATCGGCTACCCGATGCGCCTGCACCAGTGGCAGCTGATCTTCCAGTTCCAGATGCAGCTGAATAAATTTGGTCGGCCCGGACTGACGGGTTCGCAGATCGTGAACGCCCTGCACCTGCGGCCAGTTTGTCGCAAGCGTCAGGATTTGCTGCCGTTCCTCTTCCGGTAACGCGCGATCCAGCAATGACTGAACCGCCTCGTAGCCCATACGCAGTGCGCTGTAGAGAATAAAAATACCAATGCCCAGCGCAAACAGGGCATCCGCCCGGGCAAAGCCATAGCTGCTCAGCACCAGCGCAACCAAAATAGCGCCATTCATGATGACGTCGGACTGATAGTGCAGCATGTCAGCCCTGATCGCCTGGCTGCGGGTTTTACGAACCACCCAGCGCTGAAAGGCCACCAGCACCAGCGTTGAGCTCAGCGCCACCACGGTCACTACAATACCGACGCCGGGCGCCCGCAACTCATTGGGCGTCGCCAGATGCTGCAGGCCGGTCAGAAACAGAAACAGCGCCGAGCCGGAAATAAACATACTTTGCGCCAGCGCTGCCAGCGACTCCGCTTTGCCGTGCCCGAAAGTATGATCTTCGTCAGCGGGCTGCAGTGCATAACGCACCACCAGCAGATTGGTCAGCGAGGCGGCGATATCCACCAGTGAATCCACCAGAGAGGCCAGTAAACTCACCGAACCGGTGTACCACCAGGCAAAAATTTTCACGAGCAACAGCACAGACGCAAGAATGGTCGCGCCGAGCGCAGCACGCTTTACCAGTCGGCCATAAGAGGGTTGCATGCCAGGTTCCCTGTGCGGCATCAGTGAAGATGCGCACCAAAATGAATGAATGGCTCAAGTTTAACATCGGGAGGCGGGCACTGCTTAGCGGGTCGATCAACGGATCAGGCTTTTTTGGGAAGGCGCGACAGGTACAAAAAAACAAGCCCCGGCCTCTGTGGGAGGTCGGGGCAAAGTGTCATACACATCAGTACCAGGCCACATTCAGGCCCAGGTCTGGGCTGAGAAAGGGGCGGCGACTACTTTTTGCCGCCTTTTTTCCCGGCTTCTGATGCTTTTTCACGATCGTTTTTGAAATTTCCGCCGCCGCTACTCTGGCCGCCTTTCTTACCGGCTTCAGACGCTTTTTGCGGATTATCTGCGAAATTACCTGAACCACCACGATGCTCTGCCATAACTTACTCCGTTAATAGATTCATTCAGGACTACATAATGTGGTTGCTGCTCCCTGAGACTTCGCAAAGACACTTAACTTCCCTGCAGTGACAGGATTAAGTGTAGAGGGTGCGCCTGAACCGGCAAGCGTAACGCGGGGGATTTATCTCATTGAAAAATATAATTAAAGCTTTCTATACCTGCCTGTAATTCATTCACTTTCAGTGAGTTATAATATTTAACAGGCGGTCAAACCCTTACCGGTACGCTTAAATTTAAGTCATGACCTGAATAGTAAGGAATCGGTGAGACTTACCCATAAAAGCTCAACAAGCGCTAATCAAACAAAGGTTTTATTGCGGAGTGATGATTCCAGTCAAAATAAAAAAAGTGAAAAAAAGATAAAAAAAACCCCCACCATCATGGCGGGGGAAGACAGGGATGTGTCTATGGCAAGGAAAACAGGGATACTATGTTACTGGTTACTGCTGGTACTACTCACTGCCTGCAGCGATGACGCTGACTGCAAATTCGAAAACTGTCGCAGCTCATTAAGTCGCCGCTGGTAATTCTGCTGTAACGCCGACTGCTGGGCTGGCGTTAGCAGCTGGAACATTTGATTCTGTACGCGCGCCATCTCGACCTGCTGTTCAACCTGAACTCTGGCGATCACTTCCGCCTTCTCGCGGATGGCCGCTTCGTTAAACTGGTCTGCAGTCACTAACTCATGTAGTGCTGCGATATCGTCAATATGGACGACCGGGCGCTCATGTCGGGCCTGTTGCATCAGGTCACGCATCTGCTGACGTTGCTCTTCAGTCAGCTCGATGCCATCGAACATGTGGCTTTGCGGATTTTGCGTCATACTGCCTGTCGGCAATCCGCCATGATGCATCTCGTCAATCGTCGTCGCATCTTTAGCACCTGCGCTGGCGACACTCAGAGCCATCGCTGAGGCAAGGACGACGGCGGTTAATTTGCGCATCGTGTACTCCAGTTCGTTCCGTTTTGCGATTCAACGAGAGCCAGTGTACGGCGACAGCTGCAAACATCCGTCAGGGGGTGTAAAACTACGTAAAGCGATGGATAGGTGCGCCAGGAACACGGTATTTTGCCTGCGGAGGGCTACAAAAATGAATAAAATCCTGTTGGTAGATGACGATCGCGAATTAACTTCGCTTTTAAAAGAACTGTTAGAAATGGAAGGGTTTGAAGTGGTGGTAGCCAGCGATGGTGAACAAGCGCTGAACCTGCTCGATAACTCAATTGATCTGCTTTTACTGGATGTCATGATGCCGAAGAAAAACGGTATCGACACCCTGAAAGAACTGCGTCAGCAACATCAAACCCCCGTCATCATGCTAACGGCGCGCGGCAGCGAGCTGGATCGCGTACTGGGCCTCGAACTGGGCGCAGATGACTATCTGCCTAAGCCGTTTAACGATCGTGAACTGGTGGCGCGTATCCGCGCTATTCTGCGGCGCTCAAACTGGAGTGAACAGCAGCAGCAACACGACAATAGCTCGCCTACGCTGGAAGTGGACTGCCTGCGTCTCAATCCCGGCCGTCAGGAGGCCAGTTTTGATGATGTCACGCTGGATTTGACCGGCACGGAGTTCACCCTGCTCTATCTGCTGGCGCAGCATCTGGGCCAGGTGGTGTCGCGTGAGCACCTGAGTCAGGAAGTGCTGGGCAAACGCCTGACGCCTTTTGACCGCGCTATTGATATGCATATCTCCAATCTGCGTCGCAAGCTGCCTGAACGCCGTGACGGTCATCCCTGGTTCAAAACTTTACGTGGCCGCGGCTATCTGATGGTTTCGGCATCATGATTGGAAGTCTGACCACCCGTATCTTCGCCATCTTCTGGTTGACGCTGGCGCTGGTGTTGATGCTGGTGCTAATGGTGCCCAAGCTCGATTCACGACAGATGACCTCGCTGCTGGAAAGTGAACAGCGGCAGGGAATCATGATTGAGCAACACGTCGAAGCAGAGCTGTCACAGGATCCCCCTAACGATCTGATGTGGTGGCGTCGTCTGTTTCGGGCAGTGGAAAAGTGGGCACCGCCGGGTCAGCGGCTGCTGTTAGTGACGAGTGAAGGTCGGGTGATCGGCGCGCAACATAACGAAATGCAGGTTATCCGCAATTTTATCGGCCAGTCTGACAATGCCGATCATCCGCAGAAGAAGAAATATGGTCGTGTTGAGCTGGTAGGGCCTTTCGCCGTTCGGGATGGCGAAGATAACTACCAGCTTTACATGATTCGTCCCGCCAACAGTTCCCAGCTCGATTTCGTGAATCTGCTGTTTGACCGTCCCCTGTTACTGCTTATCGTCACCATGCTCATCAGCTCCCCGCTGCTGCTCTGGCTCGCCTGGAGCCTGGCTCGTCCGGCACGTAAGCTGAAATATGCTGCCGACGAAGTCGCAAGCGGAAACCTGCGTCAGCATCCGGAACTGGAATCGGGCCCACAGGAGTTTCTGGCGGCGGGTTCCAGCTTTAACCAGATGGTCAGTGCGCTGGAGCGGATGATGACCGGTCAGCAACGTCTGTTATCAGATATCAGCCATGAGCTTCGTACCCCGCTCACCCGTCTGCAACTGGCTACCGCGCTGCTGCGTCGGCGCCAGGGTGAAGGCAAAGAGCTGGGCCGCATTGAGATGGAAGCACAGCGTCTTGATGGCATGATTAACGATCTGCTGGTGCTGTCGCGCACCCAGCATAAAAATGCGCTGGTCAGCGAAGCGATGAAGGCGAATCAGTTGTGGAATGGGGTGCTGGAAGATGCCCGTTTCGAAGCGGAGCAGATGGGCAAGAAGATGGATATCCCCTATCCGCCTGGCCCGTGGCCGCTTTATGGTAACCCCCATGCGCTGGAGAGTGCGCTGGAAAATATCGTACGCAATGCGCTGCGCTATTCCCACACCCATATCAGCGTCAGCTTCTCCGTCGATATTTCCGGCATCACGGTACACGTTGATGACGATGGTCCAGGCGTGAGTCCGGAAGATCGTGAACAGATTTTCCGGCCGTTCTACCGTACCGATGAAGCACGCGATCGCGAATCAGGCGGCACCGGTCTTGGCCTGGCGATTGTTGAAACGGCAGTGCAGCAACATCGCGGCTGGGTTAAAGCGGATGACAGCCCATTGGGCGGCCTGCGTCTGACCCTCTGGTTGCCGCTCTACTCCTCCGCTCGTCAATAATTTGTTATGCTTCGGCCCCTGTCATCGGGGGCCTTATGCTTAACATTGTCTTGTTTGAACCAGAAATTCCGCCGAATACCGGCAATATCATCCGCCTGTGTGCCAATACTGGCTTTCAGCTTCATCTGATTCAGCCGCTTGGTTTTGCCTGGGATGACAAGCGTTTACGCCGCGCCGGGCTGGATTACCACGAATTTACTGCCATTAAATTCCACGCCGACTATCAGGCGTTTATCGCCTCAGAGTCGCCTGAGCGTCTGTTTGCGCTGACGACCAAAGGTACGCCCGCACACAGTGCCGTAGCGTACCAGGCTGGCGATTATCTGCTGTTTGGCCCGGAGAGCCGTGGACTTCCGGCTGAGATCTTAGCGGCGTTACCGGCTCAGCAGAAAATCCGTATCCCGATGAAAGCGGAAAGCCGCAGTATGAATTTGTCGAACGCCGTCTCGGTGGTGGTCTATGAAGCGTGGCGCCAGCTTGATTATGCGGGCGCGCTGATTAAAGACTAGATGCCGTCGCCAAACTGAAAACCCGCCAGGCTGCCATTAAAGTGCTGATCCATATCCATCGACGGCTTTTCACTGCCTGGCTTACCAACGATTCGCGCGGGTACGCCTGCTGCAGTGGTGTGCGGCGGCACGGGCTGTAACACTACGGATCCGGCACCGATTTTGGCTCCCTTGCCAACTTCAATATTGCCCAGGACTTTCGCACCGGCACCAATCATCACCCCTTCACGGATTTTCGGGTGACGATCGCCGCTGGTTTTGCCGGTTCCGCCCAGCGTAACCGATTGCAGGATCGAGACATCATTCTCAACCACGGCGGTTTCACCAATCACAATGCCTGTGGCATGGTCGAGCATGATGCCGTGGCCGATGTTGGCGGCGGGATGAATATCGACGGCAAAGGAGACGGAGATTTCATTCTGCAGATAAACCGCCAGCGCGCGCCGGCCTTCATTCCACAGCCAGTGGCCAATGCGGTAGGCCTGTAAGGCGTGAAAACCTTTGAGGTAGAGCAGCGGCGTGGAGTATTTATCGACTGCCGGGTCACGCTGGCGCACCGCCTGAATATCGTACGCCGCTGACATAATCATCGACGGATCTTCACGGTAGGCTTCTTCAACGATTTCACGAATGGCGATGGCGGGCATAATCGGGTTAGCCAGCTTGTTGGCCAGCATATAACTCAGTGCGCTACCGAGATTTTCATGCTTGAGCAATGTCGCGTGGAAGAAGCTGGCCAGCATCGGCTCACAATCAGCCAGGGCGCGCGCTTCTGCTTTGATATTATTCCAGACCAGTTCTAACTCATCAGACGACATTGCTGTTTTCTCCCGATAAAAAAAGCGCCTGAATGGGCGCTGCAGGTGATGATGCTACGCGTCCTGCGTTAGCCAGTGCTGTTTTCGTCCTTCCTTGTTCGTCCCAGCAGACTCAATGCTGCATCTCTCGCCGGCTTTTCGCAATACAGCACCTGATAAATCTGCTCGGTGATCGGCATTTCTACACCAAAACGGGCTGCCAATGCTTTGACTTCTTTGGTGTTTCTGTAGCCTTCTACAACTTGTCCGATAATGCGTTGCGCGCTATCTACATCCTCGCCCTGGCCCAGCATCATGCCAAAACGACGGTTACGCGACTGATTATCGGTACAGGTCAGCACCAGATCGCCCAGACCCGCCATTCCCATAAAGGTGGTGGGATCGGCACCCAGCGCGGCACCCAGCCGGCTCATTTCAGCCAGACCACGGGTGATCAGTGCGGTACGCGCATTCGCGCCAAAACCAATCCCGTCAGAGATCCCGGCACCGATAGCAATTACGTTTTTTACCGCGCCGCCCAGCTGTACGCCGATGAAGTCAGGGTTGTTATAAACGCGGAAGCTCTTACCGCAGTGCAGCTTCTGCTGCAGATCCTCAGCAAACTGCGCATCCGTTGCGGCCAGCGCGATAGCCGTCGGTAATCCGGCAGCCAGCTCTTTCGCAAAGGTCGGTCCGGAGATTACAGCCAGCGGAATGTCATCGCCGACAATTTCCCGCGCCACATCCTGCAGCAGACGTCCGGTCTCTTTTTCCAGCCCTTTAGTCGCCCAGACAATACGCGAGTCGGACCGCAGATGAGGCTTGATCTGCTGCAGCACCTCGCCAAAGACATGACTCGGCACCACAACCAATAAATCGCGGCTGGCAGCAATAGCTTTGGTCAGATCAGGTTCAAGAGAAAGATGGTCGGGGAAAGGGACATCAGGCAGGAAAGCGGTGTTGCAACGGTCACTCTGAAGCTGCGCCAGATGCGCCGGGTTATGTCCCCACAACAGCACCGGATGGCCGTTACGGGCCAGCGTAATCGCCAAAGCGGTGCCGTATGAACCGGCACCGATGACGCTAATCGAAGCGTGAGTTGTCATCAGGCATCCTGATGTGGTTCAGCACCTTCTTCACCTTGCTGCTGCTGCAGGTAGTTCATGAACAGCGCATCAAAGTTAACCGGTGCCAGGTTCAGCTGCGGGAAGGTACCACGTGATACCAGGCTGGTAATGCATTCGCGTGCGTACGGGAACAGGATGTTCGGGCAGTATGCGCCCAGGCAATGTGCCATCTGCGTTCCTTCGATACCGCTGATGGTGAAAATACCGGCCTGCTGAACTTCACACAGGAAAGCGGTCTCTTCGCCCACGGTGGCGGTTACAGTCACACGAAGTACCACTTCGTAAACTTCGTCAGCCAGCTGAGAAGATGCAGTGTCCAGATCCAGTTTAACGTCCGGTTCCCACTCTTTCTGGAAAACCTGCGGTGCATTTGGCGCTTCAAAAGAGATGTCTTTAGTGAATACGCGCTGAATCTGGAATTGCATTTCGTTGGTGTTATGTTCTGACATGTGACCAAATCCTATGTATGAGATTGTCCGGCGTAAAATTACGCCTGCAGTAAGGGATCTAAACCTTCGCGATTATCGAGTGCGAATAAGTCGTCGCAGCCACCAATGTGCTGCGCATCAATAAAAATCTGAGGCACGGTGGTGCGACCGCTACGCTTGATCATCTCTTCGCGTTTCGCCATGTCTCCATCAATGGGGATCTCCTGAAACGATACGCCTTTTTGCGTTAACAGCGCCTTCGCCCGATGGCAGTAAGGACAGGTCGCCTTGGTATACACTTCAACATTTGCCATGATCAGCACCTCTGTAAGATTATTTGCCGCGAACTAACGGCAGATTTTCGCCGCTCCAGCCACTGATACCATCTTTCAGCACTGAAACCCGCTCAAAGCCGGCCGCGCTGAGATGCGCAGCAGAATCACCCGCGCTTTGTCCGGTTGCACACACCACAATTATGGGCTGCGCTTTATGCTTTGCCAGTTCGTCGATGTTGCCTTTTTTAATCTCAGCGGCTGCGACATTCAGCGCACCTGAAATATGGCCTCTGCGGAAATCGTCGCGCGAACGCACGTCTACAACTACCGCGTCCTCTTTATTAATCAGGCGGGTTGCTTCACCGCGACTGATCGTTTTTACCTTAGAGAACATTCCTTTAACGGTAGTCACAATCACCAGAACGAGTAAAACGACCCATGCCAGACTCAGGATGGGGTGATTGCTTGCAAACTGCATAATTTCTTGCATGAGGGGTAACGACTCCAGACCGGGCTAATAAGCTAAAACAAGGGTTCTGAGTATACCTGCGCCACTTCGCATGTACAGATGCTATGCGGCCAGAGTATCGATTTGTGCTTCATTTTCCAAAAAAAGTGGCTGAATAGCAAAAATGGCGTAAGGCTTAATCCATGTCATTGTGAAAGTGGACATAACTGGAAAAGCAAATGCCAGTGGGGAGCACTGGTAAGCGGCGGTTCATCGTGGAATAATCATTGGCCTATGAAGGGAAAAACAACCGTTTCGCACACAAGGACCCGTCCCAACGGCGATAACCTGCCGTTGTTCACACACTTGTCCAGCCTCTTCCTTAGCCTGCTTTGTGCGGGGGCACTGTTATTGCCTGCCGCCGCCGTTAGTGCAGAAGACAGCAAATCTCAGCTGCAATCTATTCAGCAAAACATCGCTGAAAAAGAGAAAAGCGTTAAAGCGCAAAAGTTGCAGCGCAGCAAATTACTGGATCAGTTGCAGAGTCAGGAAAAAATCATCGCTCAGGCGAGCCGTCAGTTGCGTGACACCCGCAATAGCCTCAACGCCCTGAATGACGAAATCAAACAGCTTGCCACCTCCATCGCCCGCCTTGAAAAACAGCAAACCCAACAGGAAAACCTGCTTTCAGAGCAGCTTGATGCAGCGTTTCGTCAGGGTAAGCACAACGGTGTACAGCTGTTGATGGGCGGTGAAGAGAGCCAGCGCAGCGAGCGTATTCTGGCCTATTTCGGCTATCTGAATGCGGCGCGCCAGAAAAGTATCGAATCGCTGCAACAGACGCGTCAGGATTTGGCTCAGCAACGCGCCACGCTGGAGCAGAAGCAACAGCAGCAGAAAGGCTTATTAGCGCAGCAGCAGGGCCAGCAGCAGAAGCTGCAACAGGCGAGCGAAGCGCGGAAAAAAACCCTGACGACACTGGAAAGCGCGCTGGAAAAAGATCAAGCCGATCTGGTCGAGATGCGTCAGAACGAAAGCCGTCTGCAGGATAAGATCGCCCGTGCGGAACGCGAGGCGCGCGAGCGCGCCGCCCGTGAAGCGCGTGAGGCGGAAAAAGTGCGTCAGCGTCAGGCGCAGGCGAAAGCCAAAGGCTCCAGCTATCAGCCGACCCAGAGCGAACGCGAACTGGTGGCGCGCACCGGTGGACTCGGTCGCGCGGGCGGGCAGGCCTTGTGGCCGGTACGCGGACGCATTGAACATCGTTTTGGTGAACAGCTGCAGGGTGAACTGCGCTGGAAAGGACTGGTGATTGATGCGCGCGAAGGTACCGAGGTGAAAGCTATCGCCGATGGCCGCGTGCTGATGGCCGACTGGTTACAGGGCTACGGCCTGGTGGTCGTGCTGGAACATGGTAAAGGCGATATGAGCCTGTATGGCTACAACCAAAGTGCGCTGGTGAGCGTGGGTACGCAGGTGAAGGCAGGACAGCCTATCGCACTGGTGGGCACCAGTGGTGGCCGCGGTACTCCGTCGCTCTATTTTGAAATCCGACGTCAGGGACAGGCCGTCAATCCACTCCCGTGGTTAGGAAAATAGGTTTTGCTGCAACTTCGAAAAATCCCCGTTCTGTTGAGCGCCCTGCTGTTCAGCTACGCTGCGCAGGCGGGCAAACTGGCCATTGTCATCGATGACGTAGGCTATCGCCCTGCCGAAGAGAACAAGGTCCTGCAGATGCCGCAGGCCATTTCAGTGGCGGTTTTGCCCAACGCGCCACATGCCCGTGAAATGGCCACCAAAGCGCACCAGAGTGGTCACGAAGTGTTGATCCATCTGCCCATGGCACCGCTGAGCAAACAGCCGCTGGAAAAAGATACCTTAACGCCGGAGATGAGCAGCGAAGAAGTTACCCGCATCATGCGCAATGCGGTTAACAACGTGCCTTATGCCGTAGGTCTGAACAACCATATGGGCAGCAGGATGACCTCCAGCCTGCCCGGCATGCAGAAAGTGATGCAGGCGCTGAACCACTACAATCTCTACTTTCTGGATAGCATGACCATCGCTAACAGTCAGGCTGTTCCTGCCGCGCAGGGCACCCAGGTCAGGGTATTAAAACGTCGGGTATTTCTGGATGACAGCCAGGATATTAATGCCATCCGCCAGCAGTTCAGTCGGGCGGTGAAACTGGCGCAGCGCGACGGTTACGCCATTGCCATTGGTCATCCCCACCCTAACACAGTGCGGGTGCTGCAGCAGATGTTACCCACATTGCCAGCCGACGTTACGCTGGTTCGTCCCAGTCAGCTGCTGAACGAATCACTGCACAGCGGCTCACGGCCGCCTGTGGCGCCGGCAAAACCGGTGACACCGCGCTTCCAGCCTGCAGACCTGTGTAAACCGAAACAGCCGCTGGCGCCGGTTCCTGCCACCCGAGCCTTAACGGTAATAGCTGAAAGTGTGAATAACAGTCCGCTGTTTAACACGCTAAAAAATCTGTTCTGAATTTGCTATGAATGCTAAGTGTTCAGCTTAGCGTTCATTTATACGCAGAAATTACTATAATCCTGGGTCGGGCGATAACGTGCTGTGCGGGAACAGTGATAGGGATGACGATTATTAAACAAAAAATCCTGCTGCTGGATAACGGCAGAGAGTGGGGCGGCGGCACCAACAGTATGCTGGAGCTGTTGAAGCGTATCGATCGTCAAAAGTTTGATATCACCTGCTGCTTCTATCACAACTACAGCCGTGGCAACGACGAAACCATTGAGGCCACGCTGAATGCGCTGGCTATCCCGGTCTTTTTTATTCCGCAAATCAGGCAGCCACGCTGGGCAAAGTTTGTTAAAGAAGTCGCGCGGGCACTGCTGTTTTTTAATAAAAAGCTCAAGAAGCGCGCCATCGATCAGATTGATACACACTGGCGCATTATGCCCAATGCCAGCAAAATCAATTCACTGCTGCAGCTGGGGAAGTTTGACACGCTCTATATGAATAACCAGCCCAGCACCAATGTGGAAGGTTATCTGGCGGCGCGCAGCCTGGATGTTGCGGTAGTGCAACACTGCCGTATCGATCCGGTTCTGGAACCGCGGCTGGTCAGCATGGTTAATCAGGATTGCCAGGCGATCATTGCGGTGTCGCAGGGCGTGAATAACACCCTGCGCAGCCACGGTGTTGACGCGGAACGCTGTTTTACCGTCAATAACGCTATCGACATCCACCAGCCTCTGCCCGACCGCCTTGAAGTACGCCAGCGCTTTAAACTCTCCCCTTCGACCTTTGTGTTCGGCACGATTGGCTCGCTGATATTGCGTAAATCTAATCACCATATTCTGCAGGCGCTGGGCCGTTTTAAACGCGCTAATCCCGATGCCGACTGGAAGATGGTGGTGGTCGGAGCGGGTCCGGAACTTCAGCATCTGCTGCAACTCGCTACTGCAGAGAACATCCAGCAGCACGTGGTCTTTACCGGCTTTCAGAACAACGCGCTGGATTACCTCACTGCCTTTGATGCGTTTATTCTTGCCTCACGCAGTGAGGGATTACCAAGGGTTGTGCTGGAGGCGATGCTGGTGAATACCGCCGTAGTGGGATCCCGCGTGGTCGGTACTGCCGAATTGATCAGTCATGACGAAACCGGGCTGCTGTTTGACTATGGCAACGTGGTGCAACTGACCCAGCATCTGACCGCGCTGTGGCAGGATGCGGATTTACGTCAACGCCTGATCAATGCGGCAGCGAAACGCGTACGTGAACAGTACGCTATTGAAACTTATATCAGCGGCGTCGAGAATATTTTGCAAAGCGTCGTGAAAAAGAAACCTCATGCTTAATTTTTTAAATCCCCGTTATCGCCATATCAGGGCGAGTCATAACCTGCCTTATTCGCAGAAAGAGGTTCAGGGCACTGTACCGGTCACTTCTGTCGTGATCCCCTGCACCGGCGCGGACTATATCGAAGAAGCCCTGCTCAGTGCCGATTTTGCGGCGCGCTTTGCAACAGAGGCTGAAGAGATCGTAATTGTCAGCGATCAGCCGGCTCACGCCTTTGGCAGCCTGCCAGTAAAAACCCGCGTGGCAACGCTGGATGTCCCGCATCGGGAAGAGAGTTATCGCTACAAGCAGATCTATCGCAGTCGTTTGATTAAATTGCAGGCGCCCTTACAGGCTAAAGGCGACGGCATTCTGATGATCGATTCCGACCTCAATCTGCTTAAGATGCCCGAGATTATGATGAAGCCCGGCCATCTCTATTCCAGTTTTCGTCAGGGGAAAATGATTGCCAAGCTGGCTGATGCCCCGGAAGAGGCGATTCCCGCCTACTACCCGCACAGTATCCGGCCCTGGCTGGTGGATCACGTGAATGGGGCTTACCTGGCTGCCACCCGTGAGGTCTGGCAGCGCATTTCGCCGCTGTGGCTGACGCTGTTTAATGATACCTGGAATTTAATGAACGACAGCCAGCCGCCTACTGACCAGCTACCGCTCGCGGTGTTGCTGGACATGCTGGATATTAAAACCGTCAATCTGGGCGAATGGGCTAACTGGCCGGTCTCAAAGAAAATTGGCGGTCAGTCGGCGGTGATCCCGCCTGAAGTGGTAGGCGCACATGGCGGCTTTCCGCTGTCGGAATGGCAAAAATACCTCGCCGATCCGCAACAGCCGCTGAACTTTAAAGGCCAGGACTACACGCGCAAAGTGCGCTACCTGACCGATGAAGAGAAAAAACAAAGCTAATCATGCGGCCGCCCTGGCGGCCGTTGTTTTAATCCCAGCTCAGTATCACCTTTCCCGAGCGTCCAGAACGCATCTCATCAAAGCCCTGCTGGAAATCGTCGATTCCATAGCGATGGGTAATAACCGGCGTTAAATCAAGCCCGGACTGGATCAGCGCCGCCATTTTATACCAGGTTTCAAACATCTCCCGGCCATAAATGCCCTTGATAAAAAGCCCTTTGAAGATCACCTGATTCCAGTCGATCGCCATTTCACCCGGCGGGATGCCCAGCAGTGCAATCCGCCCTCCGTGATTCATTACCTCCAGCAATGAACGGAAGGCAGGCGGTGCACCAGACATCTCCAGTCCGACATCGAATCCCTCCGTCATGCCCAGCGAGTGCATCACGTCTCGCAGCTCCTCATTCGCCACATTGACCGCGCGCGTGACGCCCATTTTGCGCGCCAGTGCCAGACGATACTCATTGATGTCCGTGATCACCACGTTGCGTGCGCCGACATGGCGACAGACCGCGGCGGCCATGATGCCGATAGGACCCGCGCCGGAGATCAGCACATCCTCACCCACCAGATCGAACGATAGCGCGGTATGCACGGCGTTGCCGAATGGATCAAAGATTGCCGCCAGCTCATCGGAAATGTTGTCGGGAATTTTGAACGCATTGAAGGCCGGGATAACCAGATACTCCGCAAAGCAGCCCTGCCGATTAACGCCTACACCCATTGTGTTACGGCATAAATGGGTTCGCCCGGCACGGCAATTACGGCAATGTCCGCAGGTAATGTGCCCCTCGCCCGAGACCCGATCGCCAATCGTAAAGCCTTTCACTTCCTGTCCTATCGCAACCACTTCCCCCACATATTCATGACCGACAATCATCGGTACCGGAATGGTTTTGCGCGACCAGTCATCCCAGTTGTAGATATGGACATCGGTACCGCAGATAGCGGTTTTGCGAATCTTAATCAGCAAATCGTTGTGGCCCGGCTCCGGAACCGGCGCATCGGTCACCATCCAGATGCCCGTTTCCTTCTTCAGTTTGGCGAGTGCTTTCATGACGGACTCCTCAGGCGATAACGCCCAGTTGTTTGCCGATACGGGTAAAGGCCGCCACCGCACGTTCCAGCTGTTGCTGGGTATGCGCCGCAGAGATTTGGGTGCGAATGCGTGCCTGACCTTTTGGCACCACCGGATAGAAGAAGCCGGTAACGTAGATGCCTTCCTGTTGCAGCAGGCGGGCGAACTCCTGGGCGACGCTGGCTTCACCCAGCATCACCGGGATAATGGCGTGATCGGCTCCCGCCAGCGTAAAGCCCGCCGCTGTCATCTGCTCCCGAAAGTAACGGGCGTTGTCCCACAGACGCTGACGCAGCCCGTCGCCTTCGCTGAGCAGATCCAGCACCCGCAGCGAGGCGGCAACAATGGCCGGGGCCAGCGAGTTAGAGAACAGATAGGGACGGGAACGCTGGCGCAGCCACTCCACCACTTCTGCTTTTGCTGCGGTGTAGCCACCGGAGGCGCCACCCAGCGCTTTACCCAGCGTGCCGGTAATGATGTCGACCCGGCCCATCACATCGCAATATTCATGGGTTCCGCGTCCGGCGTTCCCGACAAAGCCCACCGCATGGGAATCATCCACCATCACCAGCGCAGAAAACTCATCGGCCAGATCGCAGATAGCGGGCAGATTCGCAATCACCCCATCCATTGAGAAGACCCCATCGGTGGCGATCAGAATATGACGCGCGCCTTTAGCGCGCGCTTCCTGCAAGCAGGCGCGCAGCTGCGCCATATCGTTATTGGCATAGCGGTAACGCTGCGCTTTGCACAGCCGGATGCCATCGATAATGGAAGCGTGGTTCAGCGCATCAGAGATGACGGCATCCTGCGCATCGAGCAGGGTTTCAAACAGGCCGCCATTGGCATCGAAACAGGAGGAGTAAAGAATGGCATCCTCCATGCCGAGAAAGTCTGCCAGCCGCTTTTCCAGCTGCTTATGACTATCCTGCGTGCCGCAAATAAAGCGCACCGACGCCATACCAAAACCATGCGAATCCATCCCCTCTTTCGCCGCCTGAATCAGCGCCGGATGGTTCGCTAAACCTAAGTAGTTATTGGCACAGAAGTTAATCACCGCCGGGTTATCGCCAACCGCGATCTCCGTCTGCTGGGCAGAGGTGATGATCCGCTCCTGTTTAAACAGTCCTTCCTGACGTGCATCATCAAGTTGCTGACGAAGTTGTTGATAAAATTGCGCAGGCATCATTGCTCTCCTCAGATGGCAAAAATCTGGCATATCTTACTGAACAGGCCGCTTCTTCACGATAAATCGCCCAACAGAATGTCATTTTTGCAGCATAGTTCACGCCACAAGGATGTACGCACAAAGCGTTACAGAGTCATCTGGCTGTCTGCACCCTGATGAAATGTTATGATGTGAGGTATTCGTGTGTGAAACCTCCTGTTTCACCCCACAACGTTGAAGGTAACAACATGATTATCGTAACTGGCGGCGCAGGAATGATTGGCAGCAACATCGTCAAAGCGCTGAACGATCGCGGTCACACCGACATTCTGGTGGTGGATAATCTGAAGGATGGCACCAAGTTTGCCAATTTAGTCGACCTGGATATCGTCGATTACATGGACAAAGAAGAGTTCCTGATGAGCGTGATGGCGGGCGATGATTTAGGCCCGATCGAAGCGGTGTTCCATCAGGGCGCCTGCTCCTCCACCACCGAGTGGGATGGCAAGTACATGATGGAGAACAACTATCAGTACTCCAAAGAGCTGCTGCACTTCTGTCTTGAGCGCGAGATCCCGTTCCTCTACGCCTCTTCCGCAGCGACCTACGGCGGACGCAACGAGAATTTCATTGAAGAGCGTCAGTATGAGCAGCCGCTTAATGTTTATGGCTACTCTAAGATGCTGTTCGACCATTACGTCCGTCAGATGCTGCCGGAAGCGAACTCGCCGGTATGCGGCTTCCGCTATTTCAACGTCTATGGACCGCGTGAAGGCCACAAGGGCAGCATGGCAAGCGTGGCATTCCATCTGAACACGCAGATCAGCAACGATGAAAATCCAAAACTGTTTGAAGGCAGCGACGGCTTTAAACGTGATTTCATCCACGTTGATGATGTTGCGGAAGTGAACCTGTGGTGCTGGGAAAATGGCGTCTCCGGGATTTACAACTGTGGCACAGGCCGCGCCGAGTCCTTCCAGGAAGTGGCTGACGCAGTACTGAAGTTCCACCAGAAAGGTCAGATCGAGTACATCCCGTTCCCGGAAAAACTCAAAGGACGGTACCAGGCCTATACTCAGGCCGATCTCACTAAGCTGCGTGCGGCCGGCTACGACAAGCCATTTAAAACGGTGGCGCAGGGCGTCGCTGACTATATGGTCTGGCTGAACCGTAACGCATAAAGGAAGCTGCTCCGGCGATGAAAATTCTGGTAATCGGCCCGTCGTGGGTCGGCGATATGATGATGTCGCAAAGTCTCTATCGCACCCTCAAGGCCGAACATCCCGATGTGGTGATTGACGTGATGGCACCTGCATGGTGCCGTCCGTTGTTGTCACGCATGCCGGAGGTGAATCAGGCGCTGGCGATGCCACTTGGGCATGGCGCGCTGGAAATCGGTGAGCGTCGCCGGTTGGGCAAAGTGCTGCGCGCCAGTCACTACGACCGTGCTTATGTGCTGCCTAACTCCTTCAAGTCGGCGCTGGTCCCCTTCTTTGCCGGAATAAAACGCCGCGTCGGCTGGCGCGGTGAAATGCGCTATGGCCTGCTGAATGATTTGCGCGTGCTGGATAAAGCCGCGTTTCCGCTGATGGTTGAGCGCTACGTTGCGCTGGGCTACGACACACCTGTTGCGTCGGCGGCGCAGCTGCCACAGCCGCTGTTGTGGCCAAAACTGCAGGTTGAAGAGCAGGAAAAAATTGAAACGGCCGCACAGTTTCAGCTCGCCGCGACCCGTCCGGTCATCGGTTTTTGTCCGGGCGCTGAATTTGGTCCGGCCAAACGCTGGCCGCACTATCACTACGCCACGCTGGCCCGCCAGTTGATTGCTGAAGGCTTTCAGATCGTGCTGTTTGGCTCCGCCAAAGATCGCCCGACCGGCGAAGAGATTATCGCGGCGCTGCCCGAAGAGGCTCGCGGCCACTGCCGTAATCTGGCAGGTGAAACTCAGCTGGAACAGGCGGTGATTCTGCTGGCGCAATGCCGTGCCGTGGTCAGCAACGACTCCGGCCTGATGCATATCGCCGCGGCGCTGGATCGTCCACTGGTGGCGCTCTATGGACCAAGCAGCCCTGACTTTACGCCGCCGCTGGCAAAGCAGGCGCGAATTATTCGCCTGATTACCGGCTATCACAAAGTGCGCAAAGGCGATGCCGAACAGGGCTATCACCAGAGCCTGATCGATATTCAGCCTGAACGTGTACATCAGACGCTGAGCGAACTGCTCGCGCCACAGGAGGTGCCATGCACGTCCTGATTGTTAAAACCTCATCAATGGGCGATGTGCTGCATTCGCTCCCGGCACTGACCGATGCAATGCATGCCATTCCCGGCATCCGTTTCGACTGGGTAGTGGAAGAGAATTTCGCACAGATCCCTGGCTGGCATCCCGCAGTAGATAAGGTGTTACCGGTTGCGATTCGCCGCTGGCGCAAACACTGGTTTGGCAGTCAGCAGCGTGAAGAGCGCGTGCTGTTTAAGCGCGCGTTACAGTCACGTGAGTACGATATCGTGATTGATGCACAGGGCCTGATCAAAAGTGCCGCGCTGGTCACCCGCTTATCGAAAGGGGTGAAACATGGGCAGGACAGCCGTAGCGCACGTGAGCCGTTCGCCAGCTGGTGGTATGACATCCGCCATGAGGTCAGTAAGCGACAGCACGCGGTTGAGCGGACGCGCGAACTGTTCGCCAAAAGCCTGGGCTATGAAAAACCGCAAAGTCAGGGTGACTACGCGATTGCCGGACACTTTCTGCATCATCTGCCCGCTGACGCACATCATTACCTGGTCTTTCTGCATGCCACAACGCGTGACAACAAGCATTGGCCGGAATCACACTGGCGACAGCTGATTGAGCAGATGCAGCCCAGCGGGTTGCGGGTGAAATTGCCCTGGGGTGCTGAACATGAGCATCAGCGTGCGCAGCGCCTTGCAGAAGGATTTGAGCATGTCGATGTACTGCCTAAGCTGACGCTGGAAGCGATAGCACAACAGCTGGCGGGCGCACGGGCGGTGGTCTCAGTGGATACCGGATTGAGCCATCTGACGGCGGCACTGGATCGCCCCAACCTCACGCTGTATGGTCCGACCGATCCTGGACTGATTGGCGGTTACGGGCAGAACCAACAGGCACTGAGCGCCCCGAATCATAATCTGGCAGAGCTGACTGCTGACACGGTGGCAGAGAAACTGCGAGCCGTTATTACGGAAAACATGCCATGAACTATGTGCTGATCTACCTGCTTCTGCTGCCTTTCCGGGCCATAATGCGGCTGTTTTACCGTCCAACCGGACGCAGCCTGATCATCCAGACGGCAAAGATTGGTGATTTTATTAATATCACCCCGATGCTGCGTGCGCTGGGTCAGTCTGAGTTGCTGATCAGCAAAGCGGTGGAGCCGCTGGCGCGTCACGATGACACGGTCAGCCGCTATTTCCTGATTGAAGAGGCGAAGCGCAGCTTTTTTGCCAAACTGAAGCTCGCTTTCACTCTGATGAACCGCTATGACAACGTCTATCTGGTGCAGCCAAACAGCGTGAACCTGTTTTTCGCCGCGCTCTGCAACGCACCGAACAAGCAGTTTCTGCGCACCTATGTGCGTAAGTCCTACCATAAGACCTTCTATCGCAGCGCCAGCGGAATTGTCGACCACACCAAAACGGATTTAACGCTCGACAGCTACCTGAAGCTGATTAATCGTGACTACCGCTACACCGATTTCCCTAAGCATGCGACCTCACCGCTCTGGCAGCCGCCTGCGCCGCCCGCCGCGCTGCTTAATCCGCGCAGCGGTATTAAAATTGGCATCAGTATTTCTGCCGGTAACCGGGCTAAAACCATTCCTGCCAGCATCTGGCAGCAGCTGATGGCGTCGCTGGCTGACCTGCCCTGCACCTTTTATGTGTTTGGCCCACCGGCTGAGCAGCCGTGGCTGGATGAGTTACTGAGCCTGACCGGCCCGAAAGACAATATCGTCAGTCTGATTGGTGAGCTAAAACTGGAAGAGGTTCCGTGGGCCATTGCACAGATGGATTTCTACATCTCCTCTGACTCTGGCAATGCTTATATTGCGGATGCGCAGCAGATACCGGTGATCATGCTTTATGGCCCGTGTGAAGTCCGGGAACAGCGTCCGGTCAATAACGTTTTGTTTATCGGACCGGATAATATTGCTGCGTCGACGTTCGTTTTTGCCACTCGTTTTCAGTTTGATCAGCCTGCTGAAAAATTATTCGGGCTGGATCACGATAAACTGACTAGAATACAAACGTTTATTACTCATAATCTGGAATAGTGAAGCGTAATGGCAATTACCCCTCTTGCTGAGGCCGTTCAGCAAAGTCAGCTGCTGGTTAACACGCTTGCTGACACGGATGATAATCCGGTTCATGTTGCGTTTGGCATCAACTACGCCTACGCGCGTGGCCTGGGCATTACGTTGTTTTCACTTCTCAGCCATCATCCTGATACCGCTTTCCACGCCCATGTTTTTTCAGACTCGCTTTGCGAAGAGGATGTGGAAAAACTGCGATCGCTGGCCACGGGCCATCGTCTGGCGATCACGCTGCATATCTTTAACCGTGCCTGGGTTGATCAGTTGCCTGCGGTCGGACGCTATCCCAAAAGTATCCACTACCGTTTCCTGATCCCGGAAACCGTGGCGAGCTACAGCGATCGTGTGATCTATATTGATGCTGACACCCTGGTGGTGGGCGACTACTCTCCCCTGTTCACACTGGATATCACTGATTACACGCTGGCGGCCTGTAATGACACACCGCGAGCGCGACATAACCAGTGCGCAAGGCTGGGGCTGAAGCATCACCACTATTTCAACTCCGGTTTTATGCTGATTAATATTCCACGCTGGCTCGAAAGGCAGACCACCGCGCGCATTACCGACGTGCTGGTAACGCGGGGCGCAGAGTTTGGTTTTCCCGATCAGGATGCGCTGAATATCGTGCTGGAGGATGAGGTCCTGATCCTGCCAGACCGCTATAACCACATTTATGACATCATCGCCAATAAAGTATGGGATCACACGGGCGTGCCAGAAGAGACGGTGATGATTCACTACACCGGTAAATGCAAACCCTGGCATGCATGGGCTGGCAGCGATCTTTCCCAGCGCTACTATAGCTATTACCAGCGCTCACCCTGGGCTTCACAACCGCTTGATACGCCAAAGCATTATAAAGAAATGAAGCGATTCGCCCGCGTAAAATGGCATCAGAAACAGTATGCTGAAAGCCTGAGCTGGATGATGAAGTATGTCAGTCTCAAGTTTTTTAAACAGAGTGAGCAATAGCACACTCAGGTTTATCAGATTGATGCGGGCGCTGTTATTTCAGCGCCTGACTTTCCCGTCACTTATCCCGCCGGCTGTTTGCCACGACCTCTGTAATAACGACGCTGACAGCAAGCCAGCATAATAATCTGTTTACCTGCACGACCACATTGCGTAAAAAAAGCGCATATAGCGCATTATTATTGTCGGGCATGGTTTTTAGTAAAGCAGGGATGCAACATCGTTTTATAATTGTGAACTCCCTGATTTCACTCTGCTGATTTGGAAATGATTTATGACGAGGCAACGCCTTTTCGCAGTGAATACAATGCTGGTGCAGATATTGTCATGAGTACTTCTCCTCTGCTGAGTATCATTACCCCGATGTACAATGCGGGCAGCATGTTTGATGAGTTCATGCAGTCACTGCTGGCGCAGACGCTGACTCTGCTTGAGATCATTATCGTCGATGACGGTTCAACCGATGGCTCAGGCGAGCGCGCCGATCAGTATGCACAGCAGCATTCTCACATTCGTGTGATTCATCAGGAAAATGGCGGCGTCTCGCGCGCCCGTAACGCCGGGCTGGCGATTGCCCGCGGGAAATATGTCACCTTTCCTGATGCGGATGACACCATGCAACCCGATATGTATCAGACGCTGGTGACGCTGGCGGAAGCAGATAATCTGGATGCGGCACAGTGCAACGCCGAGTGGTTTTTCAAACACAGCCAGCGGGTAAAGCCGCTGATTCCGCTGGATCGCCTGCGCAGCACGCCGGTGCTGAGCGGTGCCGACTGGCTGAATACCGCGCTGAAAACCCATCGTTATATGCATGTGGTCTGGCTGGGCATCTATCGCCGGGAACTGATTGAGCAGCATCAGTTGCAGTTTGAACCCGGCCTGCATCATCAGGATATTCCCTGGACCACCGAGTTTATGCTGCTGGCAAAACGCGTGCGTTATACCGAAGCGGTACTCTATCGCTACTATATGCACGACGCCTCAATCAGCAATCGCAAACGTACCGGCGAGCGCAACGTTGAGTATCAGCGTCACTACATGAAGATTGCGCGGCTGCTGGAAGAGCTCAATGACCGCTATCGTGACCGCGTAAAGATCTACCCGTCGTTTCACTATCAGGTGACCCATGAAGCGCTCAGCGTTTGCCACAGTGTGAGACGTGAGCCTGACGCCCGTGCACGCCAGGCAATCATTGCCGAGCTGTTCGCCACCCGGACACACCTGCGCATGTTACGCAACGCCCGGGGAATTAAGCAGTGGTATCAGTTGCTGTTGTGGCTAGCCCGACTCTATCGCTGGCGTGAGAAATAACCTTTGAGGCTGGCTTTATCCTAAAAAGGGTTTGCCCTACAATCGGTTCACTGAATTCTGAGAACTCTTGTTTATGGCCAGCCTGACTCCAGCAAACATCTCTCCAAAAAATATATTACTGATTAAGCTGCGCCATCATGGTGACATGCTGCTCACAACGCCCGCCATCAATGCGCTTCATGAGCGTTATCCGCAGGCCAGCATCGACGTGTTGCTTTATCAGGAGACGCGTCCGATGCTGGAAGCGCATCCGGCTATCCGCCATTTACACGTCATCGATCGTAAATGGAAGCAGGAGGGCACCTGGCGCAAGCTGGGCCATGAGCGTGCATTAATTCGCGCCATACGTGACGCACATTATGATCTGGTGATTAATCTGGCCGATCAGTGGCGGGCTGCCCTGATTACGCGGCTCTCTGCGGCGCCAGTACGTATCGGTTTCGCTTTTAAAAAACGTGATAACGTCCTGTGGCGATGGTGTCACAACCAGCTGGTCTCCACACACAATCACAGCAAGCTGCATACCGTTGAGCAGAATATGTCGGCGCTGGCACCCCTCGGCATCAGCAGCGACGGCGCACGGGTCTCAATGCACTACAGCGACGCTGACCAGCAAATTGTGCTGACCCGACTGGCAGAACACCAGGTCACCGCGCCCTATATTGTGGTGCAGCCGACCTCACGCTGGGGCTTTAAATGCTGGGAAGAGGAGAGCGTTGCTGCCACGCTCGATCAGCTGGCGCAGCCGGGCCGCAAAGTGGTGCTGACCGCCGGGCCGGACAAACAGGAGCTGGCAATGATCAACCGCATTCGGGCACTGTGTGCGTCGCCGGATGTGGTTTCGCTGGCCGGTCAGTTTACTCTGCCGCAGCTGGCGGCGCTTATCGATCATGCCCGGCTGTTTATTGGTGTCGACTCTGCACCAATGCACATGGCCGCCGCACTTGAAACGCCCTGTATTGCGCTGTTTGGCCCGACCAAGCTGCAGCACTGGCGGCCATGGGGCGACAATAATCATGTCATCTGGGCGGGGGATTATGGCCCGCTGCCCTCACCCGATTCCATCGACACCAAAACAGACCAGCGTTATCTGTCGGCCATTCCGGTGAAGGATGTGGTCGCGGCAGCGAGGAGCTATCTGAATGAGTAAGTTACGGCTGGCGATTGTCCGGCAGAAATATCGTCCGGATGGCGGTGCCGAGCGTTTTATCTCGCGCGCGCTGGAAGCGCTGGGCAGCGAGCAGCTCGATCTCAACATCATTACCCGCAGCTGGCAGGGCACACCCAATCCTGACTGGCATCTGCATATCTGTAATCCTGCAAAGCTGGGCCGGGTATCCCGTGAGCGCGGTTTTGCCCTTGCAGCACGCGCCTGCTGGGAGCGCGAAAAGTTCGATATTGTGCAAAGCCACGAGCGCATCGCGGGCTGTGATATTTTTCGCGCGGGTGATGGTGTTCATCGCGTCTGGCTGGAACAGCGCGCCCGCATCGTCTCATCGTGGCAACGACTGAGTGCTGTGCTCAGCCCTTATCATCGCTATGTCCTGCAGGCGGAAGCGGAGATGTTTAACTCTCCGACGCTGAAAGCGGTGATCTGTAATTCTGAGATGGTAAAGCGCGATATCCTGCGCTGTTTCTCGCTCGACGCCGGAAAAATCCACGTTATTCATAATGCTATCGATGCCAGCCGTTTCCAGCCCGCCACGGAAGCTGCACGTCGCGCCACCCGTCAGCAGCTGGCGCTGCCCGATGCGGCCACCGTACTGATTTATGTCGGCTCCGGCTTTGAACGCAAGGGGTTGAAAGCGGCGATACAGGCGCTGGCTGCCAGCGACCGTTATCTGATTGTGGTGGGTCAGGATAAGCAACTGCAGCGGTATCAGCAGCTGGCAAATCAGCTTAACTGTCTGGACCGCCTGCGCTTTGTCGGCGTACAGCAGGATGTGCAGCCGTTCTATCACGCGGCTGATGGCCTGCTGCTGCCCACCCTCTACGATCCTTTTCCTAATGTGGTACTGGAGGCGATGGCCTGCGGCTTACCGGTGATTACCAGCATTGGCTGCGGTGGCGCAGAATTTATTACCGCTGGTCAGGAAGGCTTCGTCTGTGATGCGTTGGATATCAACGGGTTAAATCAGGCTGTTAATGCATTACCGGCGCTTTCCGTCGATTCACGAATGGGTGACGCGGCGCGGCGCAAAATTGAACCTTATGGTCCACAACGGCTGGCGCAGGCGCTGACTTCGCTTTATCAGCAGGTCCTGAGCAGCAACTGACAATGTGGGATGAGTGCATGCGGGGTTTCTGATAACATGCCGCCATCTGATTTTAATCTGCTTTTAGACGCGAATTTGCTGTAACGGTAACTATGACGACCTTTTACACCGCATTGCTCTACTTAATTCAGCCACTGATTTGGCTGCGCCTGTGGCTGCGCGGTCGTAAAGCGCCTGCCTATCGCAAACGCTGGGCAGAACGCTATGGCTATTGTGTCGGCAAAGTTAAGCCCGACGGCATTGTGCTGCACTCGGTCTCTGTGGGTGAAACCCTGGCTGCGATCCCGCTGGTGCGCGCTCTGCGTCATCGTTACCCGACCCTGCCGATTACCGTCACCACCATGACGCCTACCGGCTCTGAACGCGCGCAATCTGCATTTGGCAAAGATGTGCATCACGTCTATCTGCCTTATGATCTGCCGGGTTCGATTAATCGTTTTCTGGATACGGTCAACCCACGCCTGGTGATCATCATGGAAACCGAGCTGTGGCCGAATATTATCCGCATTCTGCACCAGCGTAATATTCCGCTGGTGATCGCCAATGCCCGCCTCTCGGCCCGATCGGCCAAAGGCTACCGCAAGCTGGGTAAATTCATGCGCCGACTGTTGCAGAGCATCACGCTTATCGCGGCGCAGAATGCGGAAGATGGCGACCGCTTCCTGAGCCTGGGCCTGAAACGTTCTCAACTAACGATTACCGGCAGCCTGAAGTTTGATATTTCCGTGACGCCAGAACTGGCCGCCAGAGCGGTGACGCTGCGTCGTCAGTGGGCGCCGCGCCGTCCGGTGTGGATCGCCACCAGCACGCACGAAGGTGAAGAGGCCATTGTGCTGGATGCTCATCGCCGCCTGCTGCAGACGTTTCCGGATTTGCTGCTGATTCTGGTGCCCCGCCATCCCGAGCGTTTTAACGATGCCCGTGAACTCACGCAGGAACGCGGCTTCAGTTTTATCCTGCGCAGCAGCGGCGAGATCCCGTCTGGCTCAACGCAGGTGGTCATCGGAGATTCAATGGGCGAACTGATGCTGCTATACGGCATTGCCGATCTGGCCTTTGTCGGCGGCAGCCTGGTTGAACGGGGTGGACACAACCCGCTAGAGCCTGCTGCCCATGCGCTTCCGGTTCTGATGGGACCCCATATCTGGAACTTCAAAGATATCTGCAGCAAGTTGCAGGAAGGCCAGGGGCTGATCACCGTCACCGACGTGATTTCGCTGGAAAAAGAGGTCACCAACCTGTTACAGGATGATGATTACCGCCGTTATTACGGACGTCATGCGGTAGACGTGCTGCACCAGAATCAGGGTGCGCTACAGCGTCTGCTACAGTTACTCGAACCGCATCTGCCACCACGGGCCCACTAATGTCAGCACGCCAACGTCTTTCCGTGGTGATGATCGCCAAAAACGAAGCGGAACTGCTGCCTGAATGCCTGGCCTCGGTCAGCTGGGCCGATGAAATTATCGTGCTGGACTCAGGCAGCCATGACAACAGTGTCGACATCGCCACACAGGCTGGGGCGAAGGTCTACCTCAATGATGACTGGCAGGGCTATGGTATCCAGCGCCAGCGCGCGCAGCACTATGCCACCGGCGACATGATTCTGATGATCGATGCGGATGAACGCGTGACACCTGAACTGCGCGCCGCGATTGAGCAGGTGCTGGTCGCGCCACCCAGCCGTACGGTTTATAGCCTGGGCCGCAGTAATCTGTTTCTCGGCCGCTTTATGCGCCATAGCGGCTGGTATCCTGACCGCGTCATGCGACTCTACCCACGCACCTTCCGCTACAATGACAATCTGGTGCATGAATCACTGCAAAGTGACGGCGCGCCGGTGGTGGCATTACCCGGCGATCTGCAGCATCTGACCTGCCGCGATTTAATCGCCTTTCAGCGCAAGCAGCTGGCTTATGCCGAAGCCTGGGCTACGGAACGCCATCGGCGCGGTAAGCGTTGCAGCCTGTTTTCTCTGTTCAGCCATACGCTGGGCGCGTTTATGAAAACCCTGCTGCTGCGTGCCGGTTTTCTAGACGGAAAGCAGGGCTGGATTCTGGCGGTGGTCAATGCGCAATATACCTTCAATAAATATTCAGCCCTCTGGGCGCTGAATCATGCTTCGGCAAAAGGGCGAGTATGATCACGAAAGCCATCTATCCCGGAACGTTCGATCCTGTGACGCTCGGCCATCTCGACATCGTGACGCGAGCAGCGCAGATGTTTGATCAGGTCATTCTGGCCGTTGCCGCCAGCCCCAGCAAAAAACCAATGTTCAGCCTGGATGAGCGCGTGGCGCTGGCCGGTGAAGTGATAGCCCATCTGCCCAACGTTGAAGTGGTCGGATTCAGCGACCTGATGGCGAATTTCGCCCGTGACCAGCAGGCGAATGTGCTGGTTCGTGGCTTGCGTGCGGTGTCAGACTTTGAATATGAAATGCAGCTGGCGCAGATGAATCGTCACCTGCTGCCAACGCTGGAGAGTGTTTTCCTGATGCCGTCTGAAGGCTTCTCGTTTATCTCATCTTCGCTGGTCAAAGAGGTGGCGCGTCACGGCGGCGATGTGACCGCCTTCCTGCCCGCGCCGGTGCATCAGGCATTGCTGGCTAAACTGGCTTAATGCTGGCAATTCGGGCACCAGTAGGTGCTGCGCTGTCCATGTCTGCCGCTGACAATCGGCGTACCGCATGCCCGGCAGGGTTCGCCTGCCCGCCCATAAACCTGTAACTGCTGTGCAAAATAGCCAGGTTTACCGTCGGTCTGTAAGAAGTCACGCAGTGTGGTTCCGCCCTGCTCAATGGAGCGTAACAGCACCGCTTTGATGGTATTGACCAGCAGTTCCGCTTCGGCCTGCGACAGACTGCCGGCAGCACGATCGGGAATGATCCCGGCGGTAAACAGTGACTCGCTGGCGTAAATGTTGCCCACGCCCACCACCACTTTGTTATCCATCAGCCACTGCTTGATGAGCGTCCGCTTGCCGCGTGACTTCTCAAACAGGTAAGCGCCGTCAAACTCCTCGCTAAGCGGCTCCGGCCCGAGATGTGCCAGCACGCTGCTGCCCGCCAGATCGCTGCTCCAGAGCCAGGCACCAAAGCGGCGCGGGTCGGTGTAGCGCAGCACTTTGCCGTTGCTCATGACCAGATCAACATGGTCATGCTTCGCCGCTGGCAGCTCTTCTGACAGCACGCGCAGGCTACCGGACATGCCAAGGTGGATAATGATCCAGCCATGCGGCAGCTCCAGCAGCAGATATTTCGCCCGGCGCTGCACACTGAGCACCGGCTGATCGCTCAGCGCCAGGATCTCCTGCGAAACAGGCCACCGCAAACGTGAATTACGCACCACGGCGTGAAGGATGGTTTCACCGACCAAATGCGGTTCGATACCGCGACGGCTGGTTTCAACCTCTGGCAACTCTGGCATACCCTCTCCTCAGCGTTTTACACAAACAAAAAACCCGGCCGGAGCCGGGTTTTTAGCAGAACACTAAAATTACTTAATTTTAGCTTCTTTGTAGAGCACATGCTGACGTACAACCGGATCGAACTTTTTCAGTTCCAGCTTCTCTGGTTTAGTACGTTTGTTCTTCGTGGTGGTATAGAAGTGACCTGTACCAGCAGAGGAAACCAGCTTGATCTTCTCACGAATACCTTTAGCCATGATTCAGTTCCTTAGTACCTTAGTACTTCTCACCACGGGCACGCATATCGGCTAACACCGTATCAATGCCCTTTTTATCAATAATACGCATACCTTTAACAGATACACGCAGAGTAACGAAGCGCTTCTCGCTCTCAACCCAAAAACGGTGTGAGTGCAGGTTCGGAAGGAAACGGCGTTTCGTCGCGTTCATTGCGTGGGAACGGTTGTTACCCGTCACCGGACGCTTTCCAGTTACCTGGCAGACTCGTGACATGTCAATATCTCCAAAAATCAAATCAGCTCGAGCTTTAAAAATTAGGTTTGGGCCGCCTCGTCAGGCTTGCAGCCCGCCAGGCGAATTCCATGGAACCCGCTAAGCTGGCCTAACCGCCAAACCCGAGATTCTCAAAGGTGGCGTAGTATACGCCGCTCAGCCCAAGTGCTCAAGTCCCGAACAGATAAAGATCCCGAATGATCGGGCAAAAAGCCGCCACCTGGCGTGAAATTTCCCCCTGTCAGAGCCATCCCCGCTCGGCAAAGGAGACATATTCGCCATGACCAATCACCAGATGATCGAGCAGACGGATGTCGAGTAGCTGGCAGGCTTCGCTGACTTTATGGGTCACTTCACGGTCTGCACGGCTCGGCTCCGCCATGCCCGACGGGTGATTATGCGCCAGTATCAGAGCGGCAGCATTGAGCTTCAGCGCTTCCCGGACGATCTCGCGGGGGTGAACTTCCACGCTGTTAATGGAACCAGAGAACATATTTTGTGCCCGCAGCACCCGATGCTGATTATCCAGAAACAGTGCCATGAAGATCTCACGCTCCTGATGGGCTAACAGACTTTGCAGATACTGGCGCGTGATTTGTGGATTTTCCATTGCGCTTTCGCGGGCCAGCTTACTGGCGAAAAAACGCTTCGCCAGTTCGGCAATCGCATGAAGCTGTGCCAGCTTGGCATCGCCGACCCCTTTGATTTCACCGAATGCCGCTTTGTCTGACGTCATGAGCTGATAAAGCGAGCCAAAACCGTCCAGCATCTGTCCGGCCAGCTCCAGGACGTTCTGTCCAGGCGATCCGGTACGGAGAAAAATGGCCAGTAGTTCAGTATCGCTGAGGGCATGCGCACCCAGCTTCCGGAGTTTTTCCCGTGGTCCCTTTATTTTCATGTCCGCTCTCCCTGAGATGAGCCTCAGCATGGCCCATCATGAAGAGTGCAGCTATCAGTGAAGCTGCAATCTACGAGACGGCTCGCAAACGCAGTCAGTGAAAAGGCGCATCCGCGCTTTTGTGATAAAGTCCGTGCATTCGCCGCCGCGAGCGGCAGAGAGCTTAGTGAGGCCAACATCATGATGGGATTAGCCGGCAAAAAAATTCTTCTTGGCGTGAGCGGCGGTATTGCTGCTTATAAAGCACCTGAGCTGGTGCGCCGCCTGCGCGATCGCGGTGCTGATGTCCGCGTGATGATGACAGAGGGGGCGAAAGCATTTATTACTCCGCTCAGCCTGCAGGCTGTCTCCGGCTATCCGGTATTTGACGATCTGCTTGATCCGGCAGCGGAGGCGGCGATGGGTCATATTGAACTGGCAAAATGGGCCGATCTTATTGTGCTGGCACCGGCCACTGCTGACCTGATTGCCCGTATTACTGCCGGTATGGCAAACGATCTGGTGACGACCGCCGTGTTAGCGACGGCCTCACCCGTGGCAGTGGTGCCCGCTATGAATCAGCAGATGTATCGTGCGGCGGTGACCCAGCATAACCTGCAGAGCCTGCAGGCGCGTGGCGTGCTGATTTGGGGACCGGACAGCGGCAGCCAGGCCTGCGGCGATGTCGGGCCGGGCCGGATGCTCGACCCGCTGGTGATTGTTGACCATGCGGTGCAGTGGGCTACGCCCGTCAACGATCTGCAACATCTCAACATTATGATTACCGCCGGCCCTACCCGTGAGGCGCTGGACCCGGTGCGCTACATCACTAACCACAGCTCCGGCAAAATGGGCTTTGCTATTGCCGACGCCGCCGCCAGACGCGGTGCACAGGTCACGCTGGTCAGCGGCCCGGTCACCCTGTCTGCGCCAGCGGGTGTGCGGCGAATTGATGTGACCAGCGCGCTGGAGATGCAGGCCGCCGTCATGAGTGAGATAGATAAACAACATATTTTCATTGCAAGCGCAGCCGTGGCAGACTACCGGGCAGCCGATATTGCGGCCGATAAAATCAAGAAACAGGGCGGCGATGATAACGTCACGCTGAACCTGGTAAAGAATCCCGATATTGTTGCCGGCGTCGCTGCACTTCAGGAAAACCGGCCATTCGTCGTTGGATTTGCTGCTGAAACACAGAATGTGGAAGAATACGCCCGGCAAAAACGGGTGCGCAAGAATCTGGATCTGATCTGCGCTAACGACGTCGCTAAAGCCGGACAGGGGTTTAATAGCGACACCAATGCTCTTCACCTTTTTTGGCAGGATGGAGAAAAACGCTTACCGCTCAGCGATAAGTCTCTCCTTGGCCAACAATTAATAGACGAGATTGTCAGCCGTTATGATGAAAAAAATAGACGTTAAAATCCTGGATCCGCGCGTCGGCAAAGAGTTTCCACTGCCGACCTACGCGACTTCAGGTTCCGCTGGGTTAGATTTACGCGCCTGCATTGATGATGTTCTCGACATCGCACCAGGCACCACAACGCTTGTTCCGACCGGCCTGGCGATTCATATTGCCGACCCCGATCTGGCCGCTGTGATCCTGCCGCGCTCAGGCCTTGGCCATAAACATGGCATCGTGCTGGGCAACCTGGTGGGTCTGATTGACTCCGACTATCAGGGACAGCTGATGGTCTCGGTCTGGAATCGCGGCCAGGAAAGCTTCTCGCTGCAGCCCGGCGATCGCATGGCACAACTGGTCTTTGTACCGGTGGTGCAGGCGGAATTTAACCTGGTCGAAGATTTCGACGCCAGCCTGCGCGGCGAAGGCGGCTTCGGCCACTCCGGTCGCCAGTAACCCGCATTACCGACTTTCACTTACGCCCGTTATTTTTTCCTCATCGCCACAGGACGCGTTCCTGTGGCAGATGCGTAGGTGTTGCCTGTTTTTAGGTGAATTTCAGGGGTCTTTAAGGTCATGGCAGAAAAAAAAGTCGCGAAGCGGAATCGTCGCGAAGAGATTTTGCAGGCGCTGGCGCAGATGCTGGAGTCGGGTGATGGCAGTCAGCGCATTACCACAGCCAAACTGGCAGCCACGGTGGGCGTTTCTGAAGCGGCGCTGTATCGTCACTTCCCGAGTAAGACACGAATGTTCGATAGCCTGATTGAGTTTATCGAAGACAGTCTGATTACCCGCATCAATCTGATCCTCAAGGATGAAAAAGAGACCATGACGCGTCTGCGTCTGATCGTGCAACTGATTCTGGGATTTGGTGAGCGTAATCCGGGACTGACGCGCATTCTGACCGGCCATGCATTGATGTTTGAGCAGGACCGACTGCAGGGACGCATCAATCAGCTGTTTGAGCGGATTGAAGTGCAGCTGCGACAGGTGATGCGGGAACGGAAAATGCGCGAGGGCGAAGCCTTTCAGGCTGATGAGGCGCTGCTGGCAAGTCAGTTGCTGGCATTCTGTGAGGGTTTACTGTCACGGTATGTCCGTTCTGAGTTTCGTTTCAGTCCTACCGCAGACTTTGAGGCTCGCTGGCCGCTGATTGCCGCGCAGCTGGCGTAAAGCGTAAAAGAAGGCGGGCATTGCGCCCGCCTCTGTTAAATCCCGTACGCTTTCTGATAGGCACGTACCTGAGCCAGATGATCGGCCATCTCAGGCTTCTCTTCCAGCCAGGCAATCAGGTCTGCCAGCGTAATAATTGCGGTCACTTTGCAGCCGTAATCACGTTCCACTTCCTGAATCGCCGACATTTCTCCGCGTCCACGCTCCTGACGATCAAGCGAGACCAGCACGCCTGCCAGAGTGGCGTTGTGCGCACCGATAATATCCATCGACTCACGAATCGCGGTGCCTGCGGTGATCACATCGTCCACCAGCATCACTTTGCCCTGCAGCGGACTGCCAACCAGCAGGCCACCTTCGCCGTGATCTTTCGCTTCTTTACGGTTAAAGCAGTAAGGCACATCGCGGTCATGATGATCCGCCAGCGCCACCGCCGTGGTGGTGGCAATCGGAATGCCTTTATAGGCCGGGCCGAACAGCAGATCAAAATCAACAGCGCCATCCACCAGCGCCTGCGCGTAGAAGCGTCCCAGCAGCGCTAAATCCCGTCCGCTGTTAAACAGACCAGCATTAAAGAAATAGGGGCTTTTACGCCCGGACTTCAAAGTGAACTCACCGAACTTCAGCACCTGCTTGTTCAGGGCAAATTCAATAAACTGACGCTGCCAGGCTTTCATTTCTCACTCCTCAAATAAAGAAAAGGCGACTCTGAGGTCGCCTGTTACATCAATTTTCCAGCGCTGCTTTCTGCGCCTGAATTAATTCCTCAATTCCGCCCCGAGCCAGCGCCAGTAGCGTTAACAACTCTTCATGGCTGAACGGTTCGCCTTCGGCAGTGCCCTGCACCTCGATCATGCGGCCATCTTCCAGCATCACGACGTTCATGTCGGTTTCTGCGGCTGAGTCTTCAACATACTCCAGATCGCACAGCGCTTCGCCTTTGACGATGCCCACTGAAATCGCCGCGACCATGCCCTTCATCGGGTTCGCTTTCAGTTTGCCGCTGGCCACCAGCTTGTTCAGCGCATCAGCCAGCGCCACACAGGCTCCGGTGATTGATGCGGTGCGAGTGCCGCCATCGGCCTGAATTACGTCACAGTCGAGCGTAATGGTAAATTCACCCAGCGCTTTAAGATCAACCGCGGCGCGCAGTGAACGGGCGATCAGACGCTGAATCTCCAGCGTACGTCCGCCCTGCTTGCCTTTTGCAGCTTCACGCGCCATACGGCTGTGGGTCGAACGCGGCAGCATGCCATATTCGGCCGTTACCCAACCCTGGCCCTGGCCTTTGAGGAAACGCGGAACCCCTTCGTCTACCGAGGCAGTGCAAAGCACTTTCGTTTCGCCGAATTCCACCAGAACGGAACCCTCTGCGTGTTTGGTGTAATTGCGGGTCAATGTGACTGGACGCACCTGTTGTGCGCTACGGCCTGCTGGACGCATGGGTATTCTCCGGCTTGCTAATGATTGGCTGCGCATTATACGGACTTCCTTGTCCGCTGTCTCTTACGCTGGTCTGACGCAGGCATCAGATGAAATTCCCCGCCAGCTGTGGCTAAATGCGCGTTCCTTTCTCTCTGATAAAAAAGACATATGGCCGCCATTCTTCATTTCCTGCTGGCGCTGGTGGTGATTTTTGCCCTTGCGCTGCTGGTCAGTCATGACCGTAAACAGATTCGTCTGCGCTTTATTGTTCAACTGATTGTGGTGGAAGCCGCGCTGGGTTGGTTCTTCCTTCACTCTGCCGGGGGTCTGGCGCTGGTCGGTTCGTTCGCCGGTTTCTTTGAAACGCTGCTGGGTTTTGCCGCACAAGGCACGGAGTTCGTGTTTGGCGGAATGAGCAAACAGGGGCTGGCATTTATCTTCCTTGGCGTGCTCTGCCCGATTGTCTTTATTTCGGCACTGATCGGCATATTGCAGCACTGGCGCATCCTGCCGCTGCTGATCCGTATTTTCGGGACGCTGCTGTCGAAGATTAACGGCATGGGCAAGCTGGAGTCGTTCAACGCCGTCAGCACGCTGATTCTTGGGCAGTCGGAAAACTTCATCGCTTATAAAGGGATTCTGGGTGATATCCCGCCGCGCCGGCTCTACACCATGGCGGCGACCGCGATGTCTACCGTTTCGCTGTCGATTGTCGGTGCTTATATGTCGATGATCGAACCGAAATATGTGGTTGCGGCACTGCTGCTTAACATGTTCAGCACCTTTATTATCCTGTCGATCATCAACCCGATGAAAAGCCAGGATGAGCAGCCTATCGCGCTGGATAAACTGCATGAAGAGCAGAGCTTCTTTGAGATGCTGGGTGAGTACATCCTGGCAGGCTTCAAAGTCGCGATGATTATTCTGGCCATGCTGATTGGCTTTATTGCCCTGATTGCTGCCGTCAACGCGCTGTTTGCGGAGGTGTTCGGCTACAGCTTCCAGCAACTGCTCGGCTACCTGTTCTATCCTCTGGCCTGGCTGATTGGCATTCCCAAAGCCGATGCCCTGCAGGCGGCCAGCATCATGGCAACCAAACTGGTGGCGAATGAGTTTGTGGCGATGATTGAACTGCAGAAAGTCGCGGCAGGCATGAGTGCGCGTGGACTGGGTATTCTGTCGGTGTTCCTGGTCTCGTTCGCTAACTTTGCCTCTATCGGCATTGTGGCGGGCGCAATAAAAGGCCTGAATGAGAAACAGGGAAATGTGGTTTCCCGTTTTGGCTGGAAGCTGGTCTATGGCTCCACGCTGGTCAGTCTGCTCTCCGCAGCCTTTGCCGGTCTGTTTATCTGATTATTCAACGGGCGGCAATTCTGCCGCCCGCTTTCGCCTTAGAATCCGACGCAGACGGGTGCATCCACCCGCATAACCGACTCCTGACCAAACCGTTTTTTATAGAGGCTGCGTAACGCCTCAATATCAACGTTGGTGGCGGGGTCGATCCCGTGGATCAGCATCAACGCCTTACTGTTCTCCCGTGCCAGCTGACCGTTCTCGCCCAGCCATTGCCCTTTGGCATCATAGACCGACAGGCCCGCTTTAAACCGTGGCGTGACCTCATTATCCACGAAGTTCATCCAGTCGAGTGAACTCACCCTGCCGCCATCAGGCTTGCTCAGTCCAAACCACAACGTGGTCTGCATCATCATGTCGCCACCCGCACAGATGGGTTGCGGTTTAGTGGGCGGCGAGTGGCGTGCCTGGCAACCTGCCAGCAGCAGAGCCATCACAACAGGAAGGGCAATAACGCGAGACATAGATCAGTCATCCTCACAAAGGGTCAATGGTCATCATAAGTGGCTGTCGCTGAAAGCGGAAATGGTTCGTTATTTTCCTGTGCGACGCTTATGCCTGTTATGCCGTGGCTCGCCTCGCTATACTTCACCCATCTTTCCGCAAATGAGTACCGCTTATGATCCGCAGTATGACCGCTTATGCCCGCAGCGAAGCCAAAGGCGAATGGGGCAGCGCCGCCTGGGAGCTGCGTTCCGTGAACCAGCGTTATCTGGAAACCTACATCCGCCTGCCGGAACAGTTTCGTGGGCTGGAGCCGGTTATCCGCGAGCGCATTCGCCAGCGTCTGACGCGCGGTAAAATTGAGTGCAACCTCCGTTATGATGCCGATCCCAGCGCACAGGGCGAACTGATGCTCAACGAAACGCTGGCGAAACAGCTGGTGCAGGCTGCCAACTGGGTAAAAATGCAGAGCGACGAAGGCGCGATTAATCCGCTGGATATTCTGCGCTGGCCAGGTGTGATGTCTGCGCAGGAACAGGATCTGGATGCCATCAACACCCAGTTGTTGCAGGCACTGGATGGTGCGCTTGATGACTTTATTGCGGCACGCGAAAGCGAAGGTACCGCCCTGAAAGCGATGATTGAGCAGCGTCTGGAAGGCGTCTCGCAGGAAGTCAGCAAAGTGCGCGCGCAGATGCCTGAGGTGATCAAATGGCAGCGTGAGCGGCTGGTCGCCAAACTGGAAGATGCTGAAGTCCAGCTGGAAAACAATCGCCTTGAGCAGGAACTGGTGATGATGGCGCAGCGTGTTGACGTTTCTGAAGAGCTGGATCGTCTGGATGCGCACGTTAAAGAGACTTACAACATCCTGAAAAAGAAAGAAGCAGTTGGCCGCCGTCTCGATTTTATGATGCAGGAGTTCAATCGTGAGTCGAACACGCTGGCTTCGAAGTCGATCAACGCCGAAATCACTACGTCAGCTATTGAACTGAAGGTGCTGATTGAGCAGATGCGCGAGCAGATTCAGAATATCGAGTAATTTCCACACCTGCACAGTACATCCCACAAGCCCATGTTAAATGGGCTTTTTTACTTTTCCATGATGCCCATATTCCACTGTCAAAGTTCACTGGTTTTGGGAGTAAAGTGGGGAAATCGTCTGCTTAACCAGCTATTAATGAATAGTCAGAATGGTGTAGTCCTGAGTCTGGTTTAACAGGTCAGTTATATGGGTAACATTTTTTCCTGTGAGGTCAGGGATAGTCATTGGTCATAATGAAAGGTGGGACTTACACTCCTTCACTTTTCCGACCATGCCGTTTAGTATTACATCAGTCTGCTTAATACCTGCGACTGGTAGTTATATGAACAGGGCTGTAGCAAAGAAGCATTGGATTTTACAGATATGTCGATATTAAAATAATTTAGCATTCGATTAATTACATGATTTTTCAGGATGAAACATTAATATCACAAGGAAGTCATCATGCCAGCATTGAAGTTTCCTGCCACCATTTTTCAAACGAAGCACAAGTTTAACGATTACAGCACTGATGATATGAAGTGTGGAGATCTCACTGAAAAACAGCTAAGAAGTGATTTAGACCTGGATGATGTTTCAAATGTCGTCAATCCCTGGACTGGAAAGGAAGTATCAATATTTAACGCCTTTCAGAATACCCGTCGAAAATCCAGAACGGAAATGGCTGAACTTCTTTTCAATGAGTTTCTTCGTCTTTCTATGCCTGCATATTACCCTGGGCAACATCAAATATTCAACAATCTCGTAAAGCATCTTTATCACGGTAACGGAAAAAGCTATTCCAGTCCCTTTCTTGATAGTGCATATAAGACGCTAATATTAGGTGGTCAAACATCGCCACTCTCACCACTTACAGTAATCAAATCTTCATTAGATAAAATTATTGTTGATGGACAAAAAAGCTTATCAGTTACAGATAAAGATTTAATAACACAAGCTATAGGCAATTCAATACTTCCTAAGTTTAACCGTTGGGCCGACAGTTTCAATGGATTAGGTATGTCGATACATGATATTCATGCTACAAACATACTGATAAACCAGCTCGATATAACTGATAATGGTTATATTGCAAAAATAACTTTTACAGGGCAGGATCATTTCGGTCTCGATAAAACTGACATCCAGAATCCTAAGTTTCATTTTATCAGAGCCTTTCGTATATGGTTTATCCTTCAAAGATGGGAATACTTTGCTTTTAAGCCTTTTTTAACCAATATGAAAGCTGAGTTTGAAATAAATAGCAGGAGAAACCAATGCGAATTAAAAAGATTATTATTTTTATGGTGGCATTGGCAATGTTACTATTGTTTTACGTAAGCTTCTTTAGTTCTCCAAAGGTGCTTGCAATTCATGGTTCTGAAGCTAATAAAGAATTATTAGTTAAAAATATCCCTTTCACTGATAGCGATAAAATCGAATGGTGGGATAATAATGGAGTTAAAACCATCTCTTCCCCTGAAACTTACAATGTTTCAATCTGGAAGTTTGATGGGAAGTATCAAAAGCTCGCTCCCAGGAACTCAGGGGCTTTTCCAGACCATGATACTGATTACTTATTATGCTTCGACGACATGAAAACAGAAGAAAATTGTATAGACAAGTCAACCTGGATCATGGAAATCACTAAGACAAAGGATGGTTACACTTACTACCGGCTTGATGGTGAATCTTACTATCGAAAACCTTCTGGTGAACTGGTCAAAGGTGAAAGATTTACGACAACCATCAAGCCAGTAAGCTGATGAGCTTGTAGCTGTGCTCATCGGAAACTGGATTGATGAGTAGAATAGTAAATCGTCATAAAAAACCAAAATAAGAAGCTGATTTTTATAAGATTTACTCAAAATCATCATTCATATCCAGAAGATCGAGTAATTTCCACTCAACAAAGCGCTCGCAGTAGCGCTTTGTTCCCCTGTCAGGCGCTGTCAGCACTTAAAGTGTTAGCTCCTTCCGTCAATTGATCGCTTTTTCAGCGCGGCCAGCATCAGAATCAGGTAAAGATAAATAAATAATCATTTCCAGACTGTTCCTGAAACGGCCTCGCTTACAATTAAAGCTGCTTTCAGGCTTAGATTAAGCAGTTGAAAAATAATGATTTTATAGGGTTAATGTACTTTTATCGCCGTTATTAACGCCTCTCCATGAAACAGGTCAATCCTGTAGATGCCGGAGTTTCCCTTTCTTTGAAGGCACTTTTTGATAAAATGTTGGTCGAAATCAGTACAGCTGTACCGCCTTAAGACTCATGGAAGTGCTCTTTGTGCGATGCATCCCTCTATCCCATGAAGGTTGTTAATGAAAAACACCGGAAAATTTAGCAGTTCGCTGCTGCATCCGCGTTATTGGTTTACCTGGTTTGGCCTTGGCGTACTCTGGCTGCTGGTCCAGCTCCCCTATCCTGTTCTTATGCGTCTCGGTGCCGGTGCCGGCAAAATCTCTCGCCATTTCCTGCAGCGCCGCGAGCGTATTACCCGTCGTAACATCGAACTCTGCTTTCCGGGCATCAGCGAAGAAAAAACAGAACATATGATTGCCGGCAATTTCGCGTCGCTTGGGATGGCGCTGGCTGAAACCGGTATTGCCTGGTTCTGGTCTGACCGTGCGGTAAGACGTCTGTTTAAAGTGTCGGGAATGGAAAACCTGCATGCCGCGCAGAAAGAAAAGCGAGGCGTGATGCTGATTGGTGTACATTTCATGTCACTGGAGCTGGGCGGCCGCATCAGCGGACTCTGTCAGCCAATGATGGCGATGTATCGCCCACACAATAACCAGGCGATGGAGTATGTGCAGACCAAAGGGCGGATGCGCTCAAATAAAGCGATGATCGACCGTCGTGATCTACGCGGTATGGTTAATGCCCTGAAACAGGGTGAATCGGTCTGGTTTGCGCCTGACCAGGATTACGGCCCTAAAGGCAGCACCTTTGCGCCGCTGTTTGCGGTGGAAAAAGCCGCCACGACTAACGGGACTTTTGTTCTGTCGCGTCTGGCGAAGCCAGCGATGGTGCCAATTATGCTGATTCGTAATCCAGGAAATGATGGCTACCATTTGATCATCGAACCGATGCTGGAAAATTATCCTCATACGGACGAGGCTGCTGCTGCTGCTTATATGAACAAAGTGATCGAAAATCAGATCCTTCGCGCACCCGAACAGTATCTTTGGCTGCATCGTCGCTTCAAAACCCGGCCACCGGGTGAAAAGTCGCTCTACGTCTGAGTTAACTGATAAAGCAGGCCTCGTGCCTGCTTTGTTGTTTTAATCCGCTGAACGACATCTGCTTTACGTCCACTCTCTCATCCCCGTTTGCTGTGCTCTCATACTGCCTCTGCCGTTATAGCTACCTCTACAGTTTCTGCTGTTCAGCACACCTGTTTGCTTCCGGCAGGCTGGTATCAAAGAGATAATTAAGGAATGATGAATCCCCTTACCTCGTCAATGCCGGACAATCTTATGGATATCAACGATACACAGCAGTGGCAGCGTCCGCTGATTGATGATCGCCTTACGCCCTATATTGAAGTGGATGCAGAGCGCCTGGAGCAGAACCTGCAGCATATGCAGCGCAAAGCCAGTGCGGCAGGCGTCGCGTTGCGACCCCATATCAAAACGCATAAAAGCGTCTGGATTGCGCAGCGTCAGATCGCGTCCGGTGCACAGGGTGTTACCGTCTCTAAGCCCAGCGAAGGCATCAGCTTTATTCAGGGCGGTGTTCGTGATCTGCTATTAGCCTACCCGATTGTGCAACCGCAAAGCGTGGCTGAATTGCTGCGCCACGCCGTGCTTCATCAGGCAAAGCTCACCCTGATTGCGGACAGACTGCAGGGCGTGGCGGCTATTGATGATGCCTGCCAGCAGCAACCGGAATGCGACCTGGCGGTAGCGATTAAGGTTGATGTTGGATTACATCGGATAGGTGTCAATCCTGATACAGATGAAGCGGTGCTGATTGCTCAGGCGCTGCAGGACAAAGGGTTACGCTTTGCCGGATTAGTGTCACATGCTGGCCACGTTTATGGTGCCGGTAATGCCGCGGCCATTGCGGATGTCGCCCGGCAGGAAACGGCATTGATGCAGCGAGTACAGGCAAAACTGCAGGCGGCTGGTTTTACCGACTGCCCTCTCTCTGTAGGTTCAACGCCTACGGCGCTGGCAGCAGAGATTGCACCCTGCATGAATGAAATCCGGCCAGGAAACTATGCACTACTGGACCTTACCGCCTGCCGTCTCGGATTAAGTCACGTCGATCAGCTGGCAATGAGCGTCATTACCCGTGTCGTGGCGGTGAACGATCATTTCGCGATTGTGGATGCCGGGTCAAAAATGCTGAGTTCGGATAAAGGGCCACACGGCACCAATGCCAGCGGCTTTGGTGTGGCAGCCGACGAAGCGGGTCAGACTTATGAAGTGACAAAATTATCTGAGGAGCACGGTTTTCTGCTTTATCAGGATCGCCGCCCTGAAGTCGGCATGCTGCTGCGTATTTTCCCTAATCACAGTTGTGCCGTGATGGCGCAGTCGGACAGCTTTGTTCTGCGGCACGCTAACGGCCATAGCGAAGATCATGTGGTTTCTGCGCGCGGCAATTTCATCTGAGTCAGTGGCAGACAGCATCATCCGTTGTCTGCCGTTTGTACGAAACCCTTTCAACACCACACTTCTGCTGTTACAACGTTTTAACAAGCCTGACCCCATGCTTTAATGCCTTTTTAGCTTATTCACCGGAGGTTACATGCTCTCCTCTCGCACTCTGAGCCTGACGATTCCACGTCACTGGTTAGATCTTTATGAAACCATCTGGAAGCCAGAGTTTTTCCCAAAGTGGGCTTCCGGGCTGACGCACAGTGCGTTAGAACCCGATGGCAATCGCTGGCGTGCTAAAGGCCCCCAGGGCAATGTGAAGATCCGGTTCTCGCCACATAATCCGTTTGGGGTAATGGATCACTGGATTGATAGCGGCTCGGGAAAGGAGATCTACGTACCGATGCGCGTGATAGCAAACGAACAGGGCGCCGAGGTGATGGTAACGGTTTATCGCCAGCCATTTACTTCAGATGAGAAATTTAAGCAGGATATTGAATGGGTTAGCAACGATCTTGAGAAACTCAACCAGCTTCTTACACAATAAATCAATGATTTAGCGCGCCTTTTTCTCTGCATTTATCACTGGCCGTTAATGAAAAAAAATAGAAAAACTTTCGACGATAAAGCATAAAGCGCTTATCTGATTACTCATCATCCTTACGCATTTATCACCAACCCTGCTTAAGCATCGCTGCCAGGAAAAATCCTGGCAAAATCCTCTGAAAGGCAGGCGACCCCCTCTGATTTCGGGCCTCCTGGTTTGCCGCACAAACAATTTCTGACTGACCCATACATTAATCATTAACAATCGTTTATTAGCAATCTGCTGGGGATTTAATATTTATCATGCATAAAGTGAAACCATTTATTTCTGCGGTCGCGTAATCAGACTTTTCTTATGGTGTTAAATTAAATAAAACAATGTATAAATCATTCCACACACAGCAATACCCATAATGATAAAGCAGGAAAAAAGTCATGGACCGCTCAGCGTATCCTTTGTTATCAGAAAAAGAATGCGTTGAGATTGCCGCAAGGATGCTGGCAGGAGAATATAAAACTACAACAGGATTTATTCGTGATCTGGCGGAATTCTTATTCGCTGCAGGGAATTCCGCCATGACACGAAACAGCAACTTTACCAGGGATATCTTTTTTATCCAGGCATCATTTGATTGAACCCATAATAACATGGCAAGCCTGTAAAGCGTTTTCAGGACTTCGGCCGGAAAAATTGCACTAACTAACGGTGTTACAGCAACCTCTCCTTGCCGTTACACAACTATTTAATTCTCACAGAGTCGATGGACTCTAACGAGTATATAATGGCAATACGTGAAAGCAGTCTGAATGGCGCAAAATGGTCTCTGCTCTCTTCAATCAAAATTATTGGCATCGGCGTATTACAACTCTCGTTGCTGGCGCAGATTCTGCAGGCGAATGAGCTCAATCTGCTGGCGATCGCCGTGATAGCTTTACTGGCTATCGATACTCTGGCCGATCGGGGCTTCTCAAATACGCTGATCCGCCGCTCGATTCTCTCTATCAATGACCTCTCCACGATCTACTGGGGTAATATGTTGATGGGGGTCGCGGTGTTTGGTCTGTTATTTACTGGCAGCCATCTGCTGACCAGCCTTTTTGATCAGCCTGAACTGGCATTAATGCTGCAGATGGTCTCAGTGGTGTTTATTATCATCCCACAAGGTCAGCATTACCGTGCGATATTACAGCGCGAAAAACAATATACCCGTATCGCTTTTGCTGAAACCTCCTCGGTATTAGCCGGACTTGCCGTCACCTTATTTACCGTCTGGCTGACCCCTTCAGTATTGTGTGCGATCTGGGGTTACCTGGCGATGGCATCCATTCGTATGCTGATTTACTGCTACTACGGTCGTTCATGGTTCCAGCCGGAATACCGTTTTAGCCTGAATGCATTTTCTAAAATTCGTGCAAGAAACAAATAATAAAATAAGTCTGTATGGTGGGCTCTGAGCATCCGAAACGATGCGTTGGCGTGCTGTTAACCAGCACGCCTTTTCTTTTTATTTAGTCTGTCGCAATATTTACCTGATCGATTCTTTTCCCGCAGCATCCAGCCCTTTTTTATCTCCTGTATAAATGGTTTTCGACCAGCGGCTATCTGGCGATCGTCGTCAGTTCACCGCCCGCCCTGAGTGGGAAAACCCCACACCGGAACGCGCAAACCCTCTGTACGTTGTTTCCTCTCAACTTTTTCAATCACCTGCCGCAGTCCCTTCGCAAAAAAGTCTTTCTATGATGACGCCAGCGCTGGCTGGTATAAACTGCGCTCATCCCGGACGCCGATCGCCAGAAAATCTTCGGCGCCGTCTCTCAAGCAATGCCGTAGTCTTGCCGCCGTCTTACTGGAGTCTGCTATGTTACTGACCGTTCTCTACATTATTGGTATTACTGCTGAAGCCATGACGGGTGCGCTGGCGGCGGGGCGTCGCAAAATGGATCTGTTCGGTGTCATCATTATCGCGTCCGTGACCGCCATTGGTGGCGGTTCGGTGCGCGACATCTTGCTGGGTCACTATCCGCTGGGCTGGGTGAAACATCCCGAATACATCATGATTGTTGCAGCAGCAGCGGTAGTGACCACTTTCCTGGCACCCCTGATGACGCATCTGCGCAAAGTGTTTCTGGTGCTCGATGCGTTAGGACTGGTGGTCTTTTCTATTATCGGCGCGCAGGTTGCGCTCGATTCAGGACACGCCATGATTATTGCCGCGATAAGTGCGGTCATTACCGGCGTCTTTGGCGGCGTACTGCGTGACATGTTCTGTAATCGCATTCCGCTGGTGTTTCAGAAGGAACTCTACGCCGGTATCGCTTTCGCCTCTGGCTGGATGTATATCCTGCTGCTGAAAACCACACTGGCGCATGAAGCGGTGATTATCATTACCCTGCTGTTCGGATTCTTCGCCCGTTTACTGGCGCTGCGCTTCCGTCTTGGTTTGCCGATTTTCAACTATCCCCATCCCGAGCATTGAGGATGCGGGAATTCCCTGCTGTCTCAGAAAAGCGATCAGCGTCTGCAGGCGGGCATCATGGAACTGCGTAACCAGGCGCTTTGCCAGCGCCGCCCCGACACCCGGTAAAGCTTGCCAGTCCCTGACATCCCGCTGCGTTAAGCTCTCCCACTGCTGATCGGGCAGCGCATTGAGGGCCTTCCGCGGCAGTGAAACACCTAAGGCATCCACCCAGCGACGAAGCGGCTGCTGACGGGTGAGATTAAAACGGTGCCAGAGCTGACCCGCCCGCTCCCGAGAGAGGCCCGTTGCGGCGGCGATCCGTTCCGGTGTTAACGTCAGCCAGCCGAACAGGTGCGTCATACTGCCGGTTTCCAGTAAGTGCAGCCAGGTGCTGCGCTCAACGCCAGGAATATTCAGTACCGTTTTCTGACTGAGCCAGCGTAATTTTGCCAGTAGCTGCTTCTGGCATTCAGCGCTGAAGGTGTAACAACTCAGCGGCGTGTAGCGCGACGCGTCGGGAGGCTGAGGATAGTGCCGCTCTGCCACGCGCCAGATCACCCGCTCCAGCCGGGGAATGCCCTGGCCTGCCAGACTCAGTGTGATGACATCTCCCGCCACGATATCGCTCTCCTGCCAGCGACGCAGCGATCCAACATTGACCCGCCTGACCGTCTTATCATCCAGCTGTACCGGCTGCAGATTAAGTACCGCGGCTATCTTCCCGGTTCGGCCGACTGGAAAATCGACGGAGAGCACTTCAGCGCTGACTTCCGGAGGCTGATATTTCCAGGCAACGGCCCATGTTCCCTCTCCAGGCAGCCAGTTTTTGCCCGCAGGTCGCAGGCTCTGATGAACGACGACACCGTCAGTGACAAAGGGCAGCTCAGCATGAAACCAGTGCTTCCGCCACGCTGCAACCTCCTCTTCGTCTTTAACGCTGTGGCTCCATTTTGCGGCAACGCCCAGTCCCCAGCGGCTGAGTTGCTGAAGGCGTTCCGTCATCGTGGCGGGGCCATCTGGCCAGGCCCAGATAAAAATATCGAGCGAGTCCAGCAGAGGAACCCGCTGCTTGCTCATCATGGCGCCAGCGACCTGTGAGCGCGCATTCCTGCCGCCATCAACCGCCTGCTGATGACCGGTCATCGACAAAAACAGCTCACCCTGCAGCACAACCTCTTCAAGTCCGGTCTCGATCTGCAGCGGAATCGCAGGGATCCAGGCGGCTTTAGCCAGCCACTCTTCACCGCGTAATCCATCACCACGACTCAACAGTGAAACCAGTCTGCCGTGGCGATAAACCAGGGAAACGGCAATGCCATCCACTTTCGGCTGCACCCAGAGATCGTGCCGCCCCTGCATCCAGTAAGCCAGGGCCAGCTTGTCGCGCATCTTTTTTACGCCCGTGTGGGCGACCGGATGCAGGTGCTCACCCTCACCCGGCAGTTGCGGTGCGTAAGCGGGCTGCGGAGGGTTAAAGCAGTGCTGCCAGTGATTCAGTCGCTGCTGCAGACTGTCATAATCTGCATCAGCCACCGGACTCTGCCCCTGACGATAGTAAGCATCATCCCAGTGCTGCAGCTGCTGTTGCAGACGACGGATCTCTTCTGTCGCCCGGGTGGGAGTCCAGACCGGACAAAGGGCGCTATGCGCAGGCCATAGGACGATCCACAGAGCAGCCGCAAACAGCGGCCAGCCGAATCCTTTCATGATCTCTCTCCTGACGTTTTGCAGCATTCAATACCGGTGCTTCAGCGTCAGCCAGAGGTGATGTTCAGCTATGGAAGGGATGCCGTCGCAATCAGGGAATAATTACAGTCGTCCGACAGAGATTTGCGCGAAGATGCGCAAAAGTTGGGTGTTGCCGCTGCGCAAACGCTGCGTGGCGGCGGGAAGCTGTGTATACTGTGCAGGAAATCGACTCCGCTTTTAATCAATTCAAGAAAACCATGGCTCAAGGCACGCTCTATATTGTTTCTGCTCCCAGCGGCGCAGGTAAATCCAGCCTGATTCAGGCGCTGTTAAAGACCCAGCCGTTGTATGATACGCAGGTCTCTGTTTCGCACACGACGCGCGGTATGCGTCCGGGTGAAACCCATGGCGAACATTACTTTTTTGTTGAGAAGCATGAATTTGAGCAGATGATCGCGGAAGAGGCTTTCCTCGAACATGCCAAAGTTTTCGACAACTATTACGGTACCTCGCGCCATGCTATTGAGCAGGTGCTGGCAACCGGCGTTGACGTGTTTCTCGACATCGACTGGCAGGGTGCGCAGCAAATTCGCACCAAAATGCCTGGCGCACGCAGCATCTTTGTTTTACCGCCTTCGAAAGAAGAGCTCGATCGCCGTCTGCGCGGTCGTGGCCAGGACAGCGAAGAGGTGATCACGCGTCGCATGGCTCAGGCGGTAGCGGAAATGAGCCACTACGCCGAGTATGACTATTTAATTGTGAATGATGATTTCGATCTGGCGCTGTCCGATCTGAAAACCATTATTCGCGCAGAACGTCTGCGTATGGCGCGTCAGAAGGCGCGTCACGATGCTTTAATCAGCAAACTGTTGGCAGTCTGAATACAGTTTCAGTATGATGCGCAGTCATTTCTTCATCTGTGGAGTAGCACACCTATGGCACGCGTAACCGTTCAGGACGCAGTAGAAAAAGTTGGTAATCGTTTTGACCTGGTGTTGGTCGCTGCACGTCGTGCACGTCAGATGCAGGTAGGCGGCAAAGATCCACTGGTTCCGGAAGAGAACGATAAACCTACCGTTATCGCCCTGCGCGAAATCGAAGAAGGTTTGGTCACCAATCAGATTTTAGATGTGCGTGATCGTCAGGAACAGCAAGAGCAGGAAGCCGCTGAGTTACAGGCCGTTACCGCTATCGCTGAAGGTCGTCGTTAACAGCCACCTGCAGGTCGCCCTTGTATCTGTTTGAAAGCCTCAATCAACTGATTGAAAAATACTTGCCAGAGGAGCAGATCAAGCGCCTCCAGCAAGCCTACCTTGTCGCACGTGATGCCCACGAGGGACAGACACGCTCCAGCGGTGAGCCTTATATCACCCATCCGGTTGCCGTGGCCTGTATTCTGGCGGAAATGAAGCTCGACCATGAAACTCTCATGGCCGCGCTGCTGCATGACGTGATCGAAGATACGCCTGCCACTTACCAGGACATGGAACAACTGTTCGGTAAAAGCGTGGCGGAACTGGTCGAAGGCGTTTCCAAGCTGGATAAGCTGAAATTCCGCGACAAGAAAGAAGCGCAGGCAGAGAACTTCCGCAAGATGATTATGGCGATGGTGCAGGATATCCGCGTCATTCTCATCAAGCTGGCTGACCGCACCCACAATATGCGCACTCTCGGCGCATTACGCCCGGACAAACGTCGCCGCATCGCGCTGGAAACGTTAGAGATTTACAGTCCGCTGGCGCACCGCCTGGGTATTCATCATCTTAAAACAGAGCTGGAAGAGCTCGGTTTTGAGGCCCTCTATCCGAACCGTTATCGGGTCATTAAAGAGGTGGTGAAAGCCGCGCGCGGTAATCGTAAAGAGATGATCCAGAAGATTCTTTCTGAGATCGACGGCCGTTTGCAGGAAGCGGGCATTCCCTGCCGCGTCAGCGGGCGTGAAAAGCATCTTTACTCGATTTACCGCAAAATGACGCTGAAAGAGCAGCGTTTTCACTCGATCATGGATATCTATGCCTTTCGCGTCATCGTGAAAGATCTGGATACCTGCTATCGCGTTCTGGGCCAGATGCACAGTTTGTATAAACCGCGTCCGGGCCGCGTCAAAGATTACATTGCCATCCCCAAAGCGAACGGCTATCAATCGCTCCATACCTCAATGATTGGTCCGCACGGCGTGCCGGTCGAAGTACAGATTCGCACCGAGGATATGGATCAGATGGCGGAAATGGGGGTCGCTGCGCACTGGGCTTATAAACAGGCGGGCGAAAGTGGCACCACCGCACAGATTCGCGCTCAGCGCTGGCTGCAAAGCCTGCTGGAGCTGCAACAGAGTGCGGGCAGTTCGTTTGAATTTATTGAAAGCGTGAAGTCCGATCTCTTTCCCGATGAGATCTACGTCTTTACACCTGAAGGCCGCATTGTTGAGCTGCCAACCGGTGCGACGCCGGTGGACTTCGCTTATGCGGTCCACACCGATATCGGCCATGCCTGCGTTGGCGCACGCGTTGACCGCCAGCCTTATCCGCTGTCGCAAACCCTGACCAGCGGTCAGACGATTGAGATCATCACCGCGCCAGGCGCCCGTCCTAACGCCGCCTGGCTCAACTTTGTCGTCAGCTCCAAAGCCCGCGCAAAAATTCGTCAGCTGCTGAAAAACCTCAAACGCGAAGACTCCGTCAATCTGGGTCGCCGCCTGCTCAGCCATGCGCTGGGCGGCAGCCGTAAACTGGCTGAGATTCCGCCTGAGAATATCAGGCAGGAGCTGGATCGTATGAAGCTGACCTCGCTTGACGATCTGCTGGCAGAAATCGGTCTGGGCAATGCGATGAGCGTCGTGGTGGCGAAGAACCTGTTGCAGGCTGACAGCAACGCCATCAGCAGCAATAGCAAGCGCGGTAAGCTGCCGATCAAAGGTGCAGATGGCGTGTTGATTACCTTCGCCAAATGCTGCCGTCCGATTCCCGGCGACCCGATTGTTGCCCATGTCAGTCCCGGCAAAGGGCTGGTGGTGCATCATGAATCCTGTCGGAATATTCGCGGCTACCAGAAAGAGCCTGAAAAATTCATGCCGGTCGAGTGGGATAAAGTCACCGAGCAGGAGTTCGTGGCGGAAATCAAAGTCGACATGTTTAACCATCAGGGTGCACTGGCTAACCTGACGGCGGCAATCAACACGGCCGGTTCCAATATTCAGAGCCTGAATACCGAAGAGCGTGATGGCCGCGTTTACAGCGCCTTTATCCGCCTGACCGCACGTGATCGCGTCCATCTGGCGAATATCATGCGTAAAATTCGCGTGATGCCGGATGTGATCAAAGTCCATCGTAACCGTAATTAGGCATGAACGATCAACGATTTGCCCGGATTCAGGCGATGCTGGCACTGCGCCAGCACGATCTCACGGTCTGTATGGAGCAGGTGCATAAGCCGCACAATGTTTCCGCAGTGATCCGCACGGCGGACGCCGTCGGCATCCACGAAGTGCATGCCGTCTGGCCGAGCCAGCGGATGCGCACTCAGGCTTCCGCATCTGCCGGAAGCAACAGTTGGGTTAAAGTGGTCACCCATCCCACCATCGGCGATGCTGTAAAAAAGCTCAAACAACAGAAGATGCAGGTTTTAGCGACCCATCTCTCTGCCGATGCCGTGGATTTCCGTGAGATCGATTATACCCTTCCGACCTGCATCCTGATGGGCCAGGAAAAAACCGGCATCACCGAAGAAGCGCTGGCGCTGGCCGATCGGCAGATTGTGATTCCGATGGTGGGTATGGTGCAGTCACTGAATGTCTCGGTCGCCTGCGCGTTGATCCTGTATGAAGCACAGCGGCAGCGACAGAACGCGGGTCTGTACCTGCGCGACTACAGCCTGCTGGACGAAGATGAGCAGCAACGCCTGTTGTTCGAAGGCGGATTCCCGGTACTGGCGCGGGTCGCAAAACAGAAAGGTTTACCCTATCCGCGCATCAATGCGCAGGGCGAAGTCGACGCCGATCCCAGCTGGTGGGCAACCATGCAATCGACCGGTAAAAGAAGATGAAAGGCCGTCTGCTGGATGCCATCCCGCTCAGTACCCTGACCGGCGTCGGTGCCAGCCAGGCGGCAAAGCTGGCCAAAATTGACCTGCACACCATTCAGGATCTCCTGCTTCATCTCCCGCTACGCTACGAAGATCGTACCCAACTCTATGCCATTGATGATCTGCTGCCCGGTATCTGGGCCACAGTAGAAGGCGAAGTGCTGCACACAGATATCACCTTTGGTCGCCGCCGGATGATGGTGTGTCAGATTAGCGATGGCAGCGGCGTACTGACGATGCGCTTCTTTAATTTTAATGCCGGGATGAAGAACAACCTGTCACCGGGCCGGCGCGTCACCGCGTATGGTGAAATTAAACGCGGTCAGCGTGGCGCTGAGATTATCCATCCCGAATACCGAATCCAGGGCGAACAGAGCAATGTGACGCTGGAAGAGACCTTAACGCCGGTTTATCCCACCACCGAAGGTATCCGGCAGGCCACGCTGCGTAATCTCACCGATCAGGCACTGACGCTGCTGGAGAGCTGCCCGATTGCCGAACTGCTGCCGCAGGAACTGAGCGGCGGTTTAATCAGCCTGCCAGATGCGCTCCGCACGCTGCATCGTCCACCACCCGATCTAAAACTCAGCGAGCTGGAGAGTGGTCGTCATCCGGCACAACGCAGATTGATTCTGGAAGAGCTGCTGGCGCACAACCTCAGCATGCTGGCGGTACGCGCCGGTGCTCAGCGCTATTACGCTTTACCGATGCTTCCCCGGCACAACCTTAGCGACCAGCTGCTGGCAGCGCTGCCCTTTTCACCGACCAATGCGCAGAAACGCGTGGTGGCGGAGATAGAGAAAGATCTGGCAAATGACTTTCCGATGATGCGGCTGGTGCAGGGTGACGTCGGCTCGGGTAAAACACTGGTCGCCGCCCTCTCTGCGCTGAACGTTATCGCACATGGTAAGCAGGTAGCCCTGATGGCGCCGACCGAACTGCTGGCTGAACAGCACGCCAGTAACTTCCGCCAGTGGTTTGCGCCGCTGGGCATTGAAGTGGGCTGGCTGGCTGGAAAACAGAAAGGCAAAGCCCGCCAGGCACAGCAGGAAGCGATAGCCAGCGGTCAGGTGGCGATGGTGGTGGGCACACATGCCCTGTTTCAGGAGCAGGTGCAGTTCAACGGTCTGGCACTGGTCATTATTGATGAGCAGCACCGGTTCGGCGTCCACCAGCGACTGGCGCTGTGGGAGAAAGGTGAGGAGCAGGGCTTCCATCCGCATCAGCTGATCATGACCGCCACACCAATTCCGCGCACCCTGGCGATGACCGCTTATGCCGATCTCGATACCTCAACCATCGATGAGCTGCCGCCAGGACGTACACCGGTGACCACCGTGGCTATCCCCGATACCCGACGCGATGAGATTGTGGCGCGGGTTGAGCATGCCTGCCGCGAAGGGCGTCAGGCCTACTGGGTCTGCACCCTGATTGAAGAGTCAGAATTGCTGGAAGCACAGGCGGCAGAAGCCAGCTGGGAATCCCTGAAAACGGCGCTGCCCGACTTAAACATCGGGCTGGTGCATGGCCGTATGAAGCCTGCGGAAAAACAGGCGGTGATGCAGGCGTTTAAAGCGAATGAACTGCAGCTGCTGGTGGCGACGACCGTGATTGAGGTTGGCGTGGACGTGCCGAATGCCAGCCTGATGATCATCGAAAACCCGGAGCGGTTAGGGCTGGCACAGCTGCATCAGCTGCGGGGCCGTGTGGGCCGTGGTGCCGTGGCATCACACTGTGTACTGCTCTACAAAGCGCCGCTGAGCAAGACGGCGCAGAAGCGTTTACAGGTGCTACGCGACAGCAATGACGGCTTCGTCATTGCCCAGTTCGATCTGGAGATTCGCGGGCCGGGTGAACTGCTGGGCACGCGTCAGACCGGCAATGCCGAATTTAAAGTGGCCGACCTGCTGCGCGATGCGGCGATGGTGCCCGAAGTTCAGCGTGTGGCGCGCCACATCCACCAGCACTATCCCGAGCAGGCCAGCGCATTAATTGAACGCTGGCTGCCAGAGAACACCCGTTATACCAACGTCTGAATGATCCCCATCTGATTCGGCTTTTTTATCCCTGCCGGGCAAACGATTGCTTTTAGCCTGCGGATGATTACAATCGCCACATTATTTTTTGGGAAGAACAGAAGATGTCCACTAATCCGCAGCCAGAACAGCCTTCCGCCACGCAAAGCGAACTGATTTATCGTCTTGAAGATCGTCCTCCTCTGCCGCAAACGCTGTTTGCCGCCGGTCAGCATCTGCTGGCGATGTTTGTCGCGGTCATTACCCCCGCGATTCTGATTTGTCAGGCGTTAGGGCTGCCCGCAGAGGATACCCGGCACGTGATCAGCATGTCGCTGTTTGCATCGGGTGTGGCATCACTGCTGCAAATCAAAACATGGGGGCCGGTGGGTTCGGGCCTGCTGTCGATTCAGGGCACCAGCTTCAACTTCGTTACGCCCTTGATTATGGGCGGCATGGCGCTAAAAAATGGCGGCGCTGACGTGCCCACCATGATGGCGGCGCTGTTTGGTACGCTGATGATCGCCTCCTGTACCGAAATGGTGCTGTCACGCGTATTGCACCTGGCGCGCCGGATCATTACGCCGCTGGTTTCCGGTATCGTGGTGATGATTATCGGCCTGTCGCTGATTCAGGTAGGGCTGACCTCCATTGGCGGCGGTTTCAGCGCGATTAACGATCATACTTTTGGTGCGCCGAAAAATCTGATGCTGGCAGGGGCTGTGCTGCTGGTGATCGTGCTACTTAACCGGCAGAAGAACCCCTACCTGCGCGTTGCCTCCCTGGTCATTGCCATGGCGGTAGGCTATCTGCTGGCCTGGGCGATGGGCATGCTGCCTGCCGCCGGCATCCCCACCGATCAGCCGCTAATCGTGGTGCCGACCCCGCTCTATTACGGGCTGGGCTTCGACTGGAATCTGCTCATCCCGCTGATGCTGGTGTTTATGGTGACCTCTCTGGAGACCATCGGCGATATCACCGCCACCTCGGATGTGTCAGAGCAGCCGGTCAGCGGACCCCTCTATATGAAACGCCTGAAAGGCGGCGTGCTGGCGAATGGCCTCAACTCCTTTGTCTCCGCGCTGTTTAATACTTTCCCGAACTCCTGCTTCGGTCAGAACAATGGCGTGATCCAGTTGACCGGTGTTGCCAGCCGCTACGTCGGCTTTGTTGTCGCGCTGATGCTGATTGTGCTGGGGCTGTTCCCGGCGGTCAGCGGACTGGTGCAGATGATCCCTGAACCGGTACTCGGCGGCGCCACCATTGTGATGTTCGGCACCATCGCCGCCTCGGGTGTCCGCATTGTGTCACGCGAGCCGCTTAACCGCCGCGCCATCATGATTATTGCGCTGTCGCTGGCGGTGGGCCTGGGCGTTTCCCAGCAGCCGCTGATCCTGCAGTTTGCGCCTGACTGGCTGAAAACCCTGCTCTCTTCCGGTATAGCGGCGGGCGGTATTACCGCTATCGTACTCAACCTGATTTTTCCGCCAGAGAAGTAAGGCCAGAGGCAGGCTTCGGCCTGCCTGCTAATTATTCGGATTTACATCCAGGCTGTTGAGCTGTAACGGTAATTCAGGCATAACAACCTCTCACCGGATTTAACTCGGGAAGGATGCTATGAAATTTATTGGAAAGTTTTTCCTCACCTTACTTTTGCTGCTGCTTTTCACCCTGGTCGTGATCTATGTTCTGTTGCAGACACAGTGGGGTGCAGGCTGGTTTAGCCGTTGGGTGAGTGACAAAACCGAATGGCATCTCTCCCTGAGTAAAATTGAACACAATTTCTCCTCTCCCTCTCATATCATTCTGGATGACTTCAGCTTTGGTCACGATGGACAGCCTGCAGTTCTGGTGGCGAAACGGGTCGATCTCGGTCTGGCACTGATTCAGTTCAGCGATCCGCTGCATTTCAGCAGCCTTGAGCTGCGAGATGGAGAAGTGAATCTGGCCAATCTGGCGCCAGGCAGCGCGCTACCGATTCAGGCCGATCGCCTGCAACTCAACAATATGCGTATCGACAGCCCCAACAGCGCGTTACCGCTGTTTGCTCAGCAGGTTAATGGCGGCATTCTGCCGTGGAAACCCACTGCCCTTGATATGCTGGGCCGCGATGCCCGCTTCCAGATGAGCGCAGGCAGCATGACGCTGAATAATGTGCCGGGTGAAAACGTACTGATCCAGGGCAGTGTTGCCCAGGGTCGGATGCGCTTTGACAATATTGGTGCCGACCTGGCGCGTGGCTCTATGACCGGCAACGGTGAGCGCGATGCCCAGGGCAACTGGAAAATTAATCAGCTGCGCCTGAACGACATCCGTCTGCAGACCACCAGCAGCCTGAAAGATTTCCTGCATAGCCTGCAGGTTGTCCCCTCGATCGCCATTACGCGGCTCGACATGACCGATGCCCGCCTGCAGGGGCCTGACTGGGCGGTAACGGATCTGGATCTGACGCTGAGAAACGTTAACTGGCAGGGTGATGACTGGCAAAGTAACGATGGTTCGCTGGCGCTGAATGCCAGCAATTTTATCAACGGTGGATTCGAACTAAATGACCCCATCGTTAACCTGGACTTCTCACCGCAGGGCGTGGCGCTGACGCAGTTCAGTTCACGCTGGGCGAATGGGGTGATTCGGGCTGACGGTGACTGGTCGCGTAGCGATAAGCGCCTGACACTGAAAAACCTGGCGGTGGCGGGACTGGAATACACTCTGCCGCAGGACTGGCGCGATCGCTGGCAGGCGACACTGCCCGCGTGGCTGGATAGCGTAGAGGTGACGCGCTTCACCTCTAACCGAAACCTGATTATCGACATCAATCCGGCTTTTCCCTTCCAGCTGACCTCACTGGATGGATCCGGTGAAAACCTGCTGCTGGCGCAGCAGCACCAGTGGGGGATCTGGTCGGGTAAGCTCAGCCTGAACGCGGCAGAATCAACCTTTAATCGCACCGACCTGCGTCATCCGTCGATTGCGCTGAGCGCTGACCAGCAGCAGATTCAGATTACGGAGCTGAGTGCGTTCAGTAATAAGGGTCTGCTCGAAGGGACGGCCACCGTAGGCCAGCAGCCAGCCCGTCCGCTGACGCTGCAACTGACAGGTCGTGCTGTACCGGTGAATGTGTTGCAGAACTGGGGATGGCCCGCGTTGCCGTTAACCGGTGACAGCAATATGCAGCTGCAGCTCAGCGGTGCATTAACCGCAAATCAGCCGCTGCGCCCGACGGTTAATGGCAGTTTGTCAGTGACAACCGACAGTCAGCAACTGCAGCAGACCATGCAGGCTGGCGAGGTACGTTAACAACAGATCAGGGCCGCTGAAGCGGCCCTGATGATTAGTTGATACGCGCGCCGGACCCCCCCTCTTCCAGCGGCCCATCAGGATCGGCGGGCAGGACGATATAGACCCCTTCAAACACAGCGCCACACTCATCATTGCCAAACAGCTCAACTTCGAGCTGCACACGCGCTTTACGTCCGCGCGCCAGGCGGTCGAGATCGCCGCTTAATGAGCCCAGATCGGCAATCGCGCCAGGCCGTCCGCTGATGGGGTGGCTATAGCGAATGTGCGCATCCGCCAGAATAATGGTGCCACCCAGATGACGCTCGCGCAGCAGCAACCAGATCAACCCCCAGCCGGTCAGCGTTGCCAGCGAAAACAGGCTGCCAGCGAACAGCGTCTGGTGTGGATTCTGGTTGCCCGCTTCCGGCATGGTGGTGATAAATTTTTGCCCGGTAAACTGCAGAATACGGACGCCCATCTTTTCGCTGAGCGGGATATGATCATACCAGGCCTGTTGCAGCTGACCGCACCAGTCGGCGCGATGCAGGATATCGTCAAGCGTGACGACCGGTTTGATCATCAGAAAGTGACGTACCGGCGTCGTCTGCGGCGCGGTAATCTCGCCCTGATTGATGTAGCCGAGTTTAGCGAAGAAAGCGACAGCATCTTCGCGGGCACTGCAGGTTACCCGCTTAGCCCCTTCCTGACGCGCCACGGATTCCAGCGTCATCGCCACCAGAGTACCCAATCCCTTGCCCTGAACCGAAGGATGAACGGCCATGAAGCGGATAGCGGCCTCATTGTCGGCATTAATATAGAGACGGCCGATGGCGACCGGATTTCCCTGCTCATCAACCACCATCTGATGATGCGCCAGCGCATCCCAGGCGTCACGTTCCGACCCCTGCGGCTGACGCAGAGGTTTACGCAACATCTCCCAGCGGAACTGATAATAGATATCCAGTTCTTCCGCCGTCTGTGGCACGCGAAGGTGATACATGTAATGTTTCTCCCGCTCGGATGTGTGGCCAGTTCCCTGCCGCTCAGCTGACGTTCTCACACCTGTAACCAGAACGTCACAGGACCATCATTCACCAGCGAGACCTGCATATCCGCAGCAAAACGGCCATTAGCCGTGGTGATGCCCTGCTTGCGACAGCAGTCGCTGAAATATTCATACAGCCGCTCGGCTTCAGCGGGCTCGGCGCCACCCGAAAAGGAGGGACGCATCCCTTTTTGGGTATCTGCGGCCAGCGTAAACTGTGACACCACCAGCACGCTTCCGCCCGCCTGGCGAATACTCAGGTTCATTTTGCCCTGCTCATCACTAAAGATGCGATAGCCCAATACGCGTTCTGCGAGACGTTCCGCACGCGCGTTGTCATCGCCCTTTTCCACGCCCAGCAAAACCAGTAAACCGGCATCAATTTCACCGACCACTTCCTGATTGACGCTGACGCTGGCGCGCTGTACGCGTTGAATCAATGCAATCATGTTTCCTCGCGTTGCTCCTCTTTGTGTTGCTGCTTTAACTGCCGATAATCGGCTAACGCAACGGTGATTTCAGCGCCTAACAACACAATACACCAGGTCCAGTAGACCCAGAGAAACAGAATGGGGATCACGGCCAGTACGCCGTAGATCAGCTGATAAGAGGGGAACATAGTAACATAGAGCGCAAAGCCCTTTTTGCCCAGCTCAAACAGCGCACCGGCAACCAGCGCGCCAATCAGCGCATCGCGCGGCGGCACTCGCTGGGTAGGAACGATGCTGTAGAGCAACCAGAAGGCGAGCCACGACAGCAGGAGCGGGAAAATACGCAGCATCTGATCGACCAGGCTGGTGACGCCTGTCGCGTTAATCCAGCGCAGCGACAGCAGATAGGAGCTGATCGCCAGACTGGCACCGGCCAGTAACGGGCCAAGTGTCAGGATCATCCAGTAGACCGCAAAGGAATAGACCATCGGCCGCTTCTTGTTGCTGCGCCAGATGGTGTTTAACGCGGTATCGACGGAATGCATCAGCAGTAAGGCGGTAACAATCAGGCCGACCGCTCCGACCGCCGTCATCCGGTTTACGTTAGCCACAAACTGCTCAAGATAGCGTTGCAGCGTGTTACCTGCAGCCGGCATCAGATTGGTAAAGACAAAGTGCTTCAACTGCACACTGATATCAGAGAAGACCGGAAACGCCGCAAACAGGGCAAACACCACCGCAATCAGCGGCACCAGCGCCAGCAATGAGACATAAGCCAGATTACCGGCCTGGGTCGTCATGCCATCCTCATCAATGCGTTTCCACAACAGTTTGAGCCACAACCAGAACGCATGCAGCCCGGGACGAAATTTACGTGACATCATGAATTACTGTTGACCTGCAAACCAGTTGGGTACCGTTTTACTGTCAGTAACCAGTACACTTTCAATACCCAGGGCGCGGGCCGCCTCAATGTTTTGTGGATTATCGTCAAAAAATACCGCCTGATCGGCAGCCACACCTTCTGCGTCCAGCACATGCTGGTATATCCGGGCTTCCGGTTTACGCATGCCCAGCTCCTGGGAGAGATAGAGCTTGTCGGCTGCCTGCTGCACGTCCGGATACTGCGTTGGCCAGAATTCGCAATGCAGTTTGTTGGTGTTAGAGAGGATCACCACCCGATGACCTTCCAGCCGCAGCCGGTTCATCAGCGCCAGGATTTCCGGACGCACGTCAACGAATACCGCCTGCCAGCCAGCGGCAAACTGTTCATAGCTCAGCGCGATTTCCAGCTTTTCACACAGCGCCAGCGCGAAATCTTCATCGCTGATCTCGCCACGTTCGTGTTGTTCAAACGCCTCATCCATCTGGAAATGGCTTTGCAGCGAGGCCAGCGGCACACGACTAAGGTCACTCCAGACACCCAGCACGCGGTTAAAGTCGATATCGATAATCACATTGCCCAAATCAAAGATATACAGCATGGTGTGTCTCCTTCTGTTCCCTGGAGTATTCACTCTAGCGGCAAAAGGGCAGGCTGAACAGGCACTCGCGGAGAGAAAAGCGTAAACGGCAGCGGGCAGCTAAAAAGCGCGACCTATCCCACAAATAATCGCTGGCCCGGCTGAAGAGGCAGGAATTTCAGGCAAAAAAAAAGCCCCGCAGGCGGGGGCTCTTTATCAGTTAAAGGCGCAATTATGCGTCTTTAGGACCACGTGATGCACGTTTACGGTCATTTTCAGTCAGGTGACGTTTACGGATACGCACTGACTGTGGTGTAACTTCTACCAGTTCGTCATCATCGATGAACTCGATCGCCTGCTCAAGGGTCATCTTGATTGGCGGAACCAGCGTCGTGGCTTCATCAGTACCTGAAGCACGCATGTTGGTCAGTTTCTTACCGGTCAGGCAGTTAACTGTCAGGTCGTTAGAACGGCTGTGAATACCGATGATCTGGCCTTCATAGACTTCTGCACCGTGACCCAGGAACAGCTTACCGCGGTCCTGCAGGCTGAACAGTGCAAACGCAACTGCTTTACCCTGACCGTTGGAGATCAGTACGCCGTTCTGACGCTGGCCCACTTCGCCCGCACGAATGTCATCGTAGTGGCTGAAGGTAGAGTAGAGCAGACCGGTACCGGAAGTCATGGTCATGAATTCGTTACGGAAGCCGATCAGGCCACGGCTTGGGATCACGTAGTCGAGACGTACGCGGCCTTTGCCATCCGGATCCATGTTTTTCAGATCGCCCTTACGCTCACCCATGGCTTGCATGACTGAACCCTGGTTGTTCTCTTCGATATCCAGCGTAACGTTCTCGAATGGCTCCTGTTTACGGCCATCGATTTCGCGGAAGATAACTTTCGGACGGGATACCGCCAGTTCGAAACCTTCACGACGCATGTTTTCGATCAGAACTGACAGGTGAAGCTCACCACGACCTGATACGCGGAACGCGTCAGCATCTTCGGTTTCTTCAACGCGCAGTGCCACGTTGTGAACCAGTTCTTTGTTCAGACGCTCAAGGATCTGACGTGACGTCACGTACTTACCTTCTTTACCGCAGAACGGTGAGGTGTTGACGTTAAAGAACATGGTAACTGTTGGCTCATCGACACTCAGTGCTGGCAGCGCCTGCACGTTCTGTGGATCACAGATGGTGTCAGAGATGTTCAGCTCGCCCAGACCGGTGATAGCAATGATATCGCCCGCTTCTGCCAGGTCGCTGTCGATACGCTCAAGACCCAGGTGAGTCAGGACTTTACCGACTTTACCGTTACGGGTTTTGCCTTCGCTATCGATGATAGTGACTTGCTGGTTAGGCTTAACTTTACCGCGCTTGATACGGCCGATGCCGATCACGCCCAGGTAGTTGTTGTAGTCCAGCTGAGAGATTTGCATCTGCAGTGGGGCGTCAGCCTCAACCTGCGGAGGCGCAACGTGGTCGACGATCGCCTGATACAGCGGGGTCATATCGTCAGCCATGTCGGTGTGCTCAAGACCAGCAATACCATTCAGCGCAGAGGCGAAAATGATAGGGAAGTCGAGCTGCTCATCAGTAGCATCCAGGTTAACGAACAGGTCAAAGACCTGATCAACAACCCAATCCGGACGCGCACCAGGGCGGTCTACTTTGTTGATAACCACAATCGGCTTCAGACCATGCGCGAACGCTTTTTTGGTCACGAAGCGGGTTTGCGGCATAGGGCCATCCATCGCATCTACAACCAGCAGCACCGAGTCCACCATGGACATGACGCGCTCAACTTCACCACCGAAGTCGGCGTGTCCCGGGGTATCAACGATGTTGATACGGTAGTCATTCCACTTAATGGCGGTGTTTTTTGCGAGGATGGTAATCCCACGCTCTTTCTCCAAATCATTGGAGTCCATCACGCGCTCTGTTGCTTCGGTACGGGCATCAAAAGTACCGGATTGTTGCAGCAGTTTGTCAACCAGGGTGGTCTTTCCATGGTCAACGTGCGCGATGATGGCGATGTTACGCAAATTTTCGATCACAGCTTTGCCTCAGGCATTAGAAATAGCGCGTTATTGTACACTGATTAAGCGGAAGACTGAACACGATCACACTTTTCACTGAAAGTTTATTGCATGGAGGCCAATTTGCCCTGTTACCGGTGCAGAAAATGCACTAAGTTGGTCTTATGCACCAAAATAGTGCCGTCAGACGACCGTTAAGCACCACACTGGTGCAATAAAACGATCGTGGTGCAGCCGCTTTATGACAAAAAGGTGCACCACAAGGCGATTTAAGCAACATCAAAAAAGTTGGCACAGAATTCGCTTTATCTAAATCAAGCGTAAACGCCAGACAGATGTCGGTTGAAGAGCGTGCCGGAAGAGGTTGGTCAGGGAGTTGTTTTCCCGCAATGTATTCCGGAAACGACGTTTCCTCGCCATGTAGATAATGAAAGACCATTTCCAGGAGAGTTGAGTATGTCCGCTGAACACGTTCTCTCGATGATGAACGAGCATGAAGTTAAGTTTGTTGACCTGCGTTTTACCGATACCAAAGGTAAAGAACAGCACGTTACGATCCCTGCTCACCAGGTTAACGCTGACTTCTTCGAAGAAGGCAAAATGTTCGATGGTTCGTCTATCGGCGGCTGGAAAGGCATTAACGAATCAGACATGGTGCTGATGCCTGACGCCACCACGGCGGTCATGGATCCTTTCTTCGAAGATTCTACGCTGATCATCCGTTGTGACATCCTCGAGCCAGGCACCATGCAGGGCTACGACCGCGATCCACGCTCTATCGCTAAGCGCGCTGAAGATTTCCTGCGCTCTTCCGGCATCGCTGATACCGTACTGTTTGGACCAGAACCAGAATTCTTCCTGTTCGATGACATCCGTTTCGGCTCATCGACGTCCGGTTCACACGTTGCTATCGACGATATCGAAGCGGCATGGAACACCGGTAAAGAGTACGAAGGCGGTAACAAAGGTCACCGTCCAGGTCTGAAAGGCGGCTACTTCCCGGTTCCACCGGTTGACTCATCACAGGACATCCGTTCTGCCATGTGTCTGACCATGGAGCAGATGGGCCTGGTTGTTGAAGCGCATCACCACGAAGTGGCGACCGCGGGTCAGAACGAAGTGGCAACCCGCTTCAATACCATGACCAAAAAAGCGGACGAAATTCAGATCTACAAATATGTGGTTCACAACGTTGCGCACGCTTACGGCAAAACCGCGACCTTTATGCCGAAGCCTATGTTTGGCGACAACGGTTCAGGCATGCACTGCCATATGTCACTCTCCAAAGGTGGCCAGAACCTGTTTGCTGGCGATAAGTACGGCGGCCTGTCTGAAATGGCGCTGTTCTACATCGGCGGTATCATCAAGCACGCTAAAGCGATCAACGCCCTGGCGAACCCGACCACCAACTCTTACAAGCGTCTGGTCCCGGGTTACGAAGCACCGGTTATGCTGGCTTACTCTGCCCGTAACCGTTCAGCCTCAATCCGTATCCCGGTTGTTGCCAGCCCGAAAGCGCGTCGTATCGAAGCGCGCTTCCCGGATCCAGCGGCTAACCCATACCTGGCGTTCACCGCACTGCTGATGGCTGGCCTGGATGGCATCATCAACAAAATCCATCCTGGCGATGCGATGGACAAGAACCTGTATGACCTGCCACCGGAAGAGGAAGCTGAGATTCCAAAAGTTGCAGGCTCTCTGGAAGAAGCGCTGAATGCACTGAACGAAGACCGCGAGTTCCTGACCCGCGGCGGTGTATTCACTGACGAATCGATCGATGCTTACATCGAACTGCGTAAAGCAGAGATGGATCGCGTTCGCATGACGCCACACCCGGTTGAGTTCGAGCTCTACTACAGCGTTTAACTGGTCAGACGTTTTTTGTTGCCGTGGAAACTTTTAGCCCATCTTCGGATGGGCTTTTTTCTCCGCGAATTCACCGTTCATTCGCCCTCTTTTCGGCTTAAAGACTAAAATGCACCTCTTTAGTGCAGAGGAACGCTGTATGGCAACTGGCTCTCTGCCCGATGCAGGGCAGATTCTCAACGCGTTAATCAACAGTATTTTGTTGGTGGATAACGATCTGGTTATTCATTACGCCAACCCGGCGGCGCAGCAATTACTGGCGCAAAGCTCACGCAAATTGTTCGGCACGCCGTTACCGGAATTAACCGGCTACTTTTCGCTGAATATCGAGGTGATGCGCGAGAGTCTTGAGGCTGGCCAGGGATTTACTGACAGTGAGGTCACGCTGGTGGTAGATGGTCGCGCGCACATTATGTCGCTGACCGCCCAGCGGTTACCCGATGGCTTAATCCTGATGGAAATGGCGCCGATGGATAATCAGCGTCGTCTCAGTCAGGAGCAGTTACAGCACGCCCAGCAGGTGGCCGCTCGCGATCTGGTTCGCGGCCTGGCCCATGAGATTAAAAATCCGCTGGGAGGATTGCGCGGCGCGGCACAGCTTTTATCCCGCGCCCTGCCCGATCCCTCGCTGAATGAATATACCAAAGTGATTATTGAACAGGCCGACCGGTTGCGGAATCTGGTTGATCGTCTGCTGGGGCCGCAGCAGCCGGGCATGCACATCACGCAGAGCATTCATCAGGTGGCCGAACGGGTGGTCAATCTGGTGTCGATGGAGCTGCCGGAGAATGTCTCGCTGGTACGGGATTATGATCCCAGCCTGCCGGAACTGCCGCACGATCCCGATCAGATTGAACAGGTGCTGCTTAACGTGGTGCGCAATGCGCTTCAGGCGCTGGGCGACGATGGCGGCACCATTATTATCCGCACCCGCACGGCTTTCCAGCTGACGCTGCACGGCACGCGTTATCGGCTGGTGGCACGTATTGATATTGAAGATGATGGCCCCGGCATTCCGGCCCAGCTGCAGGATACGCTGTTTTATCCGATGGTCAGCGGACGCGAAGGCGGTACCGGTTTAGGCCTCTCCATCGCCCGTAGCCTGATTGATCAACATTCAGGAAAAATAGAATTTAACAGTTGGCCGGGACACACCGAATTCTCGGTTTACCTGCCTATTCGCCAGTGAGGTTTCTATGCAACGAGGGATAGTCTGGATCGTCGATGACGATAGCTCCATCCGCTGGGTGCTTGAACGCGCGCTCACTGGAGCCGGTTTGAGCTGTGCGACTTTTGACAGCGCAAGCGAGGTGCTGGATGCCCTCTCAACCAAGACCCCGGACGTTTTACTGTCAGACATTCGCATGCCCGGTATGGATGGCCTGGCGCTGCTGAAACAGATTAAACAGCGTCATCCGATGCTTCCGGTCATCATAATGACGGCGCATTCTGATCTGGACGCTGCCGTCAGCGCCTATCAGCAGGGTGCCTTTGATTACCTGCCTAAGCCGTTTGATATCGATGAAGCGGTTGCGCTGGTCGAGCGTGCTATCAGCCACTATCAGGAGCAGCAGCAGCCACGTAATCAGCCGGTCAGCGGACCCACCACCGATATCATCGGTGAAGCGCCCGCGATGCAGGATGTGTTCCGCATCATCGGGCGATTATCGCGCTCGTCGATCAGTGTGCTGATCAACGGCGAGTCCGGTACCGGTAAAGAGCTGGTGGCCCATGCGCTGCATCGCCACAGCCCGCGCACCAAAGCGCCCTTTATCGCGCTCAACATGGCGGCGATCCCCAAAGATTTAATTGAATCAGAACTGTTTGGTCACGAAAAAGGCGCCTTTACCGGGGCGAACCAGATCCGTCAGGGCCGTTTTGAGCAGGCGGATGGCGGCACGCTGTTTCTGGATGAGATCGGTGATATGCCGCTGGATGTGCAGACCCGTCTGCTGCGCGTGCTGGCCGATGGCCAGTTCTATCGCGTTGGTGGCTATGCGCCGGTCAAAGTGGATGTGCGTATTATCGCGGCGACCCACCAGAATCTGGAATTACGCGTACAGGAAGGCAAGTTCCGTGAGGATCTGTTTCACCGCCTGAATGTGATTCGTGTGCATCTGCCACCGCTGCGTGAGCGTCGTGAGGATATCCCGCGTCTGGCGCGTTATTTCCTCCAGGTAGCGGCGCGTGAGCTGGGTGTGGAAGCGAAGATTCTGCATCCGGAAACCGAGACAGCGTTAACCCGACTGCACTGGTCAGGTAACGTGCGTCAGCTGGAGAACACCTGTCGCTGGCTGACCGTGATGGCTGCGGGTCAGGAAGTCCTGATTCAGGACCTGCCCGGAGAACTATTTGAATCCAGTACGCCGGAGAATCCGGTACAGTCGCTGCCTGACAGCTGGGCAACGCTGCTGGCACAGTGGGCCGATCGCGCTCTGCGTTCCGGTCATCAGAATCTGCTGTCAGAAGCCCAGCCGGAGATGGAGCGCACGCTGCTCACTACTGCGCTGCGTCATACGCAGGGCCACAAACAGGAAGCGGCACGTTTGCTGGGCTGGGGACGAAACACGCTGACGCGCAAGCTCAAAGAGCTGGGCATGGAATAAGCGGTTCAGTTCGGGCTGGTGAAGTCTGTCAGCCCGTTTCTTCAGATAACGCGGGAGAACTGCTGCTGACGCGCTTTCTGACGCAGATAGCGATCAAAGCACATGCAGATATTGCGGATCAGTAACCGGCCAATTCCCGTCACCTCCAGCCCCGTAGCGGTTTGTTCCACCAGCCCATCGGCTATCAACGGTTTCAGCAGCGCCAGGTCCTCAGCAAAATAGTCGCTGAAGCGAATGCCCCATTGCGCTTCTGTCGCGGCAAAATTCAGCGAGAAGTTACAAATCAGCGTTTTTATCACGTCCCGACGCAGGCAATCATCGTCGGTTAAGGCGATGCCACGCCACAGGCCATTTCCCTGCTGTTCCACACAATTGTACCAGGTATTAAGGTCTTTCTGGTTCTGCGCATAACTGTCGCCAATCATGCTGATGGCAGAGACGCCAAGCCCCAGCAAATCGCTGTCGCCCTGCGTCGTGTATCCCTGGAAATTGCGATGCAGCTGGCCTTTGCGCTGCGCGATAGCCAGTTCATCCTGCGGCTTCGCAAAGTGATCCATTCCAATGAACTGGTAGCCCTGCTGAGTCAGGGTTGCGATGGTCTGCTGTAAAATATCCAGCTTTTGCTGAGCCGATGGCAGTTCACCCTCTTTGATTTTACGCTGTGCCGCGAACATCGCCGGCAGATGCGCATAGTTAAAGACGCTAAGACGATCCGGGCTCAGCGCCAGTACCCGCTCCAGCGTCCAGGCGAAGCTGGCGGGCGTCTGCAGGGGTAAACCATAGATGAGGTCAATGCTGGTCGAGCTGAACCCCTGTTCACGGGCACGCGCCATCAGCCCGAAAATCACCTCTTCATCCTGTACCCGGTTAACCCGCTCCTGCACCGATTTGTTGAAGTCCTGCACCCCCATGCTCAGCCGGTTGAATCCCAGCGATCGCAGGTGATCAATCACATCCAGCGCAATTTCCCGGGGATCCACTTCGATCGACATTTCGGCATCATCGGCCACGCTGAAATGCTGCTTCAGTAAACCCACCAGCCGGGAAATCTGCGCATTGTCGAGGAAGGTTGGCGTGCCGCCGCCCCAGTGAAGCTGCGTGACCTGACGCTGACGAAACAGCGGCGCACGCTGAATAATCTCCTGCTCAAGCACATCCAGATAGCGATCCGCTTTGTGGCGCTGACGCGTCACTATCTTATTGCAGCCGCAGAAGTAGCAGAGACGATGGCAGAAGGGAATATGGACATAGAGCGACAGCGGACGATCAGGGTAACGCGCCACGGCACGCTGGAAGTCGTTTTCCGCGTACTGCTCGCTGAACTCCAGCGCAGTGGGATAGGAGGTGTAACGCGGGCCGGCATAATTGTACTTTTCAATTAACGCCTGATCCCACTCAATCTGCTGCGATGGCATGCTCACTCCTTCCGGTGACGTCGTCTGAGAGAAGGTCGCGAAGAAGAGGAGATAAAAGGTGAGCGGGATGAGACCCGACGTAAACGTTGCTTCAGACGCGACAGGCGTCGTAGTTTAAACAATAACCACAGCAGATAACATGTCGCCAGCAGCGCGAAAATTGATCCAGGCCAAAACATTGTCGTTTACCTGTTAAGCGCGGCATGCGGGTAACGCATGCCGATCAAATTTGCTTAGTTGCCTTTCAGCAGACGGTACATATCTTCTTCAGCCTGCTCATCTTCGGCATCATCCATCACAATGCCTAACTGCTCCATCAGTTCATCGATACGATCCAGCGAGGCATCCAGCCAGCCCTGATCTTCAGCCGACAGCGTTTCGCCATTTTCCAGCCGATCCAGCAGCGCATCCAGACGTTCGTCATTTTCCAGCTTCGCCAGCTCTTCTTCTGGTGTCAGACGCACTTTCTTCTCTGCTGCCGGTTTTTCTGCGCTTTTCTTTGGTTTAACGGCAGCGGTTTTTCCTTCAGCGATCAGGGCCACCGGTTTTTTACTCCCGATGCGCGGATCTTTGACGCTGTCCGCCTGACGTCCGCCATTGTTTTCGGACGCAGCCGGATTAGCACGGCTGCCAGATGCATGTCCGCGATGCTTTTTATCACGTTTGCGATCGCGTGCTTCATGGTTGATATCGTCACGCGATTTGCGTTTGGCTTTGACGGCAGGTTTGCCGTTAGCAGCTCGTGCAGGTTGCTTCATAGTATTCGGTCCCGGCTTTTTTTATTCAGTATAGAATTGCGGCGAAATCTAGCAGAAAGTAGACAAAGAAAAAAGGCGACAGCTCAAGCTGTCGCCTTATTTCATACCTTCATAAGAAGGAATCATGTTTTAAATCCTTTTCGGCTCGTAACATCCCGGTTAATCCCGCGCCTGCTCAACTCCTGAGCTATTCCTTATCCCTGTCTGGCCGCATCCCTGACCCTGTTCCATTCCATCGCTCATAACCCTCCTGGTATCCCTGAGCGCATCATCCTGATGTGTGCTGCCGTGCACTGCACACTAATGTAGACCAACTGGTAAAAGCCTCAAGTCAGTGTCAAAAATAGTTAGTTCAAAAAAAGAACGTTTTAAGATAAGGGGTTGAATTACATATTTTTTTATTTTTAGTAATTAAAGTAAAAAGCGAAATAACCCGCACCGTGAATGGCAAATCTCTTACAAAGTTTGTTACCGAGATGCGATTGAGCACTTTCGCGTCATAACGCGTATAATCGCCCGCATTGCCTTAATGCGTTTTCTGGAGTGTCACCTTGTCTGAATTGAATTACCACGTTACCCACTTTGTCATGAGCGCGCCGGATATCCGCCATCTGCCTGCCGATACCGGAATTGAGGTGGCTTTCGCTGGCCGCTCGAACGCGGGAAAATCGAGTGCGCTGAATACGTTAACCAATCAGAAGGGTCTGGCGCGTACCAGTAAAACGCCGGGACGTACGCAGCTGATTAACCTGTTTGAAGTGAAAGAAGGTAAGCGTCTGGTCGACCTGCCCGGTTACGGTTATGCCGAAGTCCCGGAAGAGATGAAGCTGAAGTGGCAGCGCGCGTTAGGTGAATACCTGCAAAAACGTCAGGCGCTGAAAGGACTGGTTATCCTGATGGATATCCGTCATCCGCTGAAAGATCTCGACCGGCAGATGATTCAGTGGTCAGTGGAAAGTGGCATTCCGGTGCTGTTGCTTCTCACTAAAGCAGACAAACTGGCCTCAGGTGCCCGTAAAGCGCAGCTCAATGTCGTGCGTGAAGCCGCACTCGAATTTGTTGGTGATGTGCAGGTAGAGCTCTTCTCATCTCTGAAGAAAATCGGCGTGGATAAGGTTCGTCATAAGCTGGACAGCTGGTTTAATACGCTTGAACCTGCGGTTGAAGATCAGGACGCGGAAGAGTGAGTGGCAACCTTGTGCCGGTGATGCTGACGGTACAAAAAGCCCAATAAAAAACGCCCCAGTCACAGAATGACTGGGGCGGCTAAATTCAGCCAAATCCGATTACGTGAAGTAAAAGGTCTGAAAGATAGAACATCTTACCTCTGTACCCTACGCGACGAACTTTACCTGATTTTCTGTGCGTGACAAAGGCTTTTTTGTTGCTTACTTACATGAAACAGGACTTTTTTTACCATGCACGTCACAAAAATAGCGTTGCGATGTAGTTTAATGACGAAAAAAATGTTTAGACCATAAGCAGTTAGAAAAGTGTTTTCTCTCAGTGCCAGCGTTGACCACGCTAAACCGGTCAACTAAACGATTTTCTTATACCTGATTCAGGGCCGGTTCTGTTCTTCAGAACCGACCACACGCATCGAATCAGTGGGCTTCATCCCAGTTGTCACCCACACCGACTTCAACCAGTAAAGGTACGTCGAGCTGTACGCTACCTTCCATCAACGCACGGATTTTCTGGCTCGCCTCTTCAACCGCCCCGGCTTTGACTTCGAACACCAGTTCATCGTGAACCTGCATGATCATTCTGACGGCATTGTCGTTTTGCTGTTCCAGCCAGTTATCCACGGCAATCATTGCCCGCTTGATGATATCCGCTGCCGTTCCCTGCATCGGCGCATTGATCGCGGCACGTTCAGCGGCTTTCCGGCGAATGGCGTTACCGGATTTAATATCGGGCAGCCACAGCCGACGGCCTTCCAGCGTTTCGACATAGCCTTTACTCGCCGCCAGCTGGCGTGTGTTCTCCATATAGCGCAGGACGCCCGGATAGCGTTCAAAGTAGAGATCCATATACTTTTTCGCTTCACCCGCACCGATATTCAGCTGACGCGACAGGCCAAAGGCGCTCATGCCATAAATCAGACCAAAGTTGATCGCTTTGGCGCTGCGACGCTGTTCGCCGCTGACCTTATCCAGCGCCACGCCAAACACTTCGGATGCCGTCGCGCGGTGGATATCTTCGCCCTGGGCAAAAGCGTCCAGTAATCCTTTGTCCTGAGAGAGATGCGCCATGATACGCAGTTCGATTTGTGAATAGTCTGCCGCCACAATGCGATGGCCTTTGGCCGCAACAAATGCCTGACGGATTCGGCGTCCTTCATCATTACGCACCGGAATGTTTTGCAGATTCGGATCGGCAGAGGATAAGCGTCCGGTTGCGGTGACGGCCTGATGATAAGAGGTATGTACCCTGCCACTGATCGGATTGATCATCAGCGGTAATTTATCCGTATAAGTAGACTTAAGTTTGGATAAGCCGCGATGCTCCAGAATCACTTTGGGTAACGGATAATCAAGTGCCAGCTCGGCTAACACCTCTTCGCTGGTTGACGGCGCGCCGCCTGGTGTTTTCTTTGTGGGCTTGATGCCCTGTTTTTCAAACAGGATCACCTGAAGCTGCTTGGTGGATGAGAGGTTGAAGGGTTCCCCCGCCAGCTCATGCGCTTTCAACTCAAGCTCAGCCAGTCGGGCCGTCAGCTCTTTCGAATGCTGCGCCAGAATAGACTGATCGATCAGCACACCGTTGCGCTCTATGCGCGAAATCACCGTCAGTAACGGCATCTCAATCTGTTCGAAGACTTTTTTCGGGCCAGCTTCTTTCTCCAGCTCTGGCCACATCTTCAGATGCAGCTGCAGGGTCACATCTGCATCTTCTGCAGCGTAATGGGATGCCTGCTCTAACGCGATTTGATTGAACGTCAGCTGATTTTTGCCTTTACCGGCGATCTCCTGGAAGGTCACGGTTTTATGGTTAAGCCAGCGAGCGGCCAGGCTATCCATGTCATGTTTGCCCACCACGCTGTTGAGGATATAGGACTCAAGCATGGTGTCGAATTTGATACCGGCCAGTTCAATGTCGTAGTTTTTCAGCACGCCGCGATCGTATTTCAGGTTCTGGCCAACTTTCCATGCGCTCTCATCTTCCAGCAAGGGCTTGAGCTGTGCCAGAACGGTAGCGCGATCCAGTTGATCAGGCGCATCAAGATAGTCATGGGCAACCGGCAGATAGGCGGCTTCACCGGGCGCCACCGCGAAGCTGATGCCGACGATATTAGCGCTCAGGGTATCCAGCGCGTCGGTCTCCAGATCAAACGCAAAGACTTCGCTGTTTTTCAGCTTCTCCAGCCAGCTATCAAAGAGATCCTGATCCAGAATGGTGACATAACCCTCGGTCGGTAACACGCTGCTGGTTTCAGCCACCGGGGCCGGTTCATCGGCCTGCGCTTTTTGCGCCTGCGTAGTGCTCTTTTTACCCTGCAGCCATTTACCGTCCTGCAGGTCACTCAGCCAGCGTTTGAACTCGTAACGACTGAACAGGGCCTGCAATGCCTCTGTATCGGGTTCAGTGACTGTGAGCTCTTCACAGGGCAGCGCCAGCTCAACGTCTGTCTTAATGGTCGCCAGCTGATAAGAGAGAAAAGCCACATCACGATTCTGCTCAAGTTTGGTCGCCATGGTTTTGGCACCACGAAAGCCGAGATCGGCCACTTTGTCCAGATTGTCATAGATCGTCCGCATGCTGCCCAGCCCCTGCAGCAACGCCTGTGCCGTTTTCTCACCGACGCCTGGCACGCCAGGAATGTTGTCGGAGCTATCACCCATCATGGCAAGGAAGTCGATGATCAATGCGGGTGGAACACCATATTTCTGCTCAACCTCTTCTGGTCCCAGAATGGTGTTGCTCATGGTGTTAATCAGCGTGATGGCGGGCGTGACCAGCTGCGCCATATCTTTGTCGCCAGTGCTGATCAGCACTGAGAGACCCTTTTTCTCCGCTTCCAGCGCCAGCGTACCGATGACATCATCAGCCTCGACGCCGCTCACAGCCAGCAACGGCAGCCCCATCGCCCGCACCATCTCATGCAGTGGTTCAATTTGTGCACGGAGCTCGTCAGGCATCGGGGGACGATGAGATTTGTAATGCTCAAACAGCTCGTCCCTGAAGGTTTTGCCTTTGGCATCGAACACCACAGCAACGTGACTCGGATTGTATTGCGCCAGCAGGCTTTTCAGCATGTTGAGCACGCCGTACATGGCACCAGTGGGTTCACCTGCACTATTGGTCAGCGGCGGAAACGCGTGATACGCGCGATAAAGGTAGGATGAGCCATCGACCAGAATCAGGGGATTTTCTGCTATTTGCGCCATAAGTCTGTGTAGTCTTCGTTGCTATGAGTTGGGCTATAAGGATGCCACAACCAGGCAGAAATGGTGAACTAAGGCGTGCCACGTCTGGAGTTTTTCACGCTTTTGGGGACAGGATCGCAACGATCGTTCTGTGGATAACTTTGTGCGTAAAAATTATAACGCGCTGTTTTTCAGGAAAATAAATAATCGGCACTTGAATAAAAACCATAAATTTCATTGGCTTATTTAATTTCCGTGACCCGATCGCTATTTTTAATAGCGCGATCCCTTGTGTGGATATTAAATTTATGCCCTGGAGATGGACAAAAATTGGCCCGTTGTTCAAAGGCATAAAAAAAACGCCAGCAGAGCTGGCGTTTAACGGGGGTGTGAGGCTGATTACTTCTGGCTTACCAGGAATTTAACCACGTTCGCATAGTCTGCGACGAAATTATCCATAGAGCTGGTATCAAGACCGCCGTTGTTAACCATGTATTTGCCATTCACGAAAATAGCAGGCACACCACGCAGATCAACATCAGCAGCGGCTTTTTGCTGCTGCGCAACCAGCGCTTTTACGGCGAAGCTGTTCCAGGCTGCATCATAGTCCGCCGCAGAGATACCGGCCGCTTTGACAAAGGTCTCTTTCAGACTGGCAGGATCGGTGATGGTCTGCGTTTTCTGAATGCCATCGAAGATCGGTGCTGTCACTTTATCTTCAACGCCCAGCGCCATCGCGACAGCCCAGGCCTGGGTCACGACCGGCCCCAGCTCTCCACCGAGAAAATCGACGTGGTATTTCACCATCTTAGTGTCAGCAGGCAGATTCTTTTTCACCGCGTCATTGACGTGATAAATACGTTCAAACTGATAGCAGTGCGGGCAGAAGAAGGAGAAGAACTCCATCACCTGAGGTTCGCCGGCCACAGGTTTAGGCAGACTCACATATTGTTTACCTTCAGTGAACTGGGCAGCAGATGCGCTGAATGCCAGCACTAAACCCATCAGTGCAAACCAAATTTTTTTCATCGTGAAAAATTCTCCTGACTACGTCATTAATATTGCGGTGTCAGCTGCAGAGGAGGTTCCTGCAACAGCTTCTCCTGCTCGGTAAAGAGTGAAATTTGCCTGCGCCAGAAATCTTCATCTGTCATCCAGGGGAAAGCGCGCGGAAAAGCGGGATCCTGCCAGCGTCGGACAACCCAGGCCAGATAATAAACCATGCGCATGGCGCGTAAAGGTTCAATCAGTGACAATTCATTAATATCAAAATCACTGAACTCACTGTACGCCTCCAGCAGTATATCCCATTGAATACGCTGTTCCTGACGATCGCCGCTGATCAGCATCCAGAGATCCTGCACGGCCGGGCCATTACGGGCATCATCCAGATCGACAAACAGCGGTCCGTCACGCCACAGGATATTACCCGGATGGCAGTCGCCATGTAATCGTAGCGGCTGCCACGTGGTGTGCCACTGTTGTTGCAGCGTGTTTCCCAGCTTATCGATAGCCTGTAGCAGTGCGACTTTAAGCGATGCAGGCACTAACAGAGAGTGCTCCAGCACCTGCCGGGGTTCATGCAGATATTCATCCAGACCGATGGCAGGCCGATGCCTGAACAGCGCTTTACGCCCGGTCTGATGAATGCGGCCCAGGAAGCGGCCTACCCACTCCATCTGATCTTCGTTGTCTGTCTCATATTGCCGTCCGCCCAGGCTGGGGAATACGGCAAAGAAGAAGCCAGCGTGACTGTGCAGTGTCTCACCCTTTAACCGCAGTGGCGCCGCGATGGGCACTTCGTCAGCCAGCAGATCAAGTGCGTACTGATGTTCTTCAGCAATCTGTTCGGCACGCCAGCGCTGTGGGCGATAAAACTTCGCAACATAGCGGCGTTTTTCGTCGTCGCTGAATTGATAAACCCTGTTCTCGTAGCTGTTCAGGGCTGTCAGACCCGATTCGACGCGAATTCCTGTGTCCCAGAGCGCATCAAGCAACACGTCGGGATTCAATGTCTGGAAATTAAAAGCAGCGTCGCTCATCATGTTACCTGTAGTTGCCCTTGCAAATAGCAGCCAAGGATAACACTACTCGTCCTGTTTAATGACACCCCGTGCGCGGAGCAGTGCTGTTTTGAAATCAACTTCATAGTCTTTTTTCAGGCCTGGGATCTCATCATCGCTGGCTGAGTCACGCATCTTGAGATGGTAAATTAATACATCATCGGTTAATTCACTTAACGGGCCACGGAAACCAGATTCCTGAGCCAGTTTCTGCAAAAATGTGACCAGATTAAGATCAGGCTCTTTTTGCCAGGCGGGTTGCAGCAACGCGATTAACTCGTTTAAACGATGGCATTTCATTCAGATTTCTCCTTTCACAGTGCGTCATCAGCGAGGGCACAGTCATGACAATATTAACCGGCATCATTCTGGCCGGTGGTCAGGGCCGCCGTATGGGTGGTCAGGACAAAGGGCTAGTACAGCTGGATGGCAGGCCGCTTTATCAGCATGTCCTTGAACGGCTCAGGCCACAAGTCGACATTGTCATGATTAATGCGAATCGTAATATTGATCGCTATCAGTTAAGCGGATGTCGCGTGGTGCAGGACGTCTTTGAGGATTATCCCGGTCCGCTGGCCGGTATCTACAGTGGGTTGCTCGCCATCGATGGTGAATGGGCCGCTTTTTGCTCCTGTGATACGCCTGCAATACCTCTCAACTTCGTAGAAAAACTGGTCGATCAACGCGGAGATGCGCCGGCAGCCTGGGTACGTTCACAGTCGCGCGATCACCCGACGCTGGCGCTGATTCATCGGGAGATGGCTGCACCTCTTTATGACTATCTTCAGGCTGGAGAACGACGTCTTATGCATTTTCTGCGTGACCACGGTGGTCATGCTGTCCGGATGGATGATGATGAGGCCGCCTTCCGCAATATCAACACACCTGATGACCTGAACAACAGAGGCTGACATGTCATTACCTATACTTGCCATTGTGGGCTGGAGTGGAACCGGGAAAACGACGCTATTGCAGCAGGTGATACCGATTCTCGGTGATAAAGGTATTCGCGCAGGATTGATTAAACATACCCATCATCAGATGGATGTGGATACGCCTGGCAAAGATAGCTATCTGCTCAGAAAAGCGGGTGCCAGTCAGGTAATAGTGGCCAGTTCAGAGCGATGGGCGCTGATGTGTGAGACGCCGGAAAAGCAGTCGATTAATCTGCCTTATCTGCTCAGCCGCATGGATCACGCTACGCTTGAGGTCGTGCTGGTCGAAGGCTTCAAAGATGAACCCGTACCTAAAATTGTTTTATGGCGGGCCGGGATCAAGGGTGGGATCGAGGAACTGCTTGATGAGCAGGTAATCGCTGTCGCCAGCGACCAGAAATTAACGCTGAACGTGCCAGTTCTGGATATAAATCGTCCGGACAGCGTTGCAGACTTCATTGCCGACTGGCTTGAGAAACGCTGAAATGGATGTTGTGATGCAGTTTTTCACGATCTGCAGACGTAAAAAAGCCCCGCACTTTCGTGCGGGGCTTCTTCACTTATTTAATGCCTGGCAGTTCCCTACTC